>JARXKP010000350.1 GCA_030271615.1 Pseudomonadota bacterium
TTCCCCGCCGTCAAGGGACCGAGCTACCTGTCGGTGCACCTGCGCTTCGGCACGATATCGATCCGCCAGCTGGCCCGCGAGGCGCATCGGCGCATGCAGGAGGGTTCGCGCGGCGCCGAGGTCTGGCTGTCGGAGCTGATCTGGCGCGACTTCTATCACCAGGTGATGCACCACCATCCGCATGTGGTCACGAGCGCTTTCAAGGATGCGTACGACCGCATCCACTGGGAGCACGGCAAGCACGCCGAGGCCTTGTTCGCTGCGTGGTGCGAGGGCCGAACCGGCTACCCACTGGTCGACGCGGCGATGGCGCAGATCAACCAGACTGGCTACATGCACAACCGGCTGCGCATGGTGGTGGCGAGCTTTCTGGTGAAGGACCTCGGCATCGACTGGCGCTGGGGCGAGCGCTACTTCGCCGAGAAGCTCAACGACTTCGATCTGGCGGCCAACAACGGTGGCTGGCAGTGGGCGAGTTCGAGCGGCTGCGACGCGCAACCGTATTTCCGCATCTTCAACCCGGTCAGCCAGAGCGAGAAGTTCGACCCGGCGGGCAAGTTCATCCGACGCTACCTGCCGAAGCTCGCGGCGCTGCCGGATGTTTGTCTCCACGCGCCGTGGACGGCCCGCCCAGCGGACCTGATCGACGCCCGCATCCAGCTCGGGCGTGACTATCCGCTTCCGCTGGTGCAGCACGATCTCGCCCGTGCCAAAACGCTGGAGCGCTACGCGGTGGTGAAGGCGGCCCCCAAGTAGGCCTGCCGCGCAGGACGAGCAATCTCAGAACAACTCGACGTCGCCCACCTTGGTGGCATCCACGAGTTGCCCGCTCTGCACCAGATCGGCATGGCTGCACACCTGGTTGCGACCGCTCTTTTTTGCGTGATAGACCGCCTGATCAGCACGCTCGAATGCGCCGGTGGGCGTGTCGCCTGGCCGGACCGCCGTGAAGCCGACGCTGACCGTGACACAGCCGACCTGCGGGAATTGAAACTGCTCGATGTTGCTGCGAAACCGGTCGAATGCTAGGGCCGCATTCTCGGCGCCGTGGCAGCGCATCAGCACCAGGAACTCTTCTCCGCCGAAACGATACAACCGATCGTGGAGGCGGAAACTCCGGGCCATCAGGCGAGCGAGCAGCAGCAGCACCTCGTCGCCGATCAGGTGCCCGAAACTGTCGTTGACCCGTTTGAAGTGATCGATGTCGATGACGCCGATCCAGTAGCCACCGTCAGCGCCGCGAGCGCGACGGTCATCGCCTGGATCGAGGACCGGCACCAAGTCGGCAGTCGCCCTCATGAAGCTCTCGTCGAAGGTCTTGCGGTTGAGCAAGCCGGTCAGCGTGTCGCGCTCGCTGTAATCGAGCAGGCGCTCGAAGTTGCCGTAGATGCGCAACACGCCAGCGATCGTTCGCTGTGCCAGGTCATCGAGCGCATCGACTGTCTCGATTTCAACGACGCCGTCCACTTCGCAATCACCCAGCAGCGGAAACACCGTCAGGTGAGACTGTCCCGGGACAGACACCACGCACTGCTCGGTGAAAGCGATGTATCGCGCCTCGCCAGGGGCCACTTTCGGAAGGGTGGCGACATCGCTCCAGAGTCGGTCGCCGGTTGCCACCGGATCGGCGATGCATATCCGCGCACGATTGAGCCAGCGTCGATCATCTTCTTCACCGACACAGCGGTGGATGGATACCGTGAGCGGCTGAATCAGATCCTTGATCGCCGCCGCCAGCGTCGTGTCCAGCAACTCTCGGTCACGATGACTCGTGAGTTCAGCGATGCGGTCGGTCAGCAAGATCATGGAAACGTCGACTCCGAGCGCGTGCGTCCGCTCAGGCCTCCATGGGGATGGCCGTGCACTGCGCAATCAGGGCCAGCAGATCTTCTTCGGAGTAGGGCTTGCCGAGGTAGTGCTCGACGCCCAGCTGCGCGGCATAGTCGCGGTGTTTCTGCGCAATGCGCGACGTGATCATGATGACGGGCAGGTCCTGCAGGCGCGGGTCGGCGCGCAAATTGCGCACCAGGTCGAAACCGTCCATGCGGGGCATCTCGATGTCGCTGAGCACGATCGCCGGTTTCTCCCTCGCGAGCTGTTCGAGCGCGTCGAGTCCGTCCTTGGCGAGCATCACGCGATAGCCCTCGCGCAGCAGCATCCGCTCGGTGACGCGGCGCACGGTGAGCGAGTCATCGACCACCAGCACCAGAGGCGCCAGCGACTGCGCGGCGATCGCATCGGCGGACACATCCGCGATGCCGTACCCCGGAGCACGCAGCGCGGCAAGTGTCGACTCGCGAGCGGACTTGCCGTAGAGCGTCGCCAGGGCCACCGGGTTGTAGATCAGCACGACATCGCCGGAAGCCATCAAGGTCATGCCCGCCAGACCCGGCATCCGCGACAACTGCGGGCCGAGGTTCTTGACCACCACTTCCTCGTTGCCGACGACGTCGTCGACGTGCACCACGACGCGCTGCGACGCACTGCGCACGACCAGCACCTGGCAGGTTCGACCGGCCGGCTCGGCGCTGCGTGCACTTGTCTGCAGCAACGCACCCAGCCAGAAGAACGGCAGCACGCTGTCATCCACGGTGAAGCCGCCGCTTAAGTGAGCCTGCTCGATCTCGGCGACCGGCACGCGGCGCACGCTGCCGATCAGCGGCGAAGGCACGCCCACGATGAGCTGGCCACAACGCACCATCACCACCTGCGTCACCGCTGTCGTCAGCGGCAGCACCAGCTTGAAGCCGGTGCCCTGCCCGAACGAGGTGGCCGTCTCGATGCGACCGCCGATCGCGTTGACTTCGGAGCGCACCACATCCATGCCGACCCCGCGGCCCGACAGCTCGGTGACCTTGTCGGCGGTCGAGAAGCCGGGCGTGAAGATCAGGTTGGCCAGATCGCCGTCGGACAAGGCAGCGCCCTCCGTGATCAAGCCGCTGGCCACTGCTTTGCCGCGGATTCGGTCGAGGTCCAGTCCCGCACCATCGTCGCGCACTTCGACGCTGACTTCGTTGCCGTCCTGGCTGACGGCGACGACGATCGCGCCGGTCGCGTCCTTGCCGGCGGCCACGCGAGCCGCGGGCGACTCGATGCCGTGGGTGACGCTGTTGCGCAGCAGGTGCTCGAAAGCGCC
>JARXKP010000351.1 GCA_030271615.1 Pseudomonadota bacterium
CGTTGATGCTCGGGTAGAGCTCGCCTTCCGTGACGCCGATCTCGGCGGTGGCCGCGGCCAGTTGCCGCTCGGCAGCGGCGACATCGGGCCGCCGCGCCATCCATTGCTGCGGCGTGCCGAGCGGTAGCGAGGCGAGGTCGGTGACCGGCAAGCCCGGCAACGGAGCCGGCGTGGCCAGGCGCTCGCGCAGCTCGGCGGGCGGCTGCGCGCTCAACGTCGCGAGGCGGTAGATGCCGATGTCGATGGCCGCCTGCAGGCTGGGCAGCGCCGCTTCGGTGCTGGCGGTCAGCGTCAGTGCGCGTTCGAGATCGAGCTGCGTGCCGCGCCCGGCGTCGACGCGCGCCTGTGCAATGGCGAGCGACTCGCGCTGGTTGGCCAGCGCTGCCTGGGTGACCGCGTGACGCAACTGCAGGCCGCGCACCTCGAGGTAGTTGCGCGCGACCTCGGCCGCGACGCTGGTCTGCGCCGCTCCCAGCCCGGCCTCGCTGGCGCCGACCGAGGCCGCTGCCGATTCCTTGGCGCGCCGCTCGCGGCCGAAGAAGTCCAGCTCCCAGTTGGCGACAAAGGCGGCGTCGAAATTCGAGCCGGTTCGCTTGCTGCGGCTCGACTGGAACACCGACGAGGGCGGCGAGATCGAGCGCTTGGCGTTGGCTTCGACGCCGATGCTGGGCAGGGTCGACGTATCGACTTCAGTGCGCAAGGCGCGCGACTCCTGCAGCCGCGCCTGCGCGATGCGCACGTCGCCGTTGGCCTGCAGCGCACGTTCGACCAGCGCGCTCAGTTCGGCGTCGTTGAAACCGCGCCAGAAGGTCGCGATGTCGGCGGCGACCGGCTCGGGGTTGACTTTCGCTGCGCCGGCGCCGATGAAGCTCGCGTCGAGCTTCGGTGGCGGCGCCACATAGTCGGGGCCGACGAGTGCGCATCCCGAGGCCAGCAGCGTCAGCGCCAGCGCCGCTGCGCCGGAGAGGTTCAACGTGGGCTTATGCATGGCTGTCTCCTGCGGACGGGGTCGGCGTCGTTTCGGGGGGCGCATGCGCCAGCGTGGTGGGCTCGCGACCCGCGTGGTGCAGCCGGGCCGGCGACAGAACGCGCAGCACCGCGTAGAACACCGGCGTCAGCACGAGGCCGAACACGGTGACACCGATCATCCCGCTCATCACCGCGATGCCCATCGCCTGGCGCATCTCGGCACCCGCGCCGCTCGACAGCACCAGCGGAACGACGCCGGCGATGAAGGCGATCGAGGTCATCAGGATCGGGCGCAGCCGCAGTCGGCACGACTCGACCACCGCCTGAACCGGCGTGCGGCCCTCCAGTTCGAGCTCGCGCGCGAATTCGACGATCAGGATCGCGTTCTTGCAGGCCAACCCGACCAGCACCACGAACGCGATCTGCGTGAAGATGTTGTTGTCGGCCGGATGCCCGAAATAGCCACTGAGCCAGACCCCGGTGATCGCGCTCAGGATGCACATCGGCACGATCAGGATGATCGCCAGCGGCAAGGTCCAGCTTTCATACGTGGCGGCCAGCACCAGGAACACCAGCAGCACGCACAGCGGGAAGATGTAGACCATCGTGTTGCCGGCGATCTTTTCCTGGTAGACCAGCTCGGTCCATTCGTAGCCCATGCCGCGCGGCAGTGTTTCCTTCAGGATCTTCTCCATCTCGGCCTGCGCCTCGCCCGAGCTGAAACCCGGCTTCGGTGCGCCGTTGAAGTCGGCGGTGAACAGGCTGTTGTAGCGGCCCACGGCGGCCGGGCCGAAGGTGGGCTCGACCGTCATCATCGCGCCCAGCGGCACCATCTCGCCAGTGCGGTTGCGGATCTTCAGGTTGCCGATGTCCTCGGCCTTCGCGCGGTAGGCGGCGTCGGCCTGCACGATCACCTGGTACGTCTTGCCGAAGCGGTTGAAGTCGTTGACGTAGAGCGAACCGAGGTAGGTCTGCATCGTGTCGTAGATGTCGTTGAGGTTGACCCCCATCTGCTTGGCCTTGGTGCGGTCGACGTTCGCGAACAGCTGAGGCACGTTGATCTGGTAGTTGCTGAACGCCTGCGTGATCGAGCTGTTGGGGTTGCCGTAGATGCGCCCCATCAACTGCTGCACCACGCCGTTGAGCGCCGCTTCGCCGGCGCCTTCGCGATCCTGCAGTTGCAGCTTGAAACCGCCGGCGTTGCCGAGGCCGCTGACCGGCGGCGGGCTGAGCACGAACAGGAACGCGCCCTGGATCGCCCCCAGCCGCTGGTTCACCTGCCCGACGATCGCGTTCGCACTGGTCGCGGGCGTGGTGCGCTTGTCGAATTCGTCGAGACCGAAGAACACGATGCCGGCGTTCGATGCAGCAGTGAAGCCGTTGATGCTGAGGCCCGGAAACGCCACCGAGTCGCGCACGCCCGGGATCGACAGCGCGATGTCGCTCATCTCGCGGATGACCTTCGTCGTGCGTTCGAAGCTGGCACCGTCGGGCAATTGCGCGATGCCGATCAGGTACTGCTTGTCCTGCTGCGGCACGAAGCCCGGCGGGACTTTGGTGAACATGAAGACGGTGAGCCCGACCAGCGCCGCATAGATCAGCAGAGCCACTGACTTGCGCTTGACGACCGTGGTGGTCACCATGCCGCCGTAGCGACCCGCGTTGCGGTTGAAGAAGCGGTTGAACCAGCCGAAGAAGCGGCCGAACACGCCATCGATGATGCGTGTGAGCCTGTCTTTCGGCGCGTCGTGCGGGCGCAGCAGGATGGCGCACAGCGCGGGCGACAAGGTCAGCGAGTTGAACGCCGAGATCACCGTCGAGATCGCGATGGTCACCGCGAACTGTTTGTAGAACTGGCCCGACAGGCCGCTCACGAACGCCAGGGGCACGAACACGGCGCACAGCACCAGGCCGATCGCGATGATCGGGCCGGACACCTCCTGCATGGCCTTGACGCTGGCGTCGTGCGGACTCAGCCCGGCCTCGATGTTGCGCTCGACGTTCTCGACCACCACGATCGCGTCGTCGACCACGATGCCGATGGCGAGCACCAGGCCGAACAGCGTGAGGGTGTTGATCGAGAAACCCAGCAGCAGCAGCACCGCGAAGGTGCCGACGATCGACACCGGCACCGCCAGCAGCG
>JARXKP010000352.1 GCA_030271615.1 Pseudomonadota bacterium
TCCACTGTTCGAGGAATTCGACGCAGCGCGGATCGCTCAGCTTGAAGAAGTGGTGCTCGCTGCTCTTCATCACCGGCGTGGCGCCGCTGAGCGTCGAGTACGGGTTCTTCAGATCGGTCGGCGCGTAGACCGCGCTGCACACCTCACAGCTGTCGCCGTACTGGTCCTTGGCGCCGCACTTCGGGCATTCGCCCTTGATGTAGCGGTCGGGCAGGAACATCGCCTTCACCGGGTCGAAGAACTGCTCGATCGTCTTGGTGGTGATCAGCGAGCCGTCGGCGCGGTCGCGCAGCTTTCGGTAGATTTCCTGCGCCAGCTCGGTGTTTTCCGGCGAATCGGTCGAGTGCCAGTGATCGAAGGCGATGTGGAACCCGTCCAGGTATTGCTGGCGGCCGGCGGCGATCTCGGCGACGAACTGCTGCGGTGTCTTGCCGGTCTTTTCGGCGGCGATCATGATCGGCGCGCCGTGGGCGTCGTCGGCCCCGACGAAATGCACTTCGTGGCCCTGCATCCGTTGAAACCTCACCCAGATGTCGGCCTGGATGTACTCCATCATGTGCCCGATGTGAAAGGGCGCGTTGGCGTAGGGCAGGGCGGTGGTGACGAAGAGCTTGCGGGTCATGGGCGGCACAGGTGGTCGATTCCCGCCGTCATGGCGCACAACAGCTTCGGGAAGCCCTGAATTCTAGGCGTCGCGTCGGCGCACCCTTGGGCACGCCAGCGCAGGGAAATGCCCCCTGAGCTAGACTGCCGCCGCTCGTTCCGGCGCGTGTCCTGCGCCCGGTCAAGCCACTCTTTTTCTCCCACCTGGAACCGTCATGGCCGCCACCGAATCCGCGTTGCTCGAAGCCCTGAAAACGGTGATCGACCCGAACACAGGCAAAGACTTCGTCAGCACGAAGCAATTGAAGAACCTGCGCATCGACGACGGCGACGTGGTTTTCGATGTCGAGCTCGGCTACCCGGCCAAGAGCCAGCTGCCGATGCTGCGCAAGGCGCTGATTGCCGCCGCCAAGTCGGTGGCCGGCGTCGAGAACGTCAGCGCCAACCTCGCCAGCAAGATCATCCCGCACGCGGTGCAGCGCGGCGTGCAACTGTTGCCCAAGGTCAAGAACATCGTCGCGGTGGCGTCCGGCAAGGGTGGCGTCGGCAAGAGCACGACCGCCGTCAACCTCGCGCTGGCGCTGGCTGCTGAGGGGGCGAGTGTTGGCATCCTCGACGCCGACATCTATGGCCCCAGCCAACCGATGATGATGGGCCTCGAAGGTCGGCCCGAATCGGCCGACGGCAAGAGCATGGAGCCGTTGAAGAACTACGGTGTCGAGGTCATGTCGATCGGCTTCCTGGTCGAGGGAGACAGCCCGATGGTCTGGCGCGGCCCGATGGCGACGCAGGCGCTCGATCAGCTGCTGCGCCAGACCAACTGGGGCGACCTCGACTACCTGATCGTCGACATGCCGCCGGGGACCGGTGACATCCAGTTGTCGCTGTCGCAGAAGGTTCCGCTGACCGGCGCGGTGATCGTGACCACCCCGCAGGACATCGCGCTGCTCGACGCCAAGAAGGGCATCAAGATGTTCGAGAAGGTCGGCGTGCCGATCCTCGGCATCGTCGAAAACATGGCGGTGCACGTCTGCGAAAAGTGCGGCCACGTCGAGCACATCTTCGGCGAGGACGGCGGCAAGCACCTGGCCGCCGAATACGAGATGGACTACCTCGGCGCGCTGCCGTTGAACCTGAGCATTCGCGTGCAGGCCGACAACGGCCGTCCGACGGTGGTGAGCGATCCCGATGGCGAGATCGCCTGCCTGTACAAGGCGGTGGCGCGGCAAGTCGCTGTAAAGATCGCGCAGCGCGCGAAGGACTTTTCGTCCAAGTTCCCGTCGATCACGATTTCCAAGGAAACGTGACGGCGGGTGGGTTGTCAGTCGGTTCCTCAACGAGAGATACATCATGATCAAACGTCGTTTTCTGGGTGCGGCACTGTTCGTCGCGATCACGGGTTCGGCCTGCGCACAGAGCCCGAACCAGCCGCCTTCTGCGGCTCAGGGCGTCTACTTCGTCGCTCCGGCCGATGGCGCGACCGTCGAGAGTCCGTTCAAGGTCGAGTTCGGTGTCAAGGGCATGGAAGTCAAGCCGGCCGGACAGGTCGTCGAAGGCGCCGGTCACCATCACCTGCTGATCAACGCCGACAGCGTGGCCAAGGGCGACACGGTTCCTGCCGATGCGCAGCACCTGCACTTCGGCAAGGGCCAGACCGAGACCGAGCTGAAGCTTGCTCCGGGCACCTACCGTTTGACGATGCAGTTCGCCGACGGCTACCACGGTTCGTATGGCAAGGACATGAGCGCCACGATCACCGTCACCGTGAAGTGACGGCGTGTCCCGCCCGCGTCTGACCGCCGCGCATGCGCCGCTGACCGAAGAGGTCAGCGTGCTCGACGAGTTCGGCGCGTGGCGGCGCGTCACCATCCCGGCCGAGCGGGCGCTCACGGTGTTCGTCGACAAGCGCGAGCTGGTGACGCTGATGACCCTGGGCGCCGCGCCCGAGCTGCTGGTGCTGGGCTATCTGCGCAATCAGCGTCTGGTGGATTCGCTGCAGGACATCGAGTCGGTCACCGTCGACTGGGACGTCAATGCGGCTGCAGTGCGCACGCGCGCCGGCATCGAGCGCTTCGACGAGAAGACCGCCAAGCGCGTCGTCACCACCGGTTGCGGCCAGGGCACGGTGTTCGGCGACTTGATGGGCGAGCTCGACTCCCTGCAGTTGCCGCCCGCCACCGAGCCCAGCGCGCGGCTCGGTCAAGGTGCGCTGTATGGATTGCTCAACGCGATGCGGGTTCAGGAAAGCACATACAAGTCGGCCGGGTCGGTGCACGGCTGTGCGTTGTTCCGGCAGGACGAACTGCTGACCTTCGTCGAGGATGTCGGCCGCCACAACGCCATCGACACCATCGCCGGCTGGATGTGGATGAACGACGTGACTGGCGCCGACAAGATTTTCTACACCACCGGCCGGCTGACCAGCGAGATGGTCATCAAGTCGGCGCAGATGGGCGTGCCGATCATCGTGTCGCGCAGCGGCATCACGC
>JARXKP010000353.1 GCA_030271615.1 Pseudomonadota bacterium
CGCCGCTGGCCGCCTTCCTGACGCACGCGTCGCTCGAAGCCGGCGACAACCAGGCGCAGGCCGGGCAGGACGCGATCCAGCTGATGACGGTGCATGCGGCCAAGGGCCTGGAGTTCGACGCGGTGTTCATCACCGGCCTCGAGGAAGGCCTGTTCCCGCACGAGAACAGCGTGTCCGACCTCGACGGTCTGGAAGAGGAGCGGCGGCTGATGTACGTCGCGATCACGCGGGCGCGCAAGCGGCTCTACCTGAGCTGCAGCCAGACCCGCATGCTGCACGGCCAGACCCGCTACAACATCAAGAGTCGCTTCTTTGATGAGCTGCCCGAAGCCGCGCTGAAGTGGATCACGCCGCGCAACCAGGCCTTCGGTTCGGGCTTCGCCCGCGACTACCAGGCGGCGTGGGCGCGCGGGTCGGGCCTGGGGTCGATCGTCGGTGCCGGGCGCGTGGCCACGGCGGCGCCGTCGGTCATCCCGAAAGCGCCCTCGCACGGACTCAAGTCAGGCCAGAGCGTCTTCCATACCAAGTTCGGCGAGGGCGTGATCGTCACGCTCGAAGGCAGTGGCGACGATGCCCGCGCGCAGGTCAACTTCGGCCGCCACGGCATGAAGTGGCTGGCGCTGTCGGTGGCCAAGCTCACGCCCATCCCTTGACGCCGACCACCTGACCGGCGTCGCCTCGCGGGTCGTCAGACCTGCGCTGTGTCGATCTGCTGATAGGCGTCGCGCAGCCACATCTTCAGGCGCTGCCGATCCATCATGCCGAGGCCGGTGCGGGCCTTGTCCGCATCGTGCTGCGCCGCCCAGAAGCTGCTGCTCGACGCGTCGATCTTCTGGATGACTGCGTCGCTCAGGTGCTTGATGGCCAGGACGCCGGCGCCGAAACCGAGGGCCCGGTCCTGCTCGCCCGACTGTTCCAGCATGCCGAAGTCGTCGCCACGCATCTGGTTGCGCACCAGCACGTAGTTGAGTCGCGCGCCGAAGCGGTCGAGCAGCTTCTTCAGCAGATCGACCGAGTCGCGGCCCGAATCCATCACGTGCCAGTAGGTCAGCGTGAAGCCGGCTTCGTCGGCCATCTCGAGCACGCCGGATTCGTCCATCCATTTCACCAGCGGGTCGTGCGTCTGCGCGGCCAGGTCGACCAGGATGCGTCGGTCGGGCTGCTCGACCGCGGCCTCGATGATCGAATCGAGCGCCTCGTAGCGGTCGATCAGCACCGGCGAGGCGAACCCCGCATAGAAGCGCAGCAGCGCGCCGTGCGAGCGGTCGGTGTCGAAACCGAGGAAGGGCAGTTCGCGGTCGATCATGTACTGCGCGACGAGGCGCGACACGAGCGACTTGCCCACGCCGCCTTTTTCGCCGCCGATGAAGTGGATGTTGGCCATGCCGGATGTTCCTTGCGAGAGTGATGGAAAGAGATGCGGGTCGGGCTGATGCGCCTGCCGGCGGCAAATGCTTTGCAGCGGGGTCGCAAACCACCCGCAAACGGCATGCCATCGCGTTGTGTTCAAGGGCGCGCAGCCGCAGAAATGGAAACTGCCCCCGGTCTGACCTGTGACCGGGGGCAGTTTGGCCTGAGGATGTGACGATGCGGTCAGCCGGACAGGGCCGGCCGACCCCGCGAGATCAAGCGCCGAGGCGCTCCTCGATGCGCGCCATCGTCGCTGGCAGTTCGCTCGGCAGGTGGTACTCGAGCTGCTTGAACAGGTCGGCGTGCAGCACCAGCTCCTGCTTCCAGGCGGCCTTGTCGATGCCGATGACGCTGGCGAACTGTTCGCGCGTGAACGGCAGGCCGTCCCAGCGCAGGTCGTCGTAGCGCGGGCTGACGCCGAACACGTTGTCGTCGCCGCCGGCCGTTCCATCGACCCGGCCCAGCATCCATTCCAGCGCACGCATGTTCTCGCCATAGCCCGGCCAGACGAACTTGCCGTCGGCGCCCTTGCGGAACCAGTTGACGCAGAAGATCTGCGGCAGCTGGGCGCCGGTGGCGGCCAGCTTGTCGCCCATGTTCAGCCAGTGCTGGAAGTGGTCGGCCATGTTGTAGCCGGCGAACGGCAGCATCGCGAACGGATCGCGGCGCACCACGCCCTGCTGGCCGGCGGCCGCAGCGGTGGTTTCGCTGCCCATCGTGGCGGCCATGTAGACGCCTTCGACCCAGGTGCGGGCCTGCGTCACCAGCGGCACGGTGGTGGAGCGGCGGCCACCGAAGATGAACGCATCGATCGCGACACCGGCGGCGTTGTCCCATTCAGGGTCGAGCACCGGGTTGTTGCCTGCGGCGACGGTGAAGCGCGCGTTCGGGTGCGCGGCCTTGGCGCCGGTTTCCTTGGCGATGGCCGGTGTCCAGTCCTTGCCCTGCCAGTCGATCAGATGCGCTGGCGGCGTGTCGCTCATGCCTTCCCACCAGACGTCACCGTCGTCAGTCAGCGCGACATTGGTGAACACCACGTCGGACTTGAGCGAGTCCATGCAGTTCGGATTCGTCTTGTAGTTGGTGCCCGGGGCGACGCCGAAATAGCCGGCCTCGGGATTGATGGCGTACAGGCGGCCGTCGGTGCCCGGCTTGATCCAGGCGATGTCGTCACCGATGGTTGTGACCTTCCAGCCGACGTAGCCGTCCGGCGGAACCATCATCGAGAAATTGGTCTTGCCGCAGGCGCTCGGGAAGGCCGCTGCGACGTGGTATTTCTTGCCCGCCGGGTTGGTCACACCCAGGATCAGCATGTGCTCGGCCAGCCATCCCTGGTCGCGGCCCATGGTGGATGCGATGCGCAGCGCGAAGCACTTCTTGCCCAGCAGCGCATTGCCGCCGTAGCCCGAGCCGTAGCTCCAGATTTCACGCGTCTCGGGGTAGTGAACGATGTACTTGGTGTTGTTGCACGGCCAGGCCACGTCCTTCTGGCCGGCTTCGAGCGGGGCGCCGACGGTGTGCACGCAAGGCACGAATTCGCCGTCGCTGCCCAGCAGGTCGATCACCGCGCGGCCCATGCGCGTCATCGTGCGCATGCTCACCGCCACATACGGGCTGTCGGTCAGTTCGACGCCGATGTGCGCGATGGGCGAGCCCAGC
>JARXKP010000354.1 GCA_030271615.1 Pseudomonadota bacterium
ATCCTCGCGAGCGTCGAAAGGTTTTGTCTGCGAACTTCTAACTCACGACACTAGCTTTCATGTTCGGGGCTCAGGGCTGAGCATTCTCCCGTCGGCACTTGCCCTCTATTCTGGTCAGCGCCGGATCGGCGCCAACACAACAAGGCCTCAGACCCAACGGGATACTGCATGAACAACATCCATGAGCCTTCCGTCGTCGCCAACGGTGCCGTGCCGAGCACACATCAATCGATCGACGGGCCTGACTCTGCATTGCTCGCAGGTGACGCGGCGGCCGCGCCTGCCGCCATCGATCTGATGCAGCGCGTGGTGCAGGGGGCACACGATTCCATCGATCGACTCGCCGACGCTGCCGCGCCGACCGTGCAGCGGTGGGGTGAAAGTGCCGAGAGCGCCGAAGCTGCGCTGCAGCAGAAAGCAGATGAGTTGAGGGAAATACCTGAAGCCTGGTCCGAAACCATTTGACAAACGGTGCGTTCGCATCCTCTGCTCGCACTGGCCGCGGCAATGGGACTGGGTGCCTTGATCGTCCGCGTCGCGCGCTGAGCGTTGCAAGCCCGTCCAGCCATGAACTCGGCCGCCGCCCTGCTCATCGCCGCCGTGGTCGTCCTGCCGGCCCTGGGCCTCGCCTTCTGGGCGTGCTGCGTCATGGACCAGGTCGACGAGGAGATGGACGCCTGCATGGGTTGGAAACGCTTGCCGTTTGAAGACCCAACGGCGTCTCATGATCCTCACAAAGGAATGACATGACCCACCCCTGGTTGAGGAAGAACCCGGTCATGAGCATGTGGCTGAGCACGGCCAACGGCATGGCTGGTTCGATGCGCGGCGCGGCCACCTCGCAGGTCAAGCAGCAAGTGAAAGCGGTGCTGGCCGAAGCGACGAACGAGAACATCAAGCGGTGGTCTGCGTCGCTCGCGTCGCCCGCCGCCAAGAAGGTAACTCGCAGACGCTGACTTCCGCGGTCCTGCGATTTGGGGCTGACAAATATCTATCGCGGCCCCGTCCTACGAATTGACGGGGTGTCGAGTGCTCGATGTAGGGTCGCTTGCATACGACGATGCGACAGCCCTCCTTCAGGAACGACCCCCCCCCCCATGAATCCATCTGCCTCCGGTCCTGTTCAGCGTCCGTCGCTCGCGCTGTTGGGTGCGGAGCCTTTCCGCGCAGCGATTGAATTCGCGCGTCACCACCTGGTGAAGGCGACCGCGGTGAAGTCCGGCGACGGGCACCCCGTGGTGATCTTCCCGGGACTGGGCGCAGGCGGCGGCTCGGTGGCAACGCTGCGCGAGCATTGCCGCTCGCTCGGCTACGACGCCTTCGACTGGGGCCAGGGCTTCAACATCGGCCCCCAGGGCGACCTCGACGCCTGGCTCGAGACCCTCAAGTGCCAGGTGACCCGTCTGCTGTCTTCCCATGAGCAGCCAGCCACCCTCATCGGCTGGAGCCTGGGCGGGCTCTATGCGCGCGAACTCGGCAAGTTGATGGCGCCGCGCCTTCGGCAGGTGATCACCATCGGAACGCCGTTCAACGCGGAGGCCGACCACACCAACGCGGGCTGGCTCTATCGCTTGCTCAGTGGCAGTTCGGCCGTGCTCGATCCGGAACTGAGCCAGCGGCTTCGCACGCCGCCGCCATTGCGGACGACGTCCATTTACAGCCGCACCGACGGTGTCGTCGCTTGGCAAACCTGCCGGCACGAGAAGCGCTCCAAACTGGTCCATGACATCGAGGTCGATGGCTGTCACATCGGCATGGGCAGGAACCGCGAGGTCCTGGACGCAGTGACGGATCGCCTTGGCCAGGCGCCAGGACCGTGGAGGCGCTATGTCAGTGCGCATTGATGCCCTCGGCGTCCGGGACAAGCTGAAGGCAATTTCATCCGCGGTCCATGTAGCTGCGTTTGTCGTGACAGCGCCGGTGCTGAGCGCTTGCAACAAGACACCGTCTGAGCCCCCGGCTCCCGCGATGAGCCCGCTCAGAACGAGACGGTGCCGACAACCGTTTCTGGTCGCTGCACACCGCCTTTTCGTATTGCCACACGAGGTTCACCGATGAAGACAGAAACCCAGGCCAATGCCAATCTCGCCCACGTCGCCAAGTTGATCGACGACATTCCGATCGCCATGCTGGCCACCGTTGAAGCCGACGGGGCGTTGGCCAGCCGACCCATGGCGGCTCTGGAGATGGACGCCAGCGGCGCCCTCTGGTTCTTCACCGACCTGCGGTCGTCCAAGGTCGAGCACCTTCGTGTGGTGAACCTGAGCTTCACCGACATGGCGCACGGCACCTACGTGTCGCTGTCGGGCCGGGGCGAGATCGACACCGACCGGGGACACATCGCAAGCCTGTGGACGGCATTCGCCAAACCATGGTTTCCGGATGGCCCGGACTCGCCGAACCTGGCGCTGCTGAAGTTCATACCCGACGCCGCCGACTACTGGGACGCGCCGAACAGCAAGATGGTCCGTCTCTTCGGTGTGATCGCGTCGATGGTGGCGGGCAAGCCCATCGCGATGGGTGAGCATGGCTCGCACACTGGGTTGTCGTCTGGTGCATCGTCGACCGGAGTCCAGTCATGAAGAAGACCCACAAGTCAGCCAGGCCTGACGCAGCAGTGACGGCGCATGACCACGTCCCATCGGCCGAAGCGCAACGGGCCGAAGCGCAGGCGCTGGCCGTCGCGATGCCGTTCAATGAGAACAAGGCCCTCGAGCTGGGCCGAGAAAACGCCATCTCCCCGCCGCGCGGGGCCACCCCCTCGGTCCACGCCTCTGATGCCTCGGCCAGCACGCTCAGCGAGGCCAACCGTTCGGCCAAGACAGGCGAGGGCCCGCCGGCTTCCGGACGCAGCGCGTCGTCGGGTTCGCTGGACGCAGTGAGATCGGACCCGTCGGTTCAGACGCTGACCACGAACCAGGGTGTCGCGATCGGCGACAACCAGAACTCGCTGAAGGCCGGACTGCGGGGCCCGACCCTGCTCGAAGACTTCATCCTGCGCGAGAAGATCACCCACTTCGACCACGAGCGCATTCCCGAGCGCATCGTGCATG
>JARXKP010000355.1 GCA_030271615.1 Pseudomonadota bacterium
CAGCGGCCAAGGCACCCTCGGATTTCGGCCTGAACGAGGTGCGTGACCCACGACGGTTGTCGCTCGCCCGCTTGCTGGTCATGCCGTTTTCTCGATTGCCCTGAGCGGCTCGAACCAGTCGGTGCCGCCGGTCAGGCAAGCGGCCCGACCATCAGACCGCCATCGTCGACGCACGGACTGCCGAGAAAGCCACCTCGGCGCAAGCCGTAGAGAATCGATCGCACGGGCGCATGACCGGGCCACTCGTGCTCGACGCCATCCGCGCAGTTCGATCCGCGTGACGCGCAGGCCGCCGCCCAACCGAAAAAGAAAATGTTTGAACAGACCTTCAAGAACATCGACGACATCCTGCACAAGGACGCGGGCTGCACCAGCGAACTCGACTACACCGAGCAGTCGTCCTGGCTGCTGTTCCTGAAGTACCTCGACGCGCTCGAACACGAGAAGGCCATGGAGGCCGAGCTCGAAGGCAAGACCTACAGCCGCATCATTGATGCGACCCACCGCTGGGAAGCCTGGGCTGCGCCCAGGACAGCAGACGGCAATCTCGACCACAACGCCGCAATGACCGGCGACGACCTGCGCAAATTCGTCAACACCCGCCTGTTCCCGTACCTGGCCGGCTTCAAGCAGCGCGCCAGCGGGCCGAACACCATCGAATACAAGATCGGCGAGGTGTTCGGCGAGATCCAGAACAAGATCCAGAGCGGCTACAACCTGCGCGACGTGATCGAGCGCGTCGATGAGTTGCGCTTCGGCTCGCAGACCGAGAAGCACGAGCTTTCGCATCTGTATGAAGCCAAGATCAAGAACATGGGCAACGCCGGGCGCAACGGCGGTGAGTACTACACGCCGCGCCCGCTGATCCGCGCCATGATCAAGGTGCTCGATCCGCAGATCGGCGAGCGCATCTACGACGGTGCCTGCGGCTCGGCCGGTTTCCTGTGCGAAGCCTTCCACCACCTGCTGCCGCAGGCCACCAAGGCCGACGACCTGAAGACGCTGCAGACGCGCACCTTCTACGGCAAGGAAAAGAAGAGCCTGGCCTACGTCATCGCGATCATGAACATGATCCTGCACGGCATCGAGGCGCCCAACGTCGTGCACACCAACACGCTGGGCGAGAACATCAACGACATCCAGGAGCGCGACCGCTACGACGTGATCCTGGCCAACCCGCCGTTCGGCGGCAAGGAACGCAAGGAGGTTCAGCAGAACTTCCCCGTCAAGACCGGCGAGACGGCCTTCCTGTTTCTGCAGCACTTCATCAAGAGCCTGAAAGCCGGCGGCCGCGCGGCCATCGTCATCAAGAACACCTTCCTGAGCAACACCGACAACGCCAGCACCAGCCTGCGCAAGCTGCTGCTGGAAAGCTGCAACCTGCACACCGTGCTCGACATGCCCGGCGGCACCTTCCAGGGCGCCGGCGTCAAGACCGTGGTGCTGTTCTTCGAGAAGGGCTCACCCACCCACGGGGTCTGGTACTACCAGTTGAACCCGGGCCGCAACATGGGCAAGACGAATCCACTGAACGACGACGACCTGCTCGACTTCATCGAGCAGCAGAAGACCTTTGCCGATTCGGCGCAGAGCTGGTCGATGGACGTGGACGACATCGACACGGGCACCTTCGACCTGTCGGTGAAGAACCCGAACGGCGGCGACGAGGTCGCGCTGCGCACGCCGCAGGAGATCCTCGATGAGATTGCGGCGCTGGATGAAGAGAGCGCGGAAGTGCTGGCGACGATCCGGAGCCTGGTGTGACGGGAGTCTGGCAACGAGGTCCGTTGATCGAGTTCACAGAGCTTATTTCAACGGGGCCATTCGGCTCGATGCTGCACAAATCCGACTATGTTTCGGATGGTGTGCCACTCATCAATCCAACGAACATCGTCGATGAGTCCATCGTTCCCGACACAGAGAAGCAGGTTGGCGCTGAGGCGCTTTCTCGGCTCGCGAGCTATGTATTGAAGGCAGGCGACTTGGTGGTAGGGCGGCGCGGTGAAATTGGAAGATGCGCCGTCGTAGGGCCGGATCAGGCTGGCTGGGTGTGCGGTACGGGTTGCTTCTTCATCAGCCCGCGTTCAACAACGAACCCGCACTTCTTGGCGCGGCTTCTGCGTTCTCCGCTCTATCGCGATCAGCTTGAACGGGCGTCGACCGGCACAACGATGAAGAACATAAGCAATACGACCTTGGCGGAACTGCCGGTCGCGCTGCCTCCGATTGACGAGCAACGCCGCATCGTCGCCATCCTCGACGAAGCCTTCGAGGGCCTCGCCACCGCCAACGCCAACGCCGAGAAGAGCCTGCAGAACGCGCGCAACATTTTCGATAGACACCTGCTGTCTGTCTTGCTGGACAAGAGGTGGAAATGGGCCACGCTGGGTGATTTGTGCACTGCCGTTGAATACGGTTCTTCTGCAAAGTCGAAGGCCGAAAGCGGCGTCCCCGTCTTGCGAATGGGCAACATTCAAGACGGACGATTGGATTGGGGAAATCTTGTCTACACGGACAACCAGGACGAAATCAAGAAGTACCTGCTCAAGCACAACGATGTCCTGTTCAATCGAACAAACAGCCCCGAGTTGGTCGGCAAAACTGCCATCTACAAGAGCGAGATGCCGGCCATCTTTGCCGGGTACTTGATTCGGATACACCACAAAGTAGACCACTTGGACGCCGAATTTTTGACGTACTTTCTCAATAGCCAAGTTGCTTTGGACTATGGCAATACGGTGGTGATCTCAAGCGTCAACCAAGCGAACATCAATGGCACGAAATTGAAGAGCTACCCGATTCCGATGCCTTCATTGATCGAGCAACAAACCATCGTCACCAAGCTCAACGAACTGGCGACAGAAACCCAGCGCCTTGCTCGCCTCTACCGCCAGAAGCTCACCGCCCTCGACGAACTCAAAAAGTCCCTGCTGCACCAAGCCTTCACCGGTGCGCTGTAGAGCTGCATCATCTCCGCACCGAGCCAGACCGGAAGCCATCAGATGAAGATTCTGCCGACTCAGTTTGAAGGCCATGACAT
>JARXKP010000046.1 GCA_030271615.1 Pseudomonadota bacterium
TGCGCTTCAGGCCGTGGTGCAGGATCACGCCGACCTCGTGCGCGAAGGTCGGGTCATAGCTGATGCAGTTGGGGATCGTGCCGGCCAGGATGTGGCTGTGGCCGTCCTCGTGCTGCAGGCCCTCGCCGTTCAGCGTCGTGCGGCCCGAGGTGCCGCCCAGCAGGAAGCCGCGCGCCTGCATGTCACCGGCCGCCCAGGCCATGTCGCCGATGCGCTGGAACCCGAACATCGAGTAGTACACATAGAACGGCACCATGATGCGGTTGTTGGTGCTGTAGCTGGTCGCCGCGGCGATCCACGAGCCCATGCCGCCGGCTTCGTTGATGCCTTCCTGCAGGATCTGACCGTCGGTGCTTTCGCGGTAGTACATCACCTGGTCCTTGTCGACCGGCGTGTACTTTTGACCCTCGGGGTTGTAGATGCCGATCTGCCGGAACAGGCCTTCCATGCCAAAGGTGCGCGCCTCGTCGACCAGGATCGGCACGGCGCGTGGGCCCAGGTCCTTGTCGCGCAGCAGCTGCGTCAGGAAACGGACGTAAGCCTGGGTGGTGCTGATCTCGCGACCTTCGGCCGTCGGCTCGAGCACGGCCTTGAAGGTGTCAAGCGGAGGCACCGTCAGTTTCTCGTCGGCCTGGGTCCGGCGATGCGGAAGATAGCCGCCGAGCGCCTTGCGGCGATCCTGCAGGTACCTCATTTCCGGCGTGTCGTCGGCCGGCTTGTAGAACGGAATCCCGCGCGACAGCTGCTCGTCCGAGATCGGAATGTCGAACCGGTCGCGCATGCCCCTGATGTCGTCATCGGTCAGCTTCTTGGCCTGATGAGCGGTGTTCTTGCCTTCGGCGGCCTTGCCCATGCCGAAGCCCTTGACGGTCTTGATCAGCAGCACCGTCGGCTGGCCGGTGTGATGAACCGCGCGGTGGTACGCGGCATACACCTTCTGCGGGTCGTGGCCACCACGGTTGAGGCGCCAGATGTCGTCGTCGCTCATCTTTGCGACCATCTCGAGGAGCTTTGGATGCTTGCCGAAAAAATGCTCGCGCACGAAGGCACCGTCGTTGGCCTTCATCGCCTGATAGTCGCCGTCGACCGTGTCCATCATCACCTTGCGCAGAATGCCAGCCTTGTCGCGCGCCAGCAGCGGATCCCAGTAACTTCCCCACACCAGCTTGATGACGTTCCAGCCCGAACCGCGGAACTCGCCTTCGAGTTCCTGAATGATCTTGCCGTTGCCACGCACCGGACCGTCGAGGCGCTGCAGGTTGCAGTTGACGACGAAGATCAGGTTGTCGAGCTTCTCGCGAGCCGCCAGGCCGATGGCACCCAGCGACTCCGGCTCGTCCATCTCGCCGTCGCCGCAGAACACCCACACCTTGCGCTTCGACGTGTCGGCGATGCCGCGCGCGTGCAGGTACTTCAGGAAGCGTGCCTGATAGATCGCCATCAGCGGACCGAGACCCATCGACACCGTGGGGAACTGCCAGAAGTCGGGCATCAGCTTCGGGTGCGGATAGCTGGAAATGCCCTGGCCGTCGACCTCTTGCCGGAAGTTCAGCAACTGCGCTTCGCTGATGCGCCCTTCGAGGTAGGCGCGGGCGTAGATGCCGGGTGACGAGTGGCCCTGGATGTAGAGCAGGTCGCCGCCGTGCGTGCCGCCGGAGGCAGTGTCGTCGGCGTGCCAGAAATGATTGAAACCCGCACCGAACATCGTCGCCACCGACGCAAAGCTGCTGATGTGCCCGCCCAGGTCACCGCCGTCGTCCGGGTTCAGCCGGTTCGCCTTGACGACCATCGCCATCGCGTTCCATCGCATGTAGGCGCGCAGCCGCTCCTCGATCTCGACGTTGCCGGGACAGCGCTCTTCCTGATCGGTCGGGATGGTGTTGACGTACGCGGTCTTGGCCGAGAACGGCATGTCGATACCGGCCTGGCGGGCGTGGTCGATCAGCAGTTCGAGCAGGAAGTGGGCGCGCTCCTTGCCGGTCTCTCTGCCGTCATCCGAGCCCTCTGCGCCAATCACGGCGGAGAGCGCGTCGAGCCACTCGCGTGTTTCCTGTGCGTCGCTGTCGTTGGCTGCGGCGCCGATGAATGACTCAGGCATGGCGGACATGGTGTCTCCGGTGGAAATGACGGCTCTTTGAAAACAAGTTTCTCACAGCCCATCCATTATTTCAAATTACGCAATCGCGTTTCATATTGCGGTATTTCATGTTTCTATCGGGTTCATCGCAGCGCCCGCGGAACGCTCGCCAACGGGCCCGGACTCGATAATCAGCCGATGGAGCCAACCCTCATCAGCCACGCGACATCGCGCATGCCATTGCCGGGTACGCGGCGCCTGTTCGGAAAATGGTGGAGGCGTCAGTCTCCGGCGCATCAGGATCGTTACGCAACGTTGGCGCCCTTGGCATCGGTGTTGCTGTTCCTGGCGGCGATCATCTCGGCGTTTTGGTACCTGCGCAATGAGGAGTTCGAGCGCGAAGGCGAGGCAGTCCGACGCGACACCGAAATCGCGCAGCAGCACGTCCGCCTGCGCCTGATCGAAAACGAGGAACAACTGGGACGCATTGCACAGGATCTGGTGCAGCACGACCCGGATCGCAGCCTTTTCCTGCGCAATGCCGCAGACCTCATTCGGGAACGCCCGGAGATCAACCGCGTGTACTGGCTGGCGGCCAATCGAAGCGTTGTCGCGACGCAGTCTGCCAACGGCTATCGCGTCGACAACGAGCCGGGCGCCGTCGTCTTGCAGCACAGCACGTCGCTGCCCAGGGAAGGGGCCGACAACGCCTCAGAGGCGGCCTTCATCGGCGCCCGCAAGACGCGCGACCCGGTTTACTCCAGCGCCTTTGCCGACAGCGCGCAGGCCAACGTCCTGCAAGTGCATGTGCCGCTGATGGTGCGCAACGTGTTCCTCGGCATGGTGGTGGCCGAGTATTCGACCGACAGCCTGATCCGTTTTCTGATTCCGCCCGACGTCAGTAACCGACACGCCATCAGTCTGCTGAACCCGCAGGGTCGTTTGCTGGCTAGCACGGTGATGCAGATGCCAGGCCAGAACGCGCCGACAGCAACGATCGTCCACGACGTGCCGGTGTTGCCGTCCGGGGATGCGTTGGTTCTCCGCGGTCAGGGCTATCGCACCTCCGTGGGTCTGATCGGCAACACCTTGTTCTGGATGGTTGTTGCCTTGAGTGTGCTGACGGTGTGGATGCTGCTCGGCACGTGGCGCCATATGCGGCGTCGCTCTCAGATGCAGAGCGCCCTGGTGTCGGAAGCGAACTTCCGGCGTGCGATGGAAAACTCGATGCTGACCGGCATGCGGGCCATGGACATGGAAGGACGCATCACGTACGTGAACCCGGCTTTCTGCGCGATGACGGGTTTCAGCGAACCCGAGCTCATCGGCCGCATGCCGCCTTTTCCGTACTGGCCTCCGGACCGCCACGACGAGATCAATCGCTTGTTGCAGCAGGAACTTCAAGGCCGCAGTCCGTCCGGCGGCATCGAAGTCAAGGTGATGCGCAAGGACGGTGAAATGTTCGATGCGCGCATGTACGTCTCGCCATTGATCGACCCGAAGGGACAGCAGACCGGCTGGATGACGTCGATGACGAACATCACCGAGGCCAAGCGCATCCGCGATCAGTTGTCGGCGTCGCACGAGCGCTTCACCACCGTTCTCGAAGGGCTGGATGCGGCCGTGTCGGTGCTGTCGGTGCAACAAGGCGAGTTGCTGTTCGCGAACCGGTCATACCGGCTGTGGTTCGGAGCCGATGCGCTGGGCCATGCGCTGCTTGCGGGTGACGACGTCGACGCCATGCCCAGTCCCGACGCTGAAGATTCGGTCGACAACATGGGGGGCCTGCCCACCCAGGAGCTGACGGAAATCGGTTCGGATCCACGCGAGGTGCTGATCGAGCCGCTCAACAAGTGGTTCGACGTGCGTGTGCGCTATCTTCAGTGGACGGACGGGCGACTGGCTCAAATGCTGATCGCGACCGACGTGACGGCACGACGCAATGCCGAAACGCTGGCCGCCAGCCAATCCGAAAAAGCCCAGGTCACCAGCCGGCTGGTGACCATGGGCGAGATGGCTTCGTCGGTGGCCCATGAGCTCAACCAGCCGCTGACCGCGATTGCCAACTATTGCAACGGCATGGTGTCGCGGGTCAAGAACGACGCGATCGAAAAAGACGATCTGATCGCAGCGCTCGAAAAAACCTCGAAGCAGGCTCAGCGGGCCGGCCAGATCATCCACCGCATCCGCGCCTTCGTGAAGCGCAGCGAACCTCAGCGCCAGGAAGCGCAGGCCCAGACGATCATCGACGACGCGGTGGATCTGGCCAGCATCGAGCTGCGGCGCCGCAAGGTGTCCATCCAGACCTACGTCGCGCAACGGCTGCCGCCGCTGATGGTCGATCCGATCCTGATCGAACAGGTCGTGTTGAACCTGCTCAAGAACGCAGCCGAGGCGATCGATTCAGCCAAGCTTCCTCCGGCGCGACGCAGCATCGAATTGCGCGTGGTCCCGAAGCGCACTGCCGAAGAAGGCCACGTGATCGAGTTCAGCGTGACCGACATGGGGCCGGGCATCCGGCCGGCGGTTCTTGCGCGGCTCTACGAAGCGTTCTTCTCGACCAAGCCGGAAGGACTGGGCATCGGCCTGAGCCTGTGCCGCTCGATCATCGAGTCGCACCGCGGCCGAATCCGGGCGGAGAACCTCTACAATGCCGGGACTCTCACAGGCTGTTGTTTTGCCTTCACCCTGCCTGTAGACAGCGGCCGAATCGAAGCCCTTCCTTCACCCAACCCGGTTGTGACGACATGAGCTTGATTCCCAAGAAAGGCACTGTTTACGTCGTCGATGACGACGAAGCGGTGCGCGATTCCCTTCAGTGGCTGCTGGAAGGCAAGGACTACCGGGTCAAGTGTTTCGACTCGTCCGAGTCGTTCCTGTCGCGCTTCGACCCCCGCGAAGTCGCCTGCCTGATCGCAGACATCCGCATGGATGGCATGAGTGGTCTGGAACTGCAGGACCGCCTGATCGAGCGCAAGAGCCCGCTGCCCATCGTCTTCATCACCGGACACGGCGACGTGCCAATGGCCGTGACGACGATGAAGAAGGGCGCGATGGATTTCATCGAGAAACCCTTCAAGGAAGAAGAACTCGTGGGTCTGGTCGAGCGAATGCTGGACGAAGCGCGATCGGCGTTTTCACAGCATCAGGAAGCGGCCAGCCGGGACGCACTGCTGTCGCGGCTCACCACCCGTGAAGGGCAGGTGCTCGAACGCATCGTCGCCGGACGTTTGAACAAGCAGATCGCCGACGACCTGGGCATCAGCATCAAGACGGTGGAAGCGCACCGAGCCAACATCATGGAAAAGTTGAACGCGAACACCGTGGCTGACCTGCTGAAGATTGCCCTGGGCGCGCAGGCCAAGTCCTGAGCCTCGGGCACTGCAGATCGCGTCAACAGCGATGTGAAAAAAGGCCGCCTCGCAGCGGCCTTTCGTTTTTTGCGAAGATGCCCGGTGTGCTGTATTCCGCGTGGCTGGTTCCTCTACAGGCCCGCATCCCGCACTCGCGGGGTGATGTCGGCTTTGTGATTTGGCCATCCGGCCCCAGATTCCAGCTTCGAACTTCTTGATCGACCGGGTCCTCTCACTTGTCCACCATGACCAATCCGCTGCTCAGATCCGACGG
This sequence comes from Pseudomonadota bacterium, assembly GCA_030271615.1. Taxonomy (GTDB): domain Bacteria; phylum Pseudomonadota; class Gammaproteobacteria; order Burkholderiales; family Burkholderiaceae_C; genus PBB1. The sequence goes on from JARXKP010000046.1 coordinate 5,705, forward strand.
CCTGCCCGCCTTCGACGAGATTCGTCCCGAGCACGTCCAGCCTGCGATCGACGCGTTGCTGGCCACGACGGACGAGGCCCTAGAACGGGCGGTCGGCTCCGACACGCCTGCAGACTACGACGCGGTCTCTGCCGTGCTCGACACCGCCGTCGAGCGCCTGCGCTTCGTCTGGGGCGCCATCGGGCACCTCAATGCGGTCGCGGACACCCCTGCGCTGCGAGCAGCCTACAACGACGCCTTGCCCAAGGTCACCGAGCAGTCGAGCCGGCACGCCGCTGACGAGCGGCTCTACGCCAAGTACAAGGCCATTGCACAGAGCTCAGGCGGCGCTGGTTCGGCGCACCACCTCAGCCCGGCCCGGCAACAGGCACTGAGCAATGCGATGCGGGATTTCGTGCTGGCCGGCGCCGAATTGCAGGGCGAGGCCAAGCAACGCTTCCAGCGCCTGCAGGAACTGCAGGCCGAGCTGTCGCAGAAGTTCTCCGAGCATGTGCTCGACGCGACCGACGGCTACGCCTACTGCGCCAGTGCCGAGGAGCTCGTGGGCGTACCGGCCGATGCGCGCGAGGCCTCGAAGACCGCTGCCGAGGCCGAAGGCAAGCCGGGCCACAAGGTCACGCTGCACTTCCCAAGCTATTTTCCGGTGATGCAGTATGGTGAAAACCGTGCGCTGCGCGAACGGCTGTACACAGCCAACGCCACCCGCGCCAGCGAGATGGGCCCAACGGATCAGGACAACAGCGAGGTCATGCGCGAGCTGATGCTCCTGCGTCAGGAGGAGGCGCAGTTGCTTGGCTACGTCAGCTACGCCGATGTGTCGCTGGTGCCGAAGATGGCCGCATCGCCGCGGCAGGTGATGGACTTCCTGCGCGATCTGGCCCGCCGAGCCCGCCCGCACGCGCAGCGCGATCTCGCCGAGTTGCGCGAGTTCGCCCGCACCGAGCTCGGCCTCGACGACTTGCAGGCGTGGGACGTGCCATTCGCCAGCGAAAAGCTGAAGGAAGCCCGATACGCGTTCAGCGACCAGGAGGTCAAGCAGTACTTCACCGAGCCGAAGGTGCTCGAAGGCCTGTTCCGGATCATCGAGACGCTGTTCGAGGTGACGATCCGTCCCGACAGTGCGCCCGTGTGGCACCCGAGCGTGCGCTTCTTCCGCATCGAGCGGCCGGCCGCACCGGGGTCGGATGGTCCGGCCGAGCTGGTCGGCCAGTTCTACCTCGACCCCTACGCACGTCCCGGCAAGCGGCCGGGCGCCTGGATGGACGAGGTGCGCGGCCGCTGGGCCCGCCCCGAAGGCCGGCTGCAGACGCCGGTCGCGCAACTGGTCTGCAACTTCACACCGCCGCTGCCAAGCAAGGCCGCACTGCTCAGCCACGACGACGTGACCACGCTGTTCCATGAGTTCGGCCACGGCCTGCATCACATGCTGACGCAGGTCAACGACATCGGCGTGGCAGGCATCTCGGGTGTCGAGTGGGATGCGGTCGAGTTGCCCAGCCAGTTCATGGAGAACTTCTGCTGGGAATGGGACGTCGTCAAGCGGCTGACCGCGCACGCCGACACCGGTGAATCGCTCCCGCGCGAACTGTTCGACCGCATGCTGGCGGCCAAGAATTTCCAGAGCGGCCTGCAGACGCTGCGACAGGTCGAATTCTCGTTGTTCGACATGCGCCTGCACGCCGAACCCGGCAGCGAGAAACGCATCGAGGAGTTGCTCGACGAGGTGCGCGATGAGGTCTCGGTGTTCAAACCACCAGCTTTCAACCGGTTCCAGCACAGCTTCTCGCACATCTTCGCCGGCGGCTACTCGGCCGGCTATTACAGCTACAAATGGGCCGAAGTGCTGTCGGCCGACGCTTGGGCCGCATTCGAGGAAACAGCGCAGGCTGGCGGCGTGCTCAATGTCGAGACCGGCCGTCGATACCGGCAGGCGGTTCTCGAGGCGGGTGGCAGCCGCCCGGCGATGGAGAGCTTCAAGGCCTTCCGCGGCCGCGAACCGAGCATCGATGCCCTGCTGCGTCACCAGGGTATGGCCTGACCCCACGCTGCAGCCGATCCCGTCATCTGTGCGGAAAATGCGTTAGAGGAGACCCGCTCATGAGAAAACATCCGATCCCGAACACTCGCAAGCCTGCGCAGTTCGCCGCTGCGGTGATGCTGGTGACAGCTGCCCTGCTCACGTTCTCATCCGTGCCCGGGTTCGCGCAGCAATACAAGGTGGTCGGTGCGGACGGCAAGGTGACCTACACCGACCGACCACCGGTCGTCGCGGGCGATCGCATCTCGACATTCAAGGCGAATCGCACGCCGGCAGCCTCCGAGGCCGCGCTGCCCGCCGAGTTGCGTCAGGCAGTCCAGCGCTATCCGGTGACGCTGTACGTGACGGCCAACTGCCCCCCTTGCGATTCGGCGCGGCAACTCCTGCGGCAGCGCGGTATCCCGCATGCCGAGAAAAACGTCGTCACCGGCGAAGACGGTGAAGCGCTGTTGCGCCTGACCGGCGGACGCGATGCGCCGGCGGTGACGATCGGCGCCCAGGTCGTGCGCGGCTTGTCTTCCGAAACCTGGACCTCCTACCTCGATGCCGCCGGCTACCCCAAGGAATCGAAGCTGCCCGCGAGCTACCAATTCCCCGAGGCGACGCCGCTGACCGAACGGCGCAGCGTGGCGCGGGAAGAAGCGTCGGCGCGCCCACCCGCGCTGCTCGACGAGGCGAAAGAAGTGCGGCCCTACACGCCACCTGGCACCGGGACCTCCGGCTTCAGGTTCTGACGACCGGGTTCTCGACAACGGGAAGCCGACCGACCCGGCGGGCGACGACGCTGCCTGTCGCCATGGCGAACCCCATCATCCAGAACAGAGGCGCCGCGCCAAGCGCGGAACCAACGACCCCGAACAGCAGCGGCATCAGCGTGCTGGCTCCATTGATCGTCATCGAACGCAACGCCAGCGCCTCGCCGTGACGTTGCCAGGGGGTGAGTCGATGCAGTGTCGTCATGATCATCGGCTGAACGCTGCCCAGCGCAATCCCCAGCACCGCCCCGCAGGCCGCCATGGCAAGCGCTGACGTGGCCAACGGATAGATCGAAAACACAGCGGCCGTCGTCAACATCGCGCCGGTCAGCACCTGAGCCTCGCGCAGTCGATGCGCGATCCACGGAATCAGCAGCCGCACGAAGGCCACCGCCGCCGCGAAGGTACCCAGGATCAGCCCGATCGCCGACGCGCTGAGGCCCCGCTCGTGACCCAGCACGGGTACCAGAAACGCATGCAGATCCCAGCTCGACGAAAGCAGCCAGTTCACCAGCAGCAGACGACGCATTCCGGGTGTGCGCAGCAGACCCCAGGCGCTGGTCACCGGCCCACCCACCGATCGCGGAACAGACACTTCGACCGGCACCTGGCGCATCCACCACAAGCTGATCAGCGGCAGCGCGGAAAGCGCAAGGAAGGCGCTGCCGAACCCGGCGGCGTCGATCGCCGTGCCGGCGATCACCGGTCCGATCATGTTCGACATCGCAGGCGCCAGACCCAGCCAGCTGAAGATGCGGGTGATCTCGGTTCCGCCGCCGGAGGCCAGGCGCCCGGCACTGCGCTGGATGACGATCAAGCCGACATTGGCGCCGACACCGCACAGCATCGCGGCAACACACAAGACCGCGAAGGCACCCGACCGCGGCGACGAACGCAGTGCATCGAGTGCGACCCAACCGCTGACGGGCGCCGACGCGGTCAGCCAGATCGCTGCGGCCGCCAGCAGTCCACCACCGGCCGTCAACGCCACCGCGAGACGCATCGGCCGGTGGTAGCCGTGGCGATCGGCCATGCGTCCGGCGTGCAGCGACGCAGCGACCGGGGCCGCAGCGAACAGGCCGAGCAGCAGACCCACCGCCCATTCGGCGTGCCCCTGTCGCAACATCAACAAGGGTGCCGCCACCCGCACGCCGGTCATGCACGAATGCAGGAACACCTGGGCCAGGATCAGCGCCAGCAAGGGGCGCGAAAACGACATCAATCGTTCGCCGCTGCGCTGTCCGCGGTCACGGTTTCGATCTCGGCGTCCGCATCGGCACCGGGCAACAACGCACGGGTGCGCGGCTCGGACAACCCTTCGACCTTCTTCAGCGTTCGGGTCATCACGTTGGTGCGGGTCTGAGCCTGGTCGATGGTGTTGCTGGCTTCGTCGAGCTTCTTCTTGGTCTTGGCCAGCACCTCTCCGAACTTGCTGAACTCGGTCTTCACCGCTCCGAGCACCTCCCACACCTCGGTCGAGCGCTTTTCGAGCGCCAGCGTGCGAAAGCCCATCTGCAGGCTGTTCAGCGTTGCCAGCAAGGTGGTCGGGCCGGCCAGCGTGACGCGGTGTTCGCGCTGCAGCGCCTCCATGAGGCCGGGACGGCGCAACGCCTCGGCATACAGGCCTTCGGTGGGCACGAACAGGATCGCGAACTCGGTCGTGTGCGGCGACGCAACGTACTTCTCGCGGATGGTCCGGGCCTCGGCGCGCAAGCGCATCTCGATCGCCTTGCCGGCGGCCTCGGCCTCGGTCTTGTCGGCGCGCTCTTGCGCATCGAGCAGTCGTTCGTAGTCCTCACGCGGAAACTTCGCGTCGATCGGCAGCCACAGCGGCACGCCGTCGTCGCGCCGCCCCGGCAGCTTGATCGCGAACTCGACCCGTGCGCCGCTGCCAGGCACGGTCTCGACGTTGGTCGCGTACTGGTCGGGCGTGAACACCTGTTCGAGCAGCCCGGCCAGCTGCACCTCGCCGAAGACGCCGCGCGATTTCACGTTCGTCAGCACCCGGTTCAGCGACCCCACATCCTTCGCCAACCCCTGCATCTCGCCCAACCCGCGGTGCACCTGTTCGAGCCGGTCGGCGACCTGCTTGAAGCTTTCACCGAGGCGCGCTTCCAGCGTCGCATGCAGCTTCTCGTCGACCGTCGCGCGCATCTGCTCGAGCTTCAGTTCGTTGCCCTGCTGCAGCGCGGTCAAGCGCTGCTCGACGCTCCCCTTGACTTCGTTCAGGCGCCGTTCGTTGGCCTCGGCCATGTCGCGCAATTGAGCGCCGAGCGCATCGGAAAAACGCTTCAGCGCCATGTCCTGCGATTCGCGCGAAGCCTGTGCCTGGGCGGTCTGCGTGTGGGTCGCAGTCTGCAACGACTGACTCACCAGCGTCTGCATCGCAGCCAGCTGCGTGCGAAAGCTGTCGATCTGTTCGTTCTGCGTGCGGGCGACATCGCCCTGCTGGTTCAGCAGCGTCTGCTGAAAGGTACCGAGCGCGGTGCCCAGTTCCAGACGCGTTCCCTGCGCGCTGCGGCCCAGCTCGTCGCGCAGCTCGCGTTCCAGTCGCTCGGACCCGTTCCGAAAGGCATCGGCCAGCGCCTGCTGACGCGCCTGAGCAGGCGCGTCATCGCCTCGGCGCCACGCCAGCAACAGGATCAACAACAGGGTGACGACGGCCAGCGCGAGCGTGATCCAGGGGAGGTTTTCCATCGGTCGATTGTCTCAGGCCGGCTGTTTGAACGACCCTTGCGGTATCGACGTCGACTGTTGCCAGGCACGCCAGTGCTCGAGCGCCGATCGCAGCGTGTTCACCTGCACGGCAACGGTGTCTTCGATCACGCGTCCGTAACCGCCAGCCATCGACACTGCCACCGGAACACGACGTTCGAACGCCGAACTGAAGACACGGCGATCCCGCTCGGCGAGCCCGGCAGCCGTGAGCTTCAGGCGACCGAGGCGATCGCCTTCGTGGGGGTCGGCTCCCGCCAGAAAGAAGATCAGTCCCGGGGGACCGCCGTCGGTCGCCTGCTCGTGGTGATGCCACAGCCGGTCGAGTGCGAGGTCGAGTGCGGACAGGTAGTCATCATCGCCACAACCGTCCGGGAGTTCCACATCGAGATCGCTGGTCTCCTTGCAAAAAGGAAAGTTGTTCGCACCGTGCATCGACAGTGTGTAGATCGTCGCGTCGTCACGGCAGAGAGCTGCCGTTCCATTGCCCTGGTGCACGTCGAGATCGACCACCGCCACGCGCAGCGGAGGACTGTGGCGCCGGGGCCATTCGGCTTGCATCAAGCGCGCCGCGACCACCACATCGTTGAACACGCAAAAGCCGCTGCCACGGTCGGTGCAGGCGTGGTGGGTGCCACCGGCCAGATTGACCGCCACCCCACCCGCCAGCGCAGAGCGCGCGGCCGCGATGGTGGCACCCACTGAACGGCGCGATCGTTCGACCATCTCCAGTGACCACGGAAAGCCGATCTCGCGCTGCTGCGCCTCCGTGAGACGGCCATCCACGACCGCGCCAACGTAGTCTCGCGTATGAGCCAGAACGAGTTCGCCGTCGAGCGCCGCTGGCGCTTCGAGCAGCTCGATGTCCGTCAACTCGCCGGCAACGCGATCGCGCAACAGCCGGTACTTGGCCATCGGGAACCGGTGTCCCTGGGGCAGCGGCAACACGAAGAGGTCGGAATGAAAAGCCTGCACCCAGTCGATTGTGCCGAGACGCCCTTCAAGCCCCGACAAGGGTCGATTAGGAAGCCCCCCCTAGATTTGCTGCATTGCACCAAAATCCCTTGTCAATCGCAGGCAACCTCCTATACTTCAACCCATGCTGCACTGCAACAAACGTTGTGCTTCAGCTTAAACGTGTTGTAAGGCAACGGCTCTGAGCTCCACACCATTCGCTCTTTGACCGTCATCGTGTCCCACCCTCAGGAGATCTCCATGTTGACCGCAGAACAAATCGTCGCCGCCCAAAAATCGAACCTCGACACACTGTTTGGCTTGACCGCCAAGGCTTTCGAAGGCGTTGAAAAGCTCGTCGAGCTGAACCTTCAAGTGGCCAAGGCCGCCATGGGCGAAGCCGCTGAATCCACCCACGCCGCGCTGTCCGCCAAGGACGCACAGGAATTCATCGCACTGCAGACTTCGCTGCTGCAGCCAGCGGCTGAAAAGGCAGCGGCCTACAGCCGCCACCTGTACGACATCGCCACCGCGACGACGTCGGAAATGACCAAGGCCGCTGAAGCGACCGCCGCCGACGCGCAGAAGAAGTTCATGTCCGTGGTCGACACCGCGGTCAAGAACGCACCTGCCGGCAGCGAGAACGCAGTGGCACTGGTCAAGTCCGCCGTGGCAGCCGCCAACAACGCTTACGAAAGCGTGAACAAGGCTTCCAAGCAAGCCGTCGAAGTGGCCGAAGCCAACTTCCAGGCGATGACCAGCACAGCCGTGAAGGCTGCCGCTGCGACCAAGACCAAGCGCACCGCCTGAGTCCTGATCCAGCGCTGACTGTGCTCAGGCATCCAGCCTGAGCCGACAGACAGAGAGGCCCGGTTTCACCACCGGGCCTTTTCTTTTTTCCGCACGGCATGGCGACGGGGTCGAAGGCAAGCAATCGTGGTTCGGTGCCGCCATCGTCGGAAAGACACTCCCCGGTCATCCGCTGGGCAAGCCGGCCCAGCCGCACTGATCGATACTGGCAGTACCGACAACAACGGAAGCACCCCATGCAAATCATCCTGAACACCGACCCGCACATCGAAGGGCGCCACGGCATGGCCGATCACCTCGAGACCGTGGTGAAGGATGCTCTCGGTCGGTTCGCCGAGCACATCACGCGGGTCGAGGCCCACCTCGCCGACGCGAACAGCCATGCCAAGTCCACGCCCGACGACATCCATTGCACGCTCGAAGCCCGATTGGTGGGCATGGAGCCCGTGGTCGTCAAGGACCACGCCGGCACCGCCCACCAGGCCATCCATGGCGCAGTCGGCAAGCTCAAGCGCGCTGTCGCCACGGCGCTTGCCAAGCACGACACCCGGCGCGGCGGTTCGTTGCCAGACGACACCGAACCCGACTCGACCGACACCCCATCCCGCTGACCGAACGAGTGCCGTTGTGCGCGGGCGTGGCTGGCCGACCGGGCGAATTCGGACCCGCCCTTCCGAGCTTCGCCAAGCGCACGTCGGTTCACGCACAGAGGCCTCGCGCGGACGCAGCTCTCACTGAAGCCTCGCGGCTTTGCGCAGCTCGACAAATCGGCCACGGCCCCGCGAGCACCGCTGGACGGGGTTGCCACTCGGGGGCCGCGCTTCTGCGGAGCACGCCCCACCCACCGGTGACTCTGACTACAGCAGCGACGCAGACCTGCTGAACTGCGCAGACAACCGCCACGCTCCTGAACGAGGACTTTCCCTGACAGGCTGCCGGGCAGGCCGTTTGCCGCCCGTGTGGATGCAACACTTCGCGCCTTCGGGGTCGACGTCGGGCCTCGCCAGCACCCAGGAAACAGGAGACCCCACATGCGCGTGATCCCTATCGCATCGCCCGCGCTCGCCAGCGCAGATGCAGCCTTTTGCCACGAAGACAGCGGGCAGGTTCCCAAGCTCGACCTTCCGCTGGCCCGGCGCGAATTTCTCAAAGGCTCGGGCATCCTGATGGGCACCGTCGCGGCCAGCTCGGTACTGGCGGCTCTCGCGCCCTCGCCGGTGTGGGCCGTCGAGCTGAAGCAGCTCGACAAGAGCCAAGGCCAGACGCTGATGGCCCTGGGCCGCGTGCTGTTCCCGCACAAGAAACTGCCCGACGCGGTGTACGCGCTGCTGGCCAAGGATCTCGACGGAAAAGCCGATGCGCTGCCGATGCTGCGCGACGGCATCTCCGCCCTCGATCACGCGGCGGGCGGCAGCTTCATCAAGGCATCGGCGGCGCAGAAGCTGAGCGTGGTGAAAGCCATCGAAGGCACGCCGTTCTTCAACACCGTGCGCGGGCAGTGCGTCACCTCGCTGTACGACAACGACATGGCCTACGCCGTCTTCGGCTACCCGGGTTCGTCGTGGGAGAAAGGCGGCTACCTCACGCGCGGCTTCCAGGACCTGAAGTGGCTGCCTGCGCCCACCTCGAAAGCCAGCCCGCCGCCGCTCATCAGCTGAAGCGCAAGCGAGCAGGAAAAGCCCACAAGAAGTCAGGAGACAAGAATGGCGAAGTTCGATTTCAACGATGACTCGGTGGTCGTCATCATCGGGTCGGGAGCCGGTGGCGGCACACTGGCCAACGAGTTGTGCCAGAAGGGCATCAAGGTCGTGGTGCTGGAGGCGGGCGCATTGCAGTCCAGCGCAACCTTCATCAACGACGAGTGGAAGTCGTTCAGTCAACTGGCCTGGCTCGACCCGCGCACCACCTCGGGAAGCTGGCGGGTGGCGAAAGACTTTGCCGGACTGCCCGCTTGGATCTGCAAGACCGTGGGCGGTACCACCACGCACTGGGCCGGCGCGTCGCTGCGCCTGCAGGAGCACGAGTTCAAGGTACGCACCACCTACGGCGAGATCAAGGGCACCAGCTTGATGGACTGGCCAGTGACGCTGAAGGAACTCGAGCCGTACTACGCGCGCGCCGAGGACAAGATGGGCGTGACCCGCACGAACGGCATCCCGGGACTGCCGGGCAACAACAACTTCAAGGTGATGTACGCCGGCGCCACCAAGCTGGGCTACCAGGAAGTGCACACCGGCAACATGGCGATCAACAGCCAGCCGCGCGACGGCCGCACGCGATGCATGCAGCTGGGCTTCTGCTTCCAGGGCTGCAAGAGCGGCGCCAAATGGAGCACGCTGTACACCGAACTGCCCAAGGCCGAGAGGACCGGCAACATGGACCTGCGTCCCGAATCGCACGTGTCGCGCATCGAGCACGACGACGCGGGCAAGGTCACGGGCGTCGTCTACTTCGACAAGGCCGGAGTCGAACAGCGCCAGAAGGCGCGCATCGTCTGCGTGGCCGGCAACTCGATCGAGACGCCGCGCCTGCTGCTGCTGTCGGCCTCGAAGCTGTACAAGGACGGCCTGGCGAATGGATCAGGGCAAGTGGGTCGCAACTACATGCGGCACATGACCGGGTCGGTGTACGGCATGTTCAAGCAGCCGGTGCACATGTACCGCGGCACCACGATGGCCGGCATCATCCGCGACGAAGCTCGCCACGACACCCGACGCGGCTTCGCCGGCGGCTACGAGATGGAGACGTTGTCCCTCGGCATCCCGTTCATGGCGGCGTTCCTGAACCCGGGCGGCTGGGGCGCCGAGTTCGCCGACTACATGGACAACTACACCCGGCTGGCCGGCATGTGGCTGGTCGGCGAGGACATGCCGCGCGAGACCAACCGCGTCACGCTGAACACCAACGTCAAGGACAAGTGGGGCAACGCTGCGCCCAACGTCCACTACGACGATCACGAGAACGACATCGCGATGCGCGAACACGCTTTCCGCCAGGGTCAGCGCGTCTACGAGGCGGCCGGCGCGATCAAGAGCTTCCGCACGCCGCCCTACCCGTCCACGCACAATCTGGGTACCTGTCGCATGGGCGCGTCGGCCAAGGACAGCGTGTGCAACGCACACGGGCAGACGCACGACATCGCCAACCTGTTCATCAGCGACGGCAGCCAGTTCACCACCGGCGGCGCGGAGAATCCAACCCTGACGATCGTGACGCTCGCCATCCGACAGGCCGACTACATCGCCCAGCAGATGACGGCACGCAGCATCTGACCCGTTCACGGCTGAGGAACCCAGCCGGCACAAGACTTCCCCCTCAGGATCACACGATGAGCTTTACCACCGAAAAC
>JARXKP010000356.1 GCA_030271615.1 Pseudomonadota bacterium
CAACGGCTGGTGGCCGTGAGCGAGTGGGAGCGCGTGCGACTCGCGCTCGCGGCGCACGACATCGAACGCGCCGAGGCGCTGGCGTCGCGGATCGCCCCCGATGCACGGTCGGACGACGCGCACTGGATACACATGTCCGAGGACATGGAAGGCTCGGGCTACGGGCTGATCCGCTTGGCGATCGCACGCAACGACCCCGCAGACGCGGCCCAGCGCATCGCGCGCGAACGTCAGCGCCAGCGAGGACGCACCTACCGCGACATCAAGCTGTGCGTGCTGGAGGCGCTGCTGCACCACAGCACCGGGGCGCGCAACTCCGCGCACCGCAGCCTGCGGCGCGCGCTGCAACTGGGCCGCAAGGGCGCCTATGTACGCTGCCTGCTCGACGAGGGCGAAGGCGTGGTCGAGCTGCTCCGTGATGCGTATCAGACGATGCTTCGAACCAGCGAACCCGGCGGCGCCAACACCGATCCGGACCGCGCCTACATCGAGCAGCTGCTCGCCGCCTCAGGCTCGGACCTGGGCCGCCAGCACGTCAGAACGCACCTGACGGAGCGACTGTCCGACCGCGAGCGAGACATGCTGTTGCTGCTCGTCAACGGCATCACCAACCGCGAGATCGCCGGGCAGCTGTTCGTCTCGGAGAACACCGTCAAGTTTCACCTGAAGAACATCTACTCCAAGCTCGGCGTCAGCAACCGGCTCCAGGCGATCAACACCGCACGTGCGCTGCGGTTGATCGCGTGACGCTCGCGATATCGCAGCGGTCAGTTGCGCTCATCCCCCCTCATCAGGCGCGCGGCTCACCCTGCTCGTTGACGGTCACCGTCTTGCCGGGTGGCGTCGTCATCTGCACCCGATGCTCCTGGCCGCGAAAGCGGTAGGTCACATCCCAGTAGGCGGGCCGAGCGGAGCCCGCTGAACGTGGGCAACGCGGCACATCCTGCGTGGTCACCAGCTGATGACTTCTCGCGCTGCGATCCTCGTCACGGCCTCTCTTGCCGCCGACCTGGCTGCCCACGGCTGCCCCCGCGATGACGCCGATGCCGGTGGCGACATTCTTTCCGGTGCCTCCACCCACCTGGTGACCAAGGATGCCGCCGATCACCGCGCCGATCAATGCACCAGGCACATTCACTTGACGGCCATCGCGCTCCTTTGCGGCCTGCGCGGAATCGACCCAGCAGCGCTGGCCATCGGTGTCGACCACGGCGCGCACCGCAATGATGTCGGCCTCATACAGGCGCTCGTTGTTGCGCCGACCATAGTCGCGCGAGACCATGGGCAACGGCGCATAACGGTCGTCTTCGACACTCGCATCACGATCGACCACGCGGGCCGACGAGACGCGATCGTTCAAGCCCAGCGCCGTCAGCGACGGGTACTGGCCCGGGCGCAAGACCACGCAGCGACCCCCGAAACCTCCGTCCTCGCAGACTTCCCATCGATCCGACCGCCCCCCTCGAACCACGATGGACGAGGCCCGATCGTTGAAGCCGTTGTCTCGAAAGTCATCCACGGTGGTCGATGCGGAAAAACTGCGGCCCTCGAAACCTTCGTGTTCGTAGAGCACGATCTGACTGGCGTCTGCTGGTGGCACCGCAGGCGCATAGCGGTCGTCCTCGACACGCGCGTTGCGATCCACGATTCGCACCGACGAGACGCGATCGTTCAAGCCCATCGCGGACAGCGACGGATATTCACCCGGGCGCAAGACGACGCAGCGGCCACTGAAGCCCCCGTCCTCGCAGACCTCCCATCGATCCGACCGCTTGCCCCGGACCACGACCGACGAAGCGCGATCGTTGAAGCCGAACTGCTCGAAGTCGGCGACCGCGCGCTGGGTGCTGAAGGAGCGGCCCTGGTAGCCGTCATGCTCGTAGAAAGTGACCTGCGCGAAGGCCTGTGCGGCCATCGCCCACCCGGTCAGGGTCAACGCAATTCTGAGAATCGTATTCATGGGGATCACCTTCAAGAAGCAATAAACATCGGTGTACGCGACGTACCCTGGACACTCGCACAGGGAAAGTGAGTATGAAAGCACGGCTGCAGCGCTCCATCGGACACGGCCGTCACGCAACGTAGCGGGCGTCCTACGGCGTGGCCGTGCGCGGTCGATGAGCAGGATGCGGCTTCATGCCGGGCCGGCAAGCTTTGTCCATACGAATTCCTGCAGAGTCGCACCGAGTCGCTGACGACGGCGCATTGCGCACCGCTCACGCAGCGGGTGGGAATCGGATGTACCGCCCGCGCCGCAGGGTCAGGTCTGCCGACGCCGATTCAACTCGGTCAGCGAATGTCGACCTATTGCTGTCTCAGCGCCTTCCAACCCTTTTCATGCATGCAGACGACAAGGCCCCGGGAGACCTGCTGCGTCTTGTGATCGGGTTTGTGCGCTTCACCCAGTCTTTCCACGCATTCACCGGTATCCCTTTCCAGGGACTCTCGACCGGCGCCCGTTTTCCACCAGGAACTCACGGTGTAGACATCCAACGGGCTGGTGGATGGCGGCGGAGTCAAGGACTGACCGATCGCCTCAGTCGAGACGGTCCTGTTGACATCGTGATTTTCCGAACCGGCCTTGTCACTGGCCGCGTGACCTGCCGGGACCGTGCTCGAAGCGGTGCCGACGGACGCGCCGGCAACCAGATTTCGATGGTCCGGATTCACACTCGCAGCAGCAAACAAGTCAATGTCGTCGAGTTTCCTGACGACCCAACCGTTGCCTTGAAGGCATTGGGTAACGGCCTTTTCATCGCCAGCCGATTCACAGGATTTCGTCGCCAGCTCCAGGTCATTCGCAGAGGCACCTCGCTTGTACGAAAGCTCCCCGCAGCCACTGGCCATCCAAGCGATCATTCCAACCCACAGAAACTTCTTCATTCGTTGCTTCCATTCGGGAAATAACAGCCTGGAGAAAAATTACCACGGCCCCACCTGATTCCAATGCGAATCGACTACGTGATTTGACGTATGGGCTCAGCGGATCGATGCGGATACCCGGGCCCC
>JARXKP010000047.1:0-3550 GCA_030271615.1 Pseudomonadota bacterium
ACCTCTTCGATCGCTGCCACGTCGTTCAGTGGCACACGCACGAAACCTTCGACCAGCGGGCCGAAGCCTGCGTGAATCTTAGGGTTGGCTGTGGCCGACAGTGTGGCGATCGAGCGGCCATGGAAGGCCTTTTCATAGACGATGACTTCGGGTCGATCGATGCCCTTGTCGTGTCCGAACTTGCGGGCGATCTTCAGCGCCGCTTCGTTGGCTTCGAGGCCGCTGTTGCAGAAGAACACGCGGTCGAGGCCTGACAGTTCGCACAGCGTTGCCGCCAGGTCTTCCTGCAACGGCGAGGCGTAGTAGTTGGAGGTGTGGATCAGTCGGCCGATCTGTTCCTGCAGCGCAGGAACCAGCTTCGGATGCGCATGGCCGAGCGTGTTGACCGCAATGCCGCCCAGCCCGTCGAGGTACTTCTTGCCATCGGTGTCCCACACCCAGCAACCGCGCCCATACGACATCGCCATCGGCAGGCGGCCGTAGGTGTGCATCACATGGGGCTCGGGGTCGACGACTGTCTTTTCAGGGGCGTTCATGGCGGGACTCTGCTGGGGCGAGGGGCTGAATGCGATGCCTCTTCGCGTCAGCACATGTGCTGAATTCTACGGTGACGCCTCGTGGCGATCGCCCATGCGGGGGGCGTCGCGCTGCTGTGTATCGGTCGAAATTCAGCATTGAACTTGCTGCCCTGCAACACGCAGGCGGCACAATCTGCCAGAGCGTTTCAAGACGAAATCGTCCTGAAACGCCTCGGTCGCAGAACCATTCTTCTCCCTACTCTCACAGCATGAGTTCATCTCCACATCGTGAAGTGTTCATCCAAGGCATCACGCTGGGCGGACAGACATTCCGACCCAGCGACTGGGCCGAGCGACTGGCCGGCGCGATGTCGTGCTTTCGACCCGAAGGGTCGGCAGGAGGCCTCGGCTCGTTCATCGGTTATTCGCCGTACTGCGTGCCGCGCGTCATCAACGGCATCAAGTGCGTCATCGTCGACGAGCGGCTGCGGGAAGCCGAACCGATGGCCTGGGATTTCGTCATGGCCTTCGCCCGCGACAATCAGTTGCAGGTGGCCGATGCGTGCTTGCTGAATCCACCGGCGCCGCCTGCTGAGCGCTGACGAACACACTGAGAGGCAGAAATGCAAAAGGCCCGCTGAGCGGGCCTTTTATTGCATCGAGTCGGAAGATCAGGCCGCGACAGGCAGCGCCTTGATCTTGGCCGACAGGCGGCTCTTGTGGCGAGCAGCCTTGTTCTTGTGGAACAGTCCCTTGTCGGCCACCGAGTCGATCACTTGCTCGGCCGTCTTGAACAGGTCAGCGGCCTTCGCCTTGTCGCCTGCGATCACGGCCTTCTGCACGTTCTTGATGACGGTGCGGAATTTCGAGCGAAGCGCGGTGTTGGCGGCGTTCAGCTTCACGTCCTGACGCACCCGCTTCAAGCCGGAGGCGATGCGAACGGTTTTCTTCTTGGCTTTGGATGAAGTGGCCATGCTTGTTTAGGTGTGCAGTTAGAGCAGAGCCCGCGAGTATAGCAGTCGAACCACCGGTGCGGTGAAGCGCGTTGACCGACCGGCCGGAGGCGGTCGGTCGCTGCCTATACTGCCCGGCCTTTCGCGTCGATCGGTGGCCTGCACTCGTCCGTACCCTTCTCCCCATGAACCTGCTGCGTGCTGCTTCCACCGTTTCGCTGCTGACACTCGCTTCTCGCATCACCGGCCTGGGTCGTGAACTGCTGGTGGCCGCGACCTTCGGCGCGAGCGCGTCCACCGACGCGTTCAACGTGGCGTTTCGCATTCCGAACCTGCTGCGCCGCCTGTTCGCCGAAGGTGCGTTCTCGCAGGCCTTCGTGCCGATCCTCGCGGCAAGCCGCACGAATGCCGGCGACGAGGCCACTCGGCGGCTCGTCGATGCCGTCGCCACGGTGCTGTTCTGGGCCTTGGCGCTTACTTGTGTGATCGGCACGGTTGCCGCTCCACTTCTGGTGTGGGTGATGGCCTCGGGGCTGCAGGAATTCGACCGTGCGGTGGTGATGACCCGCGTGATGTTCCCGTACATCGGGTTCATGTCTCTGGTGGCGCTCTCGGCAGGCGTGTTGCACACCTGGAAGCGGTTCGCGGTGCCCGCGGTCACACCCGTGCTGTTGAACCTTGCCGTGATCGCCTCGGCCTGGCTGCTGGCTCCGTGGTTCCAGCAACACGGCATCGAGCCGATCTACGCGCTGGCGGTGGGCGTGATGGTGGGGGGCGTGATGCAGCTCGCGGTGCAGTGGCCTGCGTTGCGCGCGATCGACAGTTTGCCGAGCATCGGTTTCTCCTGGGGCCTCTTGCGCAGTTCGCTGCACCACCCCGGTGTAGCCCGCATCCTGCGACAGATGGCGCCCGCGCTCCTCGGTGTGTCGGTGGCGCAGCTGTCGCTGCTGATCAACACGCAGATCGCCTCGCACGTCGGTGTCGGCGCGGTGTCGTGGTTGACCTATGCCGACCGCCTGATGGAGTTTCCGACGGCGTTGCTTGGCGTCGCGCTTGGCGTCGTGTTGCTGCCGCAGCTATCGGCCGCCCAGGCCAGCAACGACGCGGCGGCGTATTCCAGTCACCTGGACTGGGGCCTGCGTCTGGTGCTGCTGCTGGCCCTGCCGTGCGCGGTGGCCTTGCTGGTGTTTCCGACGGCGCTGGTTTCGGTGCTGTACCACTATGGGCAGTTCAGCCCGCGTGATGTCGAGCAAACGGTGCGGGCGCTGATGGGCTACGGCGTCGGGCTGATGGGACTGATCGGTGTCAAGGTGCTGGCCCCCGGTTTCTACGCGCGGCAAGACATCCGCACACCGGTCAAGATTGCCGTCGCGGTGCTGATCCTCACGCAACTGATGAACCTGCTGTTTGTTCCCTGGCTCGGCCATGCCGGCCTGGCACTGTCGATCGGGCTGGGTGCCTTGGTCAACGCGGGCTGGCTGTTCGTTGGGCTGCGCCGCCGGGGCACTTACGTTCCTGCCGCAGGGTGGCCGGGGTTCAGTGTGCGCGTGCTGTGCGCCAGCTCGATTCTCGGGCTCGCGCTCGGCGTTGCGGCGGTCGGCATCGACTGGGTCGGACTCGGGTCGCAGCGGGCTTTGCGAGTCGGTTTGCTCGCTGGCTGCCTGGTGGGTGTGGCCCTGCTTTACTTCCTGGCCTTGCGACTGATGGGCATCCGCTTGAAAGACTTCGCACGGCGTGGCTGAGGGTGTTTCGGCCCTTCCCGGCACCGCCTTACACTCGATGAATGCCCGGACCGTTCCAGTACGCGACGCCCACAGCGCTCGAATATTTCTCCTCGTTGGTGGCCGATGATGCCAGTCTGTCGTTGCTCGAAGCGGCCGCCTCGATCGCTCAAGACGAACACCCTCAGCTCGACGTTCAAGCGGTGCTTGCCGAGGTGGACGAGCTGGCCGACAAGCTGAAGCGCCGCATCCCGGTCGATGTCGTGCCACTGCAGCGCCTGCGCTGGCTGAACCGGTATTTCTTCCACGAGCTGGGCTTCGGCGGCAACGTCAACAACTACTACGACCCGAGTAACAG
>JARXKP010000047.1:3650-16257 GCA_030271615.1 Pseudomonadota bacterium
TCCACGAGCTGGGCTTCGGCGGCAACGTCAACAACTACTACGACCCGAGTAACAGTTACCTGCACGAAGTGCTGCGCACCCGTCGAGGCATCCCGATCACGCTGGCGATCATCTACGTCGAGATCGCCACTCAGCTCGGGTTGCGCATCCACGGGATATCGTTCCCAGGGCACTTCCTGGTCAAACTCAGCATGCACAGCGGGCCGCACAACGGCGAGGTGGTGATCGATCCGTTCACTGGCAAGTCCTTGTCCCGCGACGAACTCGACGACAGGCTCGTCCCCTACAAGCGCAGTCAGGGGTTGATCGGTGAATTCGACGCGCCGCTGGGCCTGTTCTTGCAGGCAGCGCCACCGCGCGAAATTCTGGCGAGGATGCTGCGCAACCTGAAGGAAATCCACAGCTCGGCGGAGGACTGGCCCCGGTTGCTGCGCGTGCTGAACCGGCTCGTGGTGTTGTTGCCTCAGGCGCATGAAGAGCTGCGCGACCGCGGGCTCGCCTGGGCCGAACTCGGTCAGACCGACAAGGCCGCCGAGGATTTCGAAACCTACTTGCGCAACCGCCCCGATGCCAACGACAGTACTGCGATGGCCGAACAGCTCGCCCGCTTGCGCCGGGGAGAGCAGCCACGGTTTCATTGACGCGGCTGGGGGTGACTTGGTTCAGGTCGAAGCTGAAACCCACGCGGGGTTGCGCCTCATGAAACAGATGCCGCTGCCCATCGCGTCTGGCAGCACGCCGACCTTTGAATCCTTCGTCCCGGGGGGCAATGCGATGGTGCTGGCCCATTTGCGCGATCCGGGATCGCGGCTCACGCCGCTGTACTTGTGGGGACCGCAGGGCAGCGGCAAGACTCACCTGCTGCGCGCGCTGGCACACGAAACGCAGGTCCAGGGTGGTCGGATCGGCTGGTTCGGTGCGACTGAACCGACGCCGTGGGTTCACGACGAGAGCTGGAGTCTGATCGTGCTGGATGGATGTGACGCTTTTGACGCGGAACAACAGCACGCCGCGTTTGCGCTGTTCGTCGAGGCCACCACTCATGCGACACCACTGGTCGCTTCGGGACGGTTGCCGCCAGTCGATCTGCCGTTGCGGGACGACCTCCGGTCTCGCCTGGGCTGGGGCCATGTGATGGCAGTTCAGCCCCTGTCGGAGGCAGAGTCGCGTGGGGCGCTGCGCCGCGAGGCCGATGGTCGCGGTTTGTTCCTGTCCGACGAGGTGATCGACCATTTGCTGCATCGCCACGCCCGCGACATGAAGCACCTGATGACGCAGCTCGACCGACTCGACGAATTCGCGATGGTCCACAAGCGCGCCATCACCGTGCCCTTGTTGCGACAGATGTTGAGCGAAGCGACTGACGACGGTCTCACTGGAACGCTGCTGTGAACCTGTGCCTGTTCGATCTCGACGACACACTGCTTCCGCTCGACTCGGACCATGCCTGGGGCGAGTTCGTGATTTCGCTCGGGTGGGTCGATGAACCGAGCTTTCGCTGCGGAAACGACGCGTTCTTTGCGCAGTACAAGGCCGGGAAGCTCGACGTGCATGCCTACATCGAATTCGCCACCCGGCCGCTGCGGGAGCGCTCGTCGGATCAACTGGCGGCAGCTCATCGCCAGTTCATGCAGGGGATCATCGAGCCGCAGCTGCGTGAAAGTGCCCGCGATCTTGTGCGCAGCCATCAGGCTTCGGGTGACCTCGTGGCACTTGTGACTGCGACCAACGATTTCGTGACCGCGCCCATCGCCGCGGCGTTTGGCATCCCGTCCCTGATCGCCGTGCAACTCGAGCGAGATGCGCGCGGTAGCATCACTGGCCGCATCCGGGGTACGCCGAGCTACCGGGAAGGCAAGGTCCAGCGCGTGGAGGAATGGCTGGGCGCGCAAGGCGTTTCGTGGGGTGATTGCGAACGCGTCACCGTCTACAGCGATTCGCTCAACGATCTGCCCCTCCTCGAAAAAGCCACCGATCCGGTGGCGACGAACCCGACCCCTGCGCTGCTATCGGTCGCTACCCAGCGCGGCTGGCGCACTTTGAATCTGTTCACATGATCAAGAAGTTTTTCGACAAACTGTTGGGCAAGCCCGCGAAGAAGACTGCCGGTGCCTCGTCGATCGGCAAGAGGGTCGAGGTCGCGAAAAACGAGCATCAGATCGACCCGGCCCTGGTCGACGAGCGCGCCGCCAAGGTCGTGCAGACGCTGGTCGACGGCGGTCACGAGGCTTACATCGTCGGTGGGGCGGTTCGCGACCTGCTGCTCGGACTGCGTCCGAAAGACTTCGATGTGGCCACAGACGCGACGCCAGAGCAGGTAAAAGCACTGTTCCGGCGCGCCTTCATCATCGGTCGACGCTTTCGCATCGTGCATGTGGTGTTCGGTCGCGGCCGACAGGATCGCGGGCTGAGCGAAGTCATCGAAGTCTCGACCTTTCGCGCGCTGATGGACCCGGCGGCGGCCGAGCAGGTCGTCGGCAACGAGAAGACGTCGAAAGGCGAACTTGGCGGGCGACATGCCAACACCAGCCATGTCGTCGACGCCGAAGGTCGGGTGCTGCGCGACAACGTGTGGGGCCCGCAGATCGAGGACGCCGCGCGGCGCGATTTCACCGTCAACGCGATGTACTACGACCCGGTGCGCGAGCTCGTTGTCGACTACCACGGCGGCATCAAGGACGCGAAGAAGAAGCTGCTGCGCATGATCGGCGACCCGGAAACGCGCTACCGCGAAGACCCGGTGCGTATCGTCCGCGCAGTGCGCTTCGCCGCCAAGCTGGGCTTCGAGATCGAACCCAAGACCCGCGCGCCGATCCAGGCGATGTCGGCGTTGCTGGAGAACGTGCCGCCTTCTCGCCTTTTCGACGAGATGATCAAGCTGCTGCAGACCGGACATTCGCTGGCCAGTCTCGACGAATTGCGCAAGCAGGGACTGCACCGCGGCACCTTCCCGGTGCTTGACACGCTGCTCGACGACAGCCGCGGCAGCGCGGCGCACCGCGAATTCGTGCGGTTGGCGCTGGCCGACACCGACCGGCGTGTCGGTGAGGGCAAGCCGGTGGTGCCCAGCTTCATGCTGGCGTGCATGTTGTGGCATGACGTGCAGTCGCAGTGGGATCAACTGAAACAGCAAGGCGAGCCCGCTTTCCCCGCTTTGCAACAGGCGGTGGAAGCGATCTTCGACGCGCGCATTGGCGACATCTCCGGGCGCGGCAAGTTGGGCGGCGACATGCGCGAGATCTGGCTGATGCAGCCGCGTTTCGAGCGACGGGTCGGCAACGCGCCGTTCACGCTGGTCGAACAACCCCGCTTCCGTGCCGGGTTCGATTTCCTGCGACTGCGTGCCGACTCGGGCGAGGCGCCGGACGAACTGGCGCGCTGGTGGGAGGATTTTTCGTTGGCCGATGAAGACGAGCGGCGTCGGTTGATGGACGAGGCCAAGGTGGAGGATGGAAAGCACGACGGCAAGCGTCGCCAGCCGGCGATCGCTGGTGACGCACGGCCGGTGGTTGATCCGGCCAAGAAACGCCGCCGTCGTCGCCGCAAACCCGCTGACGAGGGCGGCGCCCCGCCGTCGGACGGCGAGACTGACGCGGTGTGACCGAGGCGCTCGCCTATGTCGGCCTCGGTGCCAACCTGGGCGATGCACGTGCGGTGTTGACCGCTGCGTATGTTGAGCTTCAGAAGCTTCCCGGCACCCGCGGGCACCGCTGTTCACCCTGGTTTCGCAGCGCGCCGATCGACTCGACTGGCCCCGACTACCTGAATGCGGTCGCCAGTTTCGACACCACGCTGTCACCACAGGCACTGCTGGATGCACTTCAGCGCATCGAACTCGCTCATGGCCGCGAGCGCCCGTACCGCAACGCACCGCGCACGCTGGATCTCGATGTATTGCTCTACGGCGAAAGATCGATCTCCACACCGACGCTCACCGTTCCGCATCCGCGGCTGCATGAACGTGCCTTCGTGCTCTGGCCGCTGGCCGCGTTGGCGCCGGACCTGGTGATTCCCGGCCGCGGGCCGATCAGTGCGCTGTTGCCGTCCGTGGCCGGTCAGGCTCTGGAGCCGGCTGATTGAAGGCGACGGGTTCGGTCTCGACCTGATATTCGAAATACCGCTGGCCGGCGAATGCGATGGCGGCGATGAGCACACCGGCTCCGACCAGAAGGGCCAACATGACCCCGATGATCGCGGCCCAACCGCTGTGTCCGGGGCGGTTTGCGTTGAAGCGGGCATTCCACTTGTCGTCGCTGGTCAGTCCGTAGACGATGGCGGCGAGCATCGCTGCGGCGATGGTGAAGCCCAGCAGCGGGATCAACACCCATGCCAGATGGTCGTCCTGGCCGAGCGACCGGGCCCGCTGCACGCCGTAGAGGCCGATCAGCGTGGGCAGCGGGTGCAGCCAGCCCGGCAGATCACGCAGTCCGTACAGATAGAAACGGTGCAGGCCGAGGCTGCCGCCGATGATGGCGATCCAGGTGGCGAGCGTCTTCGATTTGTATGGGGCGCTGTTCGGTGATCGGAGTGATGTCATTCGTTCTTTCTTCGGGGTAACTCTCGTGGTCTGGGCCGAGTCGTCTTTGCGTCAGAACCACGTTCAGCCATGGGTCGAATTTCCAACCCACGGCCTTCAACTTGCCCGCCAGCTCGAACCCCATCGACCGGTGCAAAGCGATCGAACCGACGTTCGCAGCATCACCGATCACGGCCAGCATCTGGGTGGTGCCGAGGGTCGCGCACTGGCTCGTCAACTCCGCCAGCAGCGACCGACCGACACCCTGGCCGACACTGTCGGGCGCCACATACGCCGAGTCTCCGACGCAGAAACGAAACGCCTCGCGCGGTCGGAACTGGTCGGCACAGGCGTAGCCCAGCACCTGATTTCCGCGCTGAGCCACCAACCAGTGCAGGCCGCGGGCGCGGAGGTCTCGATGTCGCCTCGCCATTTCCATCTCATCCGGTGGATCGAGCTCGAAGGTGCCGGTGCCGTGCAGCACATTCCAAGCGTAAACGACGGTCACGGCCGGCAGGTCGGACGGTGCGCAGGGGCGGATCAGCAGGAGCGGCGTCACGGTGTTGGGAATTCAGGGAGCGCAGAGTTTACAATCGAGGGTTCACGTGACGGCTGACGTGTCCTCCCCGCTTTCTAGAAGCGGTGAGGAGTCGATCGGCGTATCTACGGCACTGATCCTGTTGCGGCACCCGTGGCCGCAGATTTCTGTTCTGCTCGACCGGAGTGTCTCCCGGATGCGGCGGGCAACCCATCATTCAAGGAAACATCGTGGTTGTGATTCGACTGTCTCGTGGCGGCGCCAAAAAGCGCCCTTTCTTCAACATCGTCGTGGCCGACTCGCGCATTCGCCGTGATGGTCGCTTCATCGAACGTGTGGGGTTCTACAACCCTGTCGCTTCGGGCGGTGAGCAGCCATTGCGCGTGGCCTTCGACCGCATTGAATATTGGACCGGTACCGGCGCCCAGCTGTCGCCAACAGTGGCCCGTCTGGTTGAACAGGCGAAAGCCGCCACCGCTTGAGCTGGTCACCGACCTGGCGGCTGTTTGTCTCGTGACAACGCCGCCGGTTTCGAGGTCACAGTTCCCATGCCGCACCTTGCCCATGGCTGATCCTGGTTCCGATGGGGTGGCTTGGCCGGATGATGCCGTCGAGGTCGGCATCATCATCGACGCCTGGGGCGTCAAGGGCTGGTTCAAGGTCAAGGCCTTCTCATCCGACCCGCAGGCATTGTTTTCGTCGCGGCGCTGGTTGCTGAAGTCGCCAGAAGCCATCGGGCCGCGTGCGGTGGTCAACCCCGCTGCGCTGCCTTCGCTGTTGAAGATCGTGGCGGTCAAGGAGCATGGCGATCTGGTGGTGGCGCAAGCCCAGGATGTGATCGATCGGCCGGGTGCCGAGGCGCTGCGTGGCGCTCGCATCTATGTCCCTCGTGGCAGTTTCCCGACCGCGGGTCCGGACGAGTACTACTGGGTTGACCTGGTCGGCCTGGCGGTGATCAACCGGCAGGGCGAGCACCTGGGCGATGTGGTCGGCTTGATCGACACCGGCCCGCACAGCGTGCTGCGGGTCGCACTGCCCGGCGAGACCGACGAGGCTTCGCAACGATTGATCCCGTTCGTCGCCGCCTTTGTCGACGCGGTCAGCCTGCCCGATCGACGCATCACCGTCGACTGGGGTCTGGATTACTGATCGTGGTCCTGACGCCACCATGCGTTTCGACGTCATCACCCTCTTCCCCGAGCTGTTCGAGCCGCACCTGATCCACGGGATCACGCGACGGGCCTACGCTACGGCGCAGGTCGACGTGCGCCTGTGGCCGCTGCGCGACTTTGCCGACGGCAACTACCGCCGGGTCGATGACCGACCCTATGGCGGCGGACCTGGCATGGTGCTGATGGCCGAGCCGCTGGAGCGTGCGCTGGCATCGGTTCGCGCCGGCCGGTTGTCGGATGCAGCCGGCGCGAGCGCTGCCGCTCCGGTGATTCACTTCACGCCGACGGGCCGCCGACTCGATCAGCAGGTGGTGCGAGAGTTGGCTGCCGGCCCCGGTGCGGTGCTGCTGTGTGGCCGTTACGAAGGCATCGATCAGCGCTTCCTCGACCGCCATGTCGATATCGAGCTGAGTCTGGGCGATTTCGTGCTCTCTGGCGGCGAACTGCCGGCTCTGGCTCTGCTCGACGCGGTAGCGCGACTTCAGGATGGCGTGCTGGGGGATGCGCAGTCGCATCAGCAGGACAGTTTTTCCGACGGGCTGCTGGAAGGCCCTCACTACAGTCGGCCCGAATGGCTCGAAACCGAGGAGGGCCCCCTGTCAATTCCTCCGGTGCTGCTGTCGGGCCATCACGGCCGCATTGCCCGCTGGCGCCGGGAGCAGTCGCTCAGGCTGACGGCTCGCCGGCGACCGGACTTGATCGCCGCCGCACGGGCCGCAAATCGCTTGAGCACCGAGGATGAGCGCTTCCTGGCCGGTGTCGACGTATACTAGAAGGCTTTTCTGATCCTCTGCCACGCCCGGCCGCATCGCGTTGTCAGTTGACGCTGCAGGTTCGGACCAATTCCTCCACCACGCGTGGGCAAGATCACACGGAGAAACCATGGACCTGATCCAAACCCTCGAGCAAGAAGAAATTGTTCGCTTGAACAAGACGATTCCCGCCTTCGCGCCTGGTGACACCGTCATCGTCAATGTGAACGTCGTCGAAGGCACACGCAAGCGTGTGCAGGCTTACGAAGGCGTCGTGATTGCCAAGCGCAATCGCGGCCTCAATTCGAGCTTCATCGCCCGCAAGATTTCCAGCGGCGAAGGCGTCGAGCGCACGTTCCAGCTGTACAGCCCGCTGATCGCTTCGATCGAAGTCAAGCGTCGCGGTGATGTGCGTCGTGCCAAGCTGTACTACCTGCGCCAGCGCTCGGGCAAGTCGGCTCGCATCAAGGAAAAATTGGCCTGACCGGAGGTCAGCCTTGCGTCTCCACGCAAGGACGCGCATCAGCGCGTAGTCAATTTCCGGCGCGACCTGGCGAAGCCAGCCGCGCCAAGAGCTGGCCCAGCGCCACATCTGTCTAAGCCGCCTTTCGAGGCGGCTTTTTCAATCTGGTTTTTTGACGTTGTAGAAACCCATGCCGCTGAGCTTCGACCCGCAACAGTTCCCCGTGCTGGCGATTGACGATCACCTGCCTGCGGTACCGATCGATCGCCTGTCGGTGTTCGCCTTGCGCGAACGTTTCACGCGTTCACCGGCGTGGCAGCCCGAACTCGTGGTCGAGCGGCAACTCAGCGGGCGGGCACCCGTGCATGCCTCGGTGCTGGTGCCGCTGGTGGTGCGCGACGGCCAGGTCACCGTGCTGCTGACCCAGCGCGCCGACCACCTCAGCGACCATCCAGGCCAGATCAGTTTTCCCGGCGGCCGGGCCGAAGGCGATGACCCGACCGTGATCGCCACGGCGCTGCGCGAGGCCGAGGAAGAGATCGGTCTCCCGCAGCGATATGTGCAAGTGCTCGGCACGCTGCCGACCTACACCACCGTCACCGGCTTCATCGTCACGCCGGTCGTCGCCTTGGTCGAATCCGACTTCACCCTGCGTGCCGACCCGCTCGAAGTTGCCGACGTGTTCGAGGTGCCGTTGGCGTTCTTGATGTCGCCAGCCCACCATCGTCGGCATGTCTTGGGTGAGGGCGATGAGGCTCGCGAGTTCCTGTCGATGCCGTGGAACACGCAAGCGGCCGACGGGTCGCCGAAGTGTTATTTCATCTGGGGCGCCACGGCCGCGATGCTGCGCAATCTCTACCGTTTCCTGTCGGTCTGATTGCCGCAGAGACTGGCCGGTATCATCGAAAGCGATGAGTCTTTTTTCGGTACTCCTGGCGCTGTTGATCGAACAGCTGAAGCCCTTGCAGCGCGGCTCCGCAGTTCACGCGGCGCTGACGTCGTGGCTGCGCTGGGCCGGGCGAAATTTCGATGCAGGTCGTGACCGGCACGCCTGGGTCGTCTGGGTCATCACGGTGGTGCTTCCAGCGCTGTTGGCCTGGGTGGCATACGCCGGGGTTGCGCACTACAGCTTGCTGCTCGGGCTCGCGTGGAACGTCGCGGTGCTGTACTTGACCTTGGGGTTTCGGCAGTTCAGTCATTACTTCACCGACATTCGCGACGCGCTAGAACGCGAAGACGAACCCGAGGCACGTCGCCTGCTGACCGAATGGCGACACCTCGACGTCAGCGAACTGCCTCGCACCGAATTGTTGCGCCATGTGATCGAGCATTCGCTGCTCGCCGCGCACCGGCACGTGTTCGGAGTCTTCTTCTGGTTCATCGTGCTGTCGTCGCTCGGTTTCGGTCCTGCCGGGGCGGTGTTGTACCGGGCTGCCGAGTTCGCGAGTCGTTACTGGGCCTATCGAAGCCGCACTGTCGGTGAGCCAACGAACGAACGGCTGATGGCGCTTTCACAACAGATGTTCGGCCTGATGGACCATGTTCCTGCGCGGCTCACGGCGTTCGGATTCGCGGTCGTTGGCAACTTCGAGGAGGCGATCAACTGCTGGCGTCGAGATGCGGAACTGTGGCGGCATCCGAACGAAGGGATCATCCTGGCTGCCGCCGCAGGCGCGGTCGGGGTTCAACTGGGCGGCACAGCCGCGCCGGGTGTGACACCCGATCGCTCGAAGACATTCGACCGGGGTGTCGGGGTCGACGATCTGGCCGCCGAGGGCTCGACCGCTGGCATGGTGCCCGTGCTCGGGCACCTGCGCAGCATCGTCGGTCTGGTGTGGCGTTCGGTGGTGTTGTGGATGCTGCTGCTGGCCTTGCTCACCCTCGCCAATCTGATCGGCTGATCGGTTGCCGTCGCCACACGTCGGCGACAACGCGCCTTGCTACCAGCGCGTACCTTCCAGCTCCTGGCGAATCTCGCCGTAGATCCGGTAACGCGATTCGCTGATCTCTCCCTGGGCCAAGGCCTCCCGCACGCCGCAGCCCGGTTCTTGCCGATGCGTGCAGTTGTAGAAACGGCATCGCGTCGAGGCGTCTCGCAGATCGGGCATCAGGGCCGGCAGCTTTTGCGCATCGACCTGCTTCAGCCCGAACTCCTGGAACCCGGGCGAATCGATCAGGCCGGTGCGGCGCTCGGCATCCAGCCAGTACCACTGTGTCGAGGTGGTCGTGTGTCGACCTGAGTTCAGCGCTTGCGATACCTCGCCGACCTGGGCACGCGCATCGGGTGCCAGCAGGTTGATCAGCGTGCTCTTGCCGGTGCCGCTGGGCCCCAGCACCAGCGATGCTTGCCCCGCCATCAGCGGCATCAGCGTGTTGCGGGACACATCGGGTTCAGTCTTCAGCGCCACTTCGAGCACGCGATATCCCATCGCGACATAGGGCTTCAGCCGCTCGCGCGCGACCGCGATCTGCGGCAGGTCGGCCTTGTTGAGAAGAATGCTGGAGGCGATGCCGGCGCTCTCGGCCGCGATCAAGGCCCGTGCCAGCTGGGACTCGCTGAACACCGGGTCGCTTGCGACCATCACCAGCACCTGATCGAGGTTGGCGGCGAAGGCCTTGGTCTTCCATTCGTCCTGCCTGAACAGCAGGTTACGTCGTGGCTCGAGTTCTTCGATGACGCCTTCGTCACCGGTGATCTGCCAGCGCACGCGGTCACCGACCACGCACAGGCTCTTCTTGCCGCGTGGGTGGCAGATCGTTCGCTCGCCCGTGTCGGACTCGACCACGTAGTGACGGCCGAACCCCGACACCACCAGGCCCGAGGTCATCGGAGCGTCGCCGAACCTGGCCTTGCTCAAGGCGCCGATCCGCTCATGTCTTGAGTGCCAGTGTCCGCATGGCGGCCAAGCGTTCGCTGGCTGGGGGGTGCGAGTAGTAGAAGCGGGCGTAGAGCGGATCGGGTGTGAGCGTCGATGCGTTGTCTCCGTAGAGCTTCAGCAACGCCAGCGCGAGGTCGTTGCCATTGGATTTGGAGCAGGCATAGGCGTCGGCCTGGAACTCGTGCCGACGCGACAGCCCGGCCAGTAGCGGTGAAACGAAGAATCCGAACACCGGAACGATCAGCATGAACAGCAGCAGCGCTGCCGCGTCGTTGGGTGCCGACATCGACGGCTGGACACCGAATGCGGCATAGAACCAGATCCGGCTCGACAGCCATCCCAGCGCCGCGAAACCCACGAGACTGATCGCAAACATCGAGACGATGCGCTTCAACACGTGCTTGTGCTTGAAATGACCCAGCTCATGCGCCAGCACCGCCTCGACCTCGCTCGGTGACAGTTTGTCGAGCAGGGTGTCGAAGAAGACCACCCGCTTGGCCGCACCGAATCCAGTGAAGTAGGCATTGGCATGGGCCGAGCGCCGACTGCCGTCCATCACGAAGAAGCCCTTGGCGAAGAAGCCGCATTTCGCCATCAGCGCCTGCACCCGGGCTTCGAGCGATGGGTCGGCCAGCGGCTTGAAGGTGTTGAACAGGGGCGCGATCAGCGTCGGGTAGAGCACCAGTGCGAGCAGGTTGAAGGCCATCCATGCGGACCAGGCCCACAGCCACCACAGGCGGCCGGTACTGCCCATGATCCACAGCATCGCTGCGGCCAGCGGCAGACCGATCAACGCACCGATCAGCAGGCCTTTGCCCGCATCGATGAGGTACAGCTTCCAGGTCATCCGGTTGAAACCGAAGGCCTGCTCGATGCGAAAGGTGGTGTAGAGCTCGAATGGCAGATCAAGCAGCAAGCCGATCAGCACGAAGGCCGTGAGCAAGGTCAACTGATACGCCATGCCTCCAAAGGCGGGCTGCACTGCGTCGCGGAGGGTGGTGTTGAGCAGGCCGAGGCCCCCAAGCAGGGTCCAGCCGATCAGCACGGTGGCACCGAACGCCATCGTCCACAGGCTGAAGTTGCCTTTGGTCAACGTATAGCGGGCCGCCTTGCGGTGGGCCTCCAGCGTGACGGTGTTGGCGAAGGCCGCTGGCACCGAGTCACTGTGGCTGGCGACATGCCGCATCTGTCGGGTGGTCAGCCAGAACCGGACGAGCAGCGAGATCACGAGCGCCGCCGCAAACAGCAAGGCGAGCAACGAGGTGGGGTTGTCGAAGGGCAGTACGAAGGGATTTGGCATCGGTGCGCAGTGTAGGGCTGCGAGAATCGTCGCAAGGAGTTCATGTCATGACCGCAACGCTTTCCAAGAGCGACCAGAACCTGATCTGGGTCGACCTCGAAATGACCGGGCTGTTCCCTGAGACCGACCGCATCATCGAGATCGCGGTGATCGTCACCGATTCACAGCTGAATGTGCGCGTCGAGGGGCCGACCATCGCCGTGCATCAGAGCGATGCTGCGCTCGATGCGATGGACGCGTGGAACAAGGGAACGCACGGCCGCAGCGGATTGATCGATCGCGTCAAGGCGTCCACCGTCGATGAGGCGCAGGCCGAGGCACAGGTCATCGCGTTTCTGCAGCAGTACGTGCCCAAGGGCAAGTCACCGATGTCCGGCAACAGCATCTGCCAGGACCGGCGATTTCTCGCGAAGACGATGCCGACGCTGGAAGCGTTTTTCCACTATCGCAACCTCGATGTCAGCACGCTGAAGGAGCTGGCCAAGCGCTGGAAGCCCGGCATCATGGACGGCTTCAAGAAGGCTCAGGCCCACACTGCGCTGGCTGACATCCGAGAGTCGATTGAAGAGCTTGCCTACTACCGCGAGCATTTTCTCGTGCTGTGAATCAAGGTCCCGATTGCTGCGGGTCGGACTTGGCCTGATCAGTAATTGATGCCCATCGCATCGCGCACTTCTTGCATCGTCTGCCGGGCGACGGTTCGCGCGCGCTCGGTGCCCACGTCGACGATCCACTGCACCTGTTTCGGGTTGGTCAGATAGGCCTCGGCGCGTTCGCGCCAGGGCTGCTGCTCGCGCAGGATCGCGTCGATCACCGGCTGCTTGCATTCGAGGCAGCCGATGCCGGCGCTCTTGCAGCCGGTGACGACCCACTCTTTCGTCGGGGCGTCCGAATAGACCTGATGGAACTGCCACACCGGGCAGCGGTCGGGATCCCCTGCGTCGGTGCGACGCAAGCGGTTAGTGGGTTTCAGACAGCCACTCAGGG
>JARXKP010000357.1 GCA_030271615.1 Pseudomonadota bacterium
CGACGCTTGGATTCGTCAAGGCGAGCGCCGATCCCTGCAGCCGCCTCGCATCGCACTCCTCGAAGGACCTGCCCCATGGCCGCCGACCTCCCTGCCAACACCGCTTCCAGCAGCGCTGCCCCCAGCAAGCACATCCGCCTGCCCTCGCACCCGGGCCAGCAGGGCGCGGGCGGCGCACCGGCCATCCATTGGGGAGCCGCCACCGCCGCCGAGCGCGGGCCGGTCGTCGGCACCACCACCAACCGCAGCCAGCGCAACGTGATCGGCACGCACAGCGGCAGCTACGGCGTCTACCGCGCACTCGCCGTGGCGGCGGGCAACCTGGTCAAGGGCCACCGGGCCGACCTGACCAACACCTCGCCCACCGACCTGATCGGCCCGTATCCGCAGTGGGGAGACGCCGACAGGATCGTCTCGATCGACCCGTGGGGCGCATCGGTCGCCAACGTGTTCAGCGGCCAGATCGCCGACGGATTCGACATCCGCCCCAGCATCGCGGTGACCAAGGCGCGCATCCACCTGCCGGAGATCCGCCAGGCGCTGGCCTTTCAGCGCCTCAAGGTCGACGGCAAGGTGCTGCTCGAAGACAGCGCGGCCGTGGTGACCAAGGTCGCGATCGAGCCGGTGTGGTGGCTGCCCGGCGTGGCGCGACGCTTCAAGGTCGCCGAAGCCGACCTGCGCCGCGCGCTGTTCGAGGAGACCGGCGGCATGTACCCCGAGCTGGTGACGCGCAGCGACCTCGAGGTGTTCCTGCCGCCGATCGGCGGGCAGACGCTGTACATCCTCGGCGACCCGCGCGCGCTGGCCGATCCGTCGATCACGCTGACCGCGCGGGTGCACGACGAGTGCAACGGCAGCGACGTGTTCGGCTCCGACATCTGCACCTGCCGGCCGTACCTGACGCACGCGATCGAGGAATGCATCCGCGGCGCGCAGCAGGGCGGCGTGGGCCTGATCGCCTACAGCCGCAAGGAAGGTCGCGCGCTCGGCGAGGTGACCAAGTTCCTCGTCTACAACGCACGCAAGCGGCAGGTCGGCGGCGACAGCGCCGACAAGTATTTCCTGCGCACCGAGTGCGTGGCCGGCGTGCAGGACATGCGCTTCCAGGAGCTGATGCCCGACGTGCTGCACTGGCTCGGCATCCGAAAAATTCACAGATTGGTCAGCATGAGCAACGACAAGTACGACGCGATCACCCACAGCGGCATCGAGGTGGGCGAACGCATCAAGATTCCCGACGAGCTGGTGCCGGCCGATGCCCGCGTCGAGATCGACGCGAAGATCGCCGCCGGCTACTTCACCGACGGTGCGGTGCCGACCCCCGCCGACCTGGCCGGCACCAAGGGGCGCAGTCTTGAGTGAGATCGTGGTGGCCGCACCGCATGGCCGAGACGCCGTCAGCGTGCTGCGCGACCCGGCGACCATCCGCCGCCGCTGCGCCGCGATCACGCGGGCGGTCAGCGAAGGCCGGTCGGCGCACTTCAAGCTCGACCGCAGCCGGCTCGACGAGGTCGCGGCACGGGTCGAACGCGTGACGCGCGCGGCCTACCCTGACCTGCAGATTCCATTTCACAGCCGCTGGCGGCATTTCGAGTCCGGCGGCATCGACCGCAAGGCCGCGATGGACGCGCAGCTGGCCGGCCACAGCGCCGAGGATCAGGCCCGCGCGCGCTTCGACCTGACGGTGGTCAGCGTGCTGCTCGACGCCGGTGCCGGTCCTGACTGGCGCTACATCGAAGCCGACAGCGGCGAGACCTTCAGCCGCTCCGAAGGACTCGGCGTGGCGAGCTGGCGTGCGTTCCAGCAGGGGCTGTTTTCCGACACGCCGGACGATCCGTTGCGGGCCGATGCGGCCGCGTTGCAGCGGCTCGACGCGGACGCGCTGCGCCACAGCTTCCAGGTGACGGCGAGCAACCCGCTGGTCGGTCTCGAAGGCCGCGTCGCGCTGCTCAATCGACTGGGTTCGGCGCTGGCTGCCGACCACGGCGTGGCGGGCCGGCCCGGCGCCTTGTTCGATCGACTGACACGACCCGACCGGGAAGAGGTCGCCCGCCGCGAGGTCGGCGCGGGCCAGGTGCTGCGTGCGGTGCTCGACGCGTTTTCGTCGATCTGGCTCACCGGCAGCAAGCTGCAGGGCGTGCCGCTCGGCGACGTGTGGCACCACCGCTGGGCGGGCGGCGAATCGAAATCGGAAGGCGGCCACGGCACGACCGACGACTGGGTGCCGTTCCACAAGCTCAGCCAGTGGCTCAGCTACTCGCTGATCGAGCCACTGATGTGGGCCGGCGTCACCGTGACCGACCTCGACGCGCTGACCGGCCTGCCCGAGTACCGCAACGGCGGGCTGCTGCTCGACGGCGGCGTGATCGTGCCGCGCGATGCGCGCAGCCTGGCCCAGCGTTGGAAGCCGGGCGACGAATTCATCGTCGAATGGCGCGCGCTGACGGTGTCGCTGATCGACGAGCTGGCGCCGCTGGTGCGCGCGCGCCTCGGCAAGACGGCCGACGAGATGCCGCTCGCCTGCATCCTCGAAGGCGGGACCTGGGCAGCGGGCCGGGAGATTGCTAGAGAACTGCGCAACGGCTCTCCACCGCTGACCATCGACAGCGACGGCACGGTTTTCTGATTCACTGAACGGGGGTTTCAATGGCTGCTCAAATCCACCACGTCACCCACCCGCTGATCCAGCACAAGCTCACGCTGATGCGGCAGAAGGACTGCAGCACCAACAGCTTCCGGCGGTTGATGAGCGAGATCAGCATGCTGATGGCCTACGAGGTCACGCGCGACATGCCGACGCAGCTGATCGACATCGAGACACCGCTGGAGCCGATGAAGTCGCCTGTGATCGACGGCAAGAAGACCGTGTTCGTCAGCATCATGCGGGCCGGCGCCGGCTTCCTGGACGGCATGCTGACGGTGGTGCCGGGCGCACGCATCGGCCACATCGGCCTGTACCGCGACCCGAAGACGCTGGTCGCGGTCGAGTACTA
>JARXKP010000048.1 GCA_030271615.1 Pseudomonadota bacterium
TGCGATGCGAGGCGGCTGCAGGGATCGGCGCTCGCCTTGACGAATCCAAGCGTCGAGCGCGTCTGAGGATAAGCCGCCGCAGGCGGCTCCGGTCCTTCGATCAACGGCGTCGCAGGTCCTAAACTTCACGGCTGCTCTCGTCCCGATTTATTTGCTTTCGCGGCCTCGCGCCCGCCACTCGATGAACCTCTCCCCCCTCACCGCCCTGTCCCCGCTCGACGGCCGCTATGCCGCCAAGGTCGCACCGCTGCGCGCGCTGCTCAGTGAATACGGCCTGATGCACCGCCGCGTGCAGGTCGAGGTGGAATGGTTCATCGCGCTGTCCGATGCCGGCCTGCCCGAGTTCACACCGCTGTCGAGCGCCGCCCGCACGCTGCTGCGCGCGAAGGTCGCCGGCTTTTCCGAAGCCGACGCGCAGGCGATCAAGGACATCGAGCGCACCACCAACCATGACGTCAAGGCGGTCGAGTACTGGCTGAAGGCGCAGTTCGCGGGCACGGCTGAACTGCTGGCCGCCAGCGAGTTCGTGCACTTCGCCTGCACCAGCGAGGACATCAACAACACCAGCCACGCGCTGATGCTGCAGACCGCGCGCGCCGAGGTGCTGCTGCCGACGCTCGACAAGCTGATTGCCGTGATGACCGGGTTGGCGCACAGCCTAGCGCCGCTCGCGATGCTGAGCCGCACCCACGGCCAGACCGCGAGCCCGACCACGCTGGGCAAGGAAGTCGCCAACGTCGTTGCCCGCCTGCACAAGGCGCGCGAGCGCATCGCCGGCGTCGAGCTGCTGGCGAAGATGAACGGCGCCGTCGGCAACTACAACGCGCACCTGGCGGCGTATCCCGACATCGACTGGGAAGCCTTCAGCCGCCGCGTCGTCGAGCAGCAGCTGAAGCTGACCTTCAACCTGTACACGATCCAGATCGAGCCGCACGACTACATGGCCGAGCTGTTCGATGCGGTGACGCGCAGCAACACGATCCTGATCGACTGGTCGCGCGATGTGTGGAGCTACATCAGCCTCGGCTACTTCAAGCAGCGGCTGAAAGAAGGCGAGATCGGCAGCAGCACGATGCCGCACAAGGTCAACCCGATCGACTTCGAGAACGCCGAAGGCAACTTCGGCCTGGCCAATGCGCTGCTGACGCACCTGAGCCAGAAGCTGCCGATCAGCCGCCTGCAGCGCGACCTGACCGACAGCACCGTGCTGCGCAACATGGGCGTGGCGCTCGGTTATGCGCTGCTCGGTGCCGACAGCCTGCTGCGCGGCCTCGGCAAGCTCGAAGTCAACGAAGCGCGATTGGCTGCGGACCTCGACGACGCCTGGGAAGTGCTGGCCGAACCGATCCAGACCGTGATGCGCCGCTACAGCCTGCCCAACCCGTACGAGCGCCTGAAAGAGCTGACGCGCGGCAAGACCATCACCCGCGAATCGATCCAGGCCTTCATCGGCACGCTGGAGATCCCGGCGGCGGAGAAAGAGCGGCTGCTGGCGATGACGCCGGGGTCGTATGTGGGGCTGGCGGCGGAGTTGGCGCGGCGGGTGTGAGGTCTGCGGAGTTTTGCGGCCGATAGCCTCAAGTGAACGCTGATGGCTGCTCTCGTTCGTTTGGTTGCGTTGCTGCTCAGTCTCGTGCTGATAGGTGGGCCGATCGTGCTGGCGCTTTTTGTGGCGAGCGTGGAGCCTTCGTGGTCGATTCGAGCTTCCTGGATCGCTCCTTTTGCGCTGGGCGGCTTTGCCTCCGCAGCGGGGTATCTGTGGGTGATGTTTGTTCCCCATCGAGTGGCTGCGGGTGGTCGAGCACTTCGATGGCTCGTGGGGTGTCTCATGGCACTTCCCTGCATGGTTGCCGCGTACCTGCTTGCCGTCACGCGCGCGCCTGAGATGGTTGCCTTGTG
Organism: Pseudomonadota bacterium; assembly: GCA_030271615.1. Classification (GTDB taxonomy): domain Bacteria; phylum Pseudomonadota; class Gammaproteobacteria; order Burkholderiales; family Burkholderiaceae_C; genus PBB1. The sequence goes on from JARXKP010000048.1 coordinate 1,900, forward strand.
CTCGACTCTGCTTGTTGCCACTTCGTGGCTGCTTTCGGCCTGCATATGGCCAGCTTGGCTTGCTCGTTCAGATCCGGCGGCCAGCACGAGCGTTGAGTGACAGAGCCGCGCACAGCCGATCTCCTGTCTGCTAGACCTGGCCTTGCCTCGACCGTGGCGGCTTTGACAACGTGTGATTGCGGCACCCACCCTGGTTGCCATGACGGGTCAGCCCTTTTGGAATTGACAAGCAATACTCGGAGGAATCATGGAAGCCACCTTGGTCACCAGCAAGGGGCAGGTCACCATCCCGATGGAGTTGCGGCAACGTCTGGGCATTCGGCAGGGCAGCCGCATCGAGTTTTTTCTGGTCGGAGACCACATCGAAATGCGTGTCAAAAGTTCGCCGCCCAGCAAATCCCTCAGCGGGTTCGGCATGCTCAAGAGCAATCGCACTGCAATACCTGCGCACCTCAATCCTGCAATGCTGCTCGAGCGACATCAACAAGACCCTGTGTGGCATCCTTGTGCTTCCGATAATCGATCGCACGCGAGGAGCCGCAAATGACTACGCCCCTTCACGAACTCGAAGCCGAAGTCCTCAGCTTGGCCGCGCCTGACCGAGCGAGGATTCTGGAGCGCTTGATCGAGAGCTTCGATCGCGACACAAAGGTCGGCGATGCGTGGCTGGACGAGGCGCTGCGTCGAGAGGAAGAAGTCGTCTCGGGCAAGTTGGCGATGGTTTCCGGTCGTGAAGCCGTACTCGAATTCGTGCGCAGTTGACGTGCCCGACTAGCTACACCCCGGCACCGAGATCGAGTTGAGCAGAGCGAGCGTGGAGTAAACCATGGACGATTTTGTTGTCTACGATTTCCGAATTGATGTCTGGAAGCCTGAAACGCTTCCACTGAAGCGATTGGCGGAGTACGCCAGTGAGCTGGCAAAGCTGTTTGGTTCGTCCAACGATGTTCATCTGATGAAGATCAGACGGGGAAGCCATGTCCAAGAATTCGCGGTGGCAAAAACGGCTCGATTGACTGTCGAGAATCAACTCGCTTTGGTTCAATCAGAAAATGCGCCAGAAGAGCTTGTCAGGCCCTACAGGAACGTGAACCAGTATCTGAGAACCGATGGGGGAAGTGCGGTCCTCAAATTGAAGGGCGGTGCCAAGCTGATCGAATTTCCCGGTTGCAAGACGCCACTCGCCGAAGAGGTGGTGATCCATGAAGCTGGAACGCTGGATGGCGTGGTCATGCGCGTCGGTGGCAAAGACGACACCGTGCCGGTATGGCTAGAGGGCGAAAACCGCGAAAAACTGACCTGTACGGCATCGCGACCTATCGCTAAGGAGCTCGCCGGCCATTTGTTTGGCAATCCCGTTCGGGTGAGCGGAATGGGCAAATGGCGTCGAAATGCAGATCGCCTTTGGGAGCTTGAAGACTTCGTCATCAAGAGCTGGGAGTCGCTCAACGACGCGCCGCTAGACGAAATGGTTACCAAGCTCAGGGCCATTCCGGGCAGTGCCTGGGATGAATTGGACGATCCGCAAGCGGAATGGCGTCGTATCCGTGGTCAAAGTTGACAGAGGACTAGCGCATGGCCGTTGTTTTCGACGCATCCGTTTTGATCGATCTCTTCAACAAGAATTTGATCGGTGATCGCAGGGCTCGGTTGGATCATTTAGTCGAATCTCTCAAGAAACAACGAACCAAGGTATTGATTCCGACCCCAGCACTCGCGGAATTTCTGGTCAAGGCGGGCAAAGCCAGAGAGCGATATCTGAACGAGCTGTCTAACACCTCTGCCTTCAACATTGAGCCGTTCGATCAAAAGGCGGCAGTTGAGTGTGCACTCCTTCTTGAGGAAGCATGGGACCGACGCCAGCAAGGCAAAGTCACGAACACCAAGTTCAAGTTCGATTGGCAGATCGTTGCGATCGCTGCTTCTCGGAATGCGAAGGCTATCTACTCAGACGACGCTGACATCGCAAACGCTGCTGCGCGAGTGCGAATTCCAGTTCGTCCGACGGACGACCTACCTCTCCCTAGCAGCGCGCGGCAGCAGGCCATTTCGTTCGATGAACCTGGAAGCGGAGGCGACTCTTGATGTTGTCTGTGGCCGCCATTTTTTGAGTCCGTGAAACACATGAATTTCATGCAGATGCTCACCGCCGCTGAGTCCCTGAACGACTCCCTGCTCTGCATCGGCCTCGACCCCGAGCCGTCGAAGTTTCCCGGCGCCTGGAAGGGCGATGCCGGCCGCATCTTCGATTTCTGCGCGGCGATCGTCGATGCGACGAAGGACCTGGCGATCGCGTTCAAGCCGCAGATTGCCTACTTTGCGGCGCACCGCGCCGAGGACCAGTTGGAAGCGCTGATCGCGCACATCCATGTGGTCGCGCCGACCGTGCCGGTGATCCTCGATGCGAAGCGCGGCGACATCGGCAGCACCGCGCAGCAGTACGCGCGTGAGGCCTTCGAGCGATACAAGGCCGACGCGGTGACGTTGTCGCCGTTCATGGGACACGACTCGATCGAGCCGTATCTCGATTACGCCGACAAGGGACTGATCCTGCTGTGCCGCACGTCGAATGCGGGCGGCTCCGACCTGCAGGCGCAGCGCATCGTCGGTGCCGATGGGCAGCCCGGCGATCTGCTGTACGAACACATCGCGCGGCTCGCGCAAGGCCCGTGGAACCGCACCGGCCAGCTCGGTCTGGTGGTCGGCGCGACGTTCCCGGCCGAGATCGCGCGCGTGCGCGAACTGGCGCCGACGCTGCCGCTGCTGATCCCCGGTGTCGGCGCGCAGGGCGGCGATGCGGTGGCGACGGTGCGCGCAGGGTGGCGATCGCAAGGCGGTCGCACCACGGGACCGATCGCTGTCAATTCATCGCGCGCCGTGCTCTACGCAAGCTCGGGCGATGACTTTGCCGAAGCCGCACGCCGCGTCGCTGAGGCGACACGTCGGCAACAGAACAGCGCGCGCTGAGCCCACAGAGCCGGAACCGCTCGCGCGGTCCGGCTCGAAGCGATCAATCCAGGCTGACCTCGGCGCGAACGATCCCCGCGCGATCCGCCCGCGCACTCACGGCCAGCCGCGTCCCCTGCGGCGCGCGCACCACCCACTCACCGACCGCCCGATCGGCGGTCGCGTTGTGCGCGCCGTGGTGGCCCAGCAGCGACTGCGGCGGTGCATGGCCTTCGAGCTGCGGTCCTTCGTGGCGCGACTTGCCGCTGACCAGCGAGACGGCCGGATCGTCGATGCCATTGACGCTCGGCAGGTGGATCTCGAACATCACGCCGCGCACCACCTTGCGTTCAAGTGCCCGCTTGCTGATGTACGACGGCAGCCAGCCGCTGTTGGCGACTGCGAGCCGCACGCGCCAGGTGTCGGGGCCGAGCGCGCGCACCTCGGTGCGCAGCAGTTCGAGCTTGGGCAGGCTCAGCGCCAATTGCGTCATCCAGGCCGGGAAGCGCGCGGCCTCGCGTTCGCGCAGGTGCGGCGGCGGGTTGCGCCAGTAGTTCTGGTGGTCCCAGCCGCCGATCTCGATCGCGCCGAGCTGCGGGTGGTGGAACGGCCGCCACGGCGCGTAGGCCAGTCCGCCGCACTGCTCGTCGCTCCACTTCAGCAGCTTCAGGTCGTCGGACGCGGGGTGCTCGCGGTACCACTCGATCCACGGGTAGCCGGTGATGCCGGCCTCGGCGTTCGGCGACCAGATCTCGACCGTCCAGAACAGCAGGCCCAGGTGCTCGTAGGCCCAGTCCTGCGTACCGGTGATGACTTCCTTCGGGTGGTACTTGAACTCGTGCCACGCGCTGACCGCCGGGTAGCCGGTCAGCTTCGCGCCGAGCGCGCTGAAGCGCTTGAACGACCACAGGTCCTCGGGGATCATGTCGTCGTCGCTGTGCGTGCCCATCGGCCGCAGGATCACGCCGCTGTGGGTGTGGAAGCTGATCACCGCGCCGATGTTCGGGTGGCCGGTGATGAAGTCGACCATCGCCCGCACCTCGGGCTCGCTGGCCGGGTAAGGGCCGGCGCCCAGCTGCTCGAACTCCTGCCGCCACTGCGACGGGAAATTGCGGTTCAGGTCCAGCCCTTCGACATCCGGGTTCACGTTCACCGTCAGCCCGTCGTAGTGCTGCAGCGTGCCTTCGGGGATCACGCGGTAATAGGTGCCGCCGAACTCGCCGGGCTCGCGCGCCACCATCATTCGCGGGTCGACCTCGCTGCATTTGTAGGTGCCGTGCGGGTCGGCGATGCGCATCATCAGCACGCGGCCGTCGCCGTCGATGTCCTCGACCGTCAGGCCGTCGACCGCATCCTCTTCGTACGGATAGCGCCGTGTCGATGAGCGGATGTGCCGCGGCCGATCGGCCAGCGCCAGCTCGGCGCCGTCGGGGTTCAGCCGCGGGCAGAGGTAGACCACGCGGGTGTCGAGCAGCTGCGTGATCTGCGGATCACGGCCGTAGCCGGTGACCAGCTGGTGCAGGTAGTACAGGCAGGCAGTGCTGGCGGTCAGCTCGGCCGCGTGGATGTTGCCGTCGGCCCAGAACGCCGGCTTGTCGGTGTCGATGCCGGTGGCCGCCTGCGTCACCACGGCGACCCAGATGTCGCGGCCTTCGTGGCTCTTGCCGATTGACACCACCGACACCAGTTCGGGGTGTGCTGCCTCGTAATCGGCCAGCAGCCGCGTCAGTGCGTCGTGGCGGTAGAAGGTGTCGAAACGTGGCGTGGGGGTGGGGGCCGAAAGGGTCATGGACGGGTCGCGCTGGGGTGGGTGAGTGATCTTAGGGTCTGCCCAGGCGCCCGGCGCATCACGCCGCCAGCGGCTCACCCCCGACGAACACCATCAGCTCGCCCGGCTCGAACGCAACCCAGGCTTCGTCGCGGGTCAGCGGCTCGGTGACGACCACCGCGACGCGGTCTGCCGGGGTGGTCAGCCGGGCGAAGTCGACGCTGATGTCTTCGTCCTGCAGCCGTGCTTCGTGAAACGGATGCTGGCGTACCAGGTAGCTCAGCTTCGTCGAGCAATGCGCCCACAGCGCCTCGCCCTGGCTGAGCATGAAGTTGAAGCTGCCGTGTGCGGCGACCCGCGGTACCAGCTCGCGCAGCGTGGCGGTCAGCTCGGCCACCGGCGGCAGGCTCGCGTGGGCCTTGGCCATCTCCTGCATCAACCAGCAGAAGGCGCGCTCGCTGTCGGTGTCACCGACCGGGTGGAACGACGCGTGGAGGCGGGGCGCGTAGTCGGTCAGATTGCCGTTGTGCGCGAAGGCCCAGTAGCGGCCCCACAACTCACGAACGAAGGGGTGGGTGTTTTCCACCGCGATGCGGCCCTGCGTCGCCTTGCGGATGTGTGCGATGACATGGTTCGAGCGGATCGGGTAGCGGCGCACCAGCTCGGCCACCGGTGAATGGCGCGCGCTCTGCGCATCGACGAACAGTCGCAGTCCGGCCCCCTCGAAGAAGGCGATGCCGAAGCCGTCCTGGTGCTCTTCGGCGCGGGTCGAAAAGCCGGTGAAGCTGAACACGATGTCGGTCGGCGTGTTGCCGTTCATCCCGAGGAGCTGGCACATGTCGCGACTCTCGGTCGTCGGATCAGGAATGCACGAACAGCATCCGCAGCCAGCTCTTGACGGTCAGCAGGCTGCGCGGCAGGTGGGTCTCTTCGAGCAGGCCGGTCATCCGACGCAGGCGGCTCGGGCTGCGCCGGGCGCTCCACACCACCAGATCGACCAGCCACGGATGGTCGTTGACGATGTTGGCCTTGTCGTACATCTCGTAGCGCGGCTTCAGGGCCCGCACGCGCTGCTCGTAGGTGGCGCGCACCTGCGCTTCGGGCCAGTCGCTGTGGCGTCCCTCGATCAGCGTGTCGGCGGCCGCGATGCCGGTCTCCAGCGCCTTGCCGATGCCTTCACCGGTGAAGGCATAGGTGGTGCCGGCCGCTTCGCCGGTCACCATCAGACCGGGCCGCGACAGTTGCGCCCCGGCCAGCGAGCAGCGCAGCGGCGCGCCTTTCAGCTCGCCGACCCAGACGCCGTCGGCCAGTAGTTCGCGCGCCGGCGCGTGGACCTGGACGAATTCGTCGAACATCGTGCGCAGGTTGACGTCCTCCATCGTCTGCCCCGAGCGGTGCCCCATCGCGTGGCTGTGCGCCACACCGACGCCGATGTTGAAGGCGCCGTCGGGGCCCGGAAAGACCCAGCCGTAGCCGCGCTTCATGCGCGGGTGCCACACCACTTCGAGCTCGGTGATCCGGTCGACCATCGCGGGGTTCCTCACGTAGCCGCGCAGCGCGACGCCGGTGGGCGTGCGGCGTTCGCACATGCCGGCCGCGAGCAACGCCTGAGGCGGCGCCCCGCTGGCGATCAGCACCCAGGGCGCGCGCAGCTCGTGCGTCGCGTCGCCGGATCGCAATTGCGCGCCGACGACCCGGCGTGTGTCTTCAGCGCCGTCTTCCAGCACGCCGACAAAGCGCACCGGCGCGAACATCCGCGCGCCGGCCTCGACCGCTGCTGTGCACAGCAGCAAGTCCAGTTCGCGGCGCGGCAGCACCGCCAGCGTGCCCGGCACGTCGATGCGGCCGCCGCGCGGGCCGATCACCCCGACGTGCTTCACCGACCGCGCGCGTGCCAGCACCGCATCGAGCAGGCCCAGCCGGCGCAGCGCGTGGTGGGCGTCCGGGATCAGCCCGTCGCCGCAGATCTTGTCGCGCGGAAACGCCTGCTGGTCGACCAGCACCACGTCGAACCCGGCCTGGGCCAGCGTGATGGCCGCCGCGCTGCCGGCGGGGCCGGCGCCCACCACGATCACGTCGCAGTGGTTCGGCAGGTCGGGGAACGGCAGGTTCAGCGCGGAGGATGAGGAAAGTGTCATAGGGGAGCGTGAACCGGCGCAGGACAAAGACAAGACAATCGGCAGATGAAAACGTCCACCCCCCTCGCAAGATTGTGGCGCCCGATTGCGGCGATGGCGATCGTCGTCACGCTGTCGAATGGACTGGTCCAATTTCCGCTCAACGACTGGCTCACCTGGGGCGCCTTCACCTACCCGGTGGTGTACCTGGTCACCGATCTGACGAATCGCGCGGTCGGCGCCGAGGCGGCGCGCCGGGTGGCGCTGGTGGGTTTTGCGGTGGCGGTGTTCGCGTCGCTGGCGCTCGGACCGTGGCGCATCGCGGTCGCGTCGGGCAGTGCCTTCCTGGCCTCGCAGCTGCTCGACATCTCGGTGTTCGACCGCTGGCGCGCGCAGACGTGGTGGAAGGCACCGCTGATCGGCTCGATGGTCGCTTCGGTCGTCGACACCGTGCTCTTCTTCTTCATCGCGTTTGCCGGCACCGACATGAACTGGCTCACGCTGGGCGCCGGCGACCTCGGCGTCAAGTGGCTGATGGCGGTGCTGCTTCTGGCCCCTTACCGCGCGATGCTGCCGCGACTGCAACTGTCGGTGCCCGCCCGTACGGAGGGCTCGACATGAAGGTCCTCGTCACCGGCGTCGCCGGTTTCATCGGCATGTTCGTCGCGCAGCGCCTGCTGGCACGCGGCGATCGCGTGGTCGGGCTCGACAACCTGAACGACTACTACGACCCGGCGCTGAAAACCGACCGGCTCGCGCGGCTCGCCGGAGGCGACGCCTTCGTGTTCGAGCACATGGACCTCGCCGACCGTGACGGCATGGCGGCGCTGTTCGCTCGCGAGCGATTCGATCGCGTCGTGCACCTCGGCGCACAGGCCGGCGTGCGCTATTCGCTGACGAACCCGATGGCGTATGTCGACAGCAACCTGATCGGCTTCGCCAACGTGCTGGAAGGCTGCCGGCTCGGCGGTGTCGAGCATCTGGTCTATGCCAGCTCGTCGAGCGTCTACGGCGGCAACGCGAAACTGCCGTACCGCGAGACCGACGGCGTCGATCACCCGGTGAGCCTGTACGCCGCGACCAAGCGCGCCAACGAGGCGATGGCGCACAGCTACAGCCACCTGTACGGCCTGCCGACCACCGGCCTGCGCTTCTTCACGGTGTACGGGCCCTGGGGCCGGCCCGACATGGCGCCGTTCCTGTTTGCCGACGCGATGCTGTCGGGCCGCCCGATCAAGGTCTACAACGAGGGCCGGATGACGCGCGACTTCACCTACATCGACGACATCGTCGAAGGCGTGCTGCGCGTGCTCGACAAGCCGGCGACCGCCAACCCGCTGTACGACGCTGCGCGGCCCGACCCGTCGACCAGCAGCGCGCCGTGGCGCATCTTCAACATCGGCAACAGCACGCCGGTGCCGCTGCTCGAATTCATCGACACCATGGAGCGTGCCCTGGGCGTGACGGCGGTGCGCGAGATGCTGCCGCTGCAGCCGGGCGACGTGCTGGCGACGCATGCCGACGCCTCGGCGCTCGATGCCTGGGTCGGGTTCAGCCCGAGCACGTCGCTCGCCGACGGCGTGCAGCGCTTTGCCGACTGGTTCCGGCCGCGCTACCACCCGGATCGCCGCTAAGGATTCACCGAGCCCGCGGGGGGTGCGCCGACCCGCGCGTAGGCGAAGCTCATGCGCGGCGCGCTGGCCGGGGCGTAGCTGTACGGCACCTCGATCGTCGTGGGCAGAGCGGCGGCCCACTCGGCATGCTGACCGCGCAGCGCGTCGAATCGAGGCGCGTAGGTCAGCAGCAGCGCCGGCCCGGCGGGCAGCGCACTCGATGCGTCAGCGGAATGAACGATGCGCGCCGCTGGAAAACCCAGCCGCAGCGAGCCGGCCAGGTGCTTGTTGTCGCAGACGACGATCGTCGGCTCGATGCCGGCCGCCCGCACGGCCTGGGCCAGGCTCTCGATGGGCAGGTTCTGATCGCCCGGATGGCCTCGCTGGCCGTCGTACCACGGGCGCAGAGCCAGCAGCGTCAGTGTGAGCAACGCCATCGCCGCGGCCGCCCACGCCAGACCCGGCAGACGCGGATGTCGCACCAGTCCCGGCCAGCCGACGAAGAACATCAGCGGGGCGAAGAACAGCACCGGTTGCAGCCAGCGGTCGTTGAAGTGAGCGGCCCCGCCCAGCACTACCGTCGCCACCAGCAGCGCTGCCAGCAGCGCCAGATAGCGAACGAACAGACCGGCCATGACCGGGTCGCGGCCGTCGCGGTGGCTTGACAGCCCGCGCCCGAACAGCAGCGCCAGCACCACCCACAGCGGCGACAGGAACGAGGGCCCGATCCCCGCGAGGCTGATCAGGCCGTGGGCGATCTGGCCGGCGCCACGCACGTGGTCGGCCGACAACTTGCCGGCGGTGCTGCTCACGGCATCGCCCAGGTGATGGACGACCCACAGCGCGTGCGGGGCCACCAGCACGGCGGCGACCGCCGTCGTCAGCACGAGGCGGCGGTCCAGCAGCACGCGACGGGTGCCGGGCGTCAGCAGCAAGGCGGCGCCGAAGGCCGCGATGAACAGCGCGAAACTGTATTTGGCGAGCAGACCGCAGGCCACGGCCACGCCGAGCAGCAGGTACAGGCCGGCGCGTGGCCGGCGCAGCAGTTCGACCAGCAGCGCCAGCGTCGCCGCGGCGGCGGTGGTGACCAGCACCGAGTGCGTCAGGTCGCGCTGCGACTCCCAGACGATCTGCATCAGCAGCAGCATCGAAGCCGACGACAGTGCGGCCAGCGGCGGTGCGACCAGCCGGCGCGCGGCCAGCCAGGTGAAGCTGTAGGTGCCCAGCAGCAGCAGGTTCTTCAGCAGCGCCAGCGCGAAGATCGAAGCGCCGAAGGCCTGGAAGAAGGCCCATTGCAGCCATGTGTAGAGCGGAGGCTGCGGCCCGTAGCCCATTCGCAGGTCCTGCGTCCACAGCAGCTGCTCGGCCTCGTCGAGCTCGACCGCCTGCGCTGTCAGCACCCGCATCACGAGCTGCAGCGCGAAGTACAGCAGCAGCCCGCCGAACAACCAGATGGCAGGTGGGATGGCGCCGGGTCGGCGGGCTGCAGTGCCCGGATCCTGGGGCCCTGTGCCGGGTGTGGAGAGGAACGGCTTCATGAGGCGCCGAAGGATACACAGCCATGCCCCGCCGTGCTCCCTAGAATCCGCGTCGGCATTCGCTGCATTGCTCCTCGCCGTTTTCCCGCGCTCTCATCCATGTCCTCCTCCCTTGCCGCCCCGGTCACCCTGCACGTCGTTGCGCCCGACGACGCTGTCGACGTGTCGATCGTGATTCCGGTCTACAACGAGGTCGAGACCCTGCCCGATCTGGTCGCCCGCGTGCACGAGGCGCTTGCACCGACCAGCCGCAGCTTCGAGCTGATCTGCACCGACGACGGCTCGCGCGACGGGTCCGATCGGCTGCTGGCGCAACTGGCGGCCGATCGACCCTGGCTGAAGCCGGTGTTCCTGGCGCGCAACTACGGGCAGTCGAGCGCATTGCAGGCCGGCTTCGACGTGGCGCGCGGGCGCTACATCGTCACGCTCGACGCCGACCTGCAGAACGACCCGCTCGACATCCCGGCGCTGCTGAATCGGCTCGACGCCGACCCCGATGTCGACATGATTTCCGGCTGGCGCCAGCAGCGCCAGGACCACGCGGTGTCGCGCAGGCTGCCCTCGCTGCTGGCGAACCGGCTGATCTCGTCGACCACCGGCGTGCGCCTGCACGACTACGGCTGCGCACTGAAGGCCTACCGCCGCGAGATCATCGAACGCATCCGCCTGTACGGCGAACTGCACCGTTTCATTCCGTCGCTGGCACGTGAAGCCGGCGCTCGCATCGCCGAGATGCCGGTGCGTCATCACGCGCGCACCAAGGGCGTGTCGAAGTACGGCATCGACCGCACCTTCCGGGTGATCCTCGATCTGGTGCTGATCGTGTTCTTCATGCGTTACCACCAGCGTCCGCTGCACGCCTTCGGCGGGCTCGGGCTGTGGCTGGCGGCGCCCGGCGCGGTGATCCTCGGTTACCTTGCCGTCCTCAAGGCGATGGGCGAATCGATCGGCGGGAGGCCGCTGCTGATGGCCGGCGTGGTGCTGTTCCTGGTCGGCCTTCAGTTGATCGTCGCCGGGCTGATCGGCGAAATGCTGGTGCGCATCTACCACGAGGGCCGTGGCCGGCCTCAGTTCCACACGCGCAGTGCGCCGGGCACGCCGGCGCCATGAACGTCGGTTGGCGATTCCGGTTCGAACGAAGCAAGGCTGGTCGATGACGTCGGTCACGCGTCTGCGCGTCATGAAGGTGCTGCGCCTGGTCAGCGCCCCGCTGCTGCTCGGGGGTGTGGTCTGGCTGGCCGGTCCGCAGGCGATCTGGGCCGCGGTGCAAGGCGCCAATGCCTGGTGGCTGCTCGCGGGTCTGCTCACTGCGACGGTCGGCAATGCATCGGCCGCCCTGCGCTGGGCAGAGTTGGCGCGTTGGCTCGGCCACCGGGTGCGCGGACGCTGGGCGCTGGCGGTGTATTTCAAGGCGGTCGCGGTCAATGCGCTGCTGCCTGGCGCGGTGATTGGTGGCGACATGTTCCGGGCCTGGCAACTGCATCGCGAGGGTTGCCCGAAGGGTGCGGCCGGTCTGTCGGTGGTGCTCGACCGACTGAGCGGCCTGTGGATCCTGTTTGCTTTGAGTGCGATGTCGCTGTTCGTCGGCGTGGGCTCGCCCGAGATGGACACGCTGCGCCGCGTGCTCCGCGTTCCCGAGGCCTGGCCCACGGTGGTGGTCGCCGTCGCGCTGCTGGCGCTGGTGCTGCTGCTGCCACTGGGCGGGCTGATCGCGGTGTCGGCGGTCGTCGGGCACCGCGCACGGCCCGGCAGCCGCCGCGCGATGGCGGTCGACCTGCTGCAGCGGCCCGCTGCGCTGCGCCAGTACTTGCGGCAGGCTGCCGCTTCGCTCGTGGTCGGGATTTTTTCGGCCGGGGCGCTTTACTGTGCTGCGCGCGCCTTCCGTGTGGACCTGCCGGGCTGGCTGATTGCGCTGACCGCGGCTCCGATCTTCCTGCTGGCGGCGCTGCCGGTGAGTTTCGGCGGCTGGGGCACACGGGAAGCGGCGACCGTGACCGGCTGGGCCGTCTTCGGGGTGGCACCACCGCTGGCGGTCGGCGCGGCTGCGGCGGTCGGGGTCTACGCGTTGTTGCAGGCGGCACTCGGGCTGTTTCCGCTGCCGGCGGCGCGACGATCCGTCGCCGCGCTCGCCGATGGTGCCTGACCGCCACTCGCTCATGTTCGTCAGTCCGAGGATCTGTCTTTGAAGAAATCGCTGCCCGGCTCGAATGACGCTGGCGCCGAAGCGCCACCTCACGTCGTCCATCTTGAAACCGGGCGCCATGTGTACGGGGGTGCCCAGCAGGTGCTCTATCTCACACAACGCCTGCCGACGCTGGGGATACGCAGCACGCTGGTCTGCGCCAAGGGCGGGGAGATGGCGATAAGAGCGCGCGCGGCCGGCACCGACGTCGTCGAGTTGCCGACGATCGGCGATGCCGATCTGTCGATCACCTGGCGCTTCGCCGCGCTGTTGAAGCGGTTGCAACCCGACCTCGTGCACATCCACAGCCGACGCGGTGCCGATGTCTGGGGCGGTCTGGGCGCCCGATTCGCCGGCGTGCCCGCCGTGATGTCACGTCGCAACGACAACCGCGAGGCGCGTCTGGCCCTTCGCTTCAAGTACCCGATGTACCGGCACATCGTGGCCGTGGCGCAGGGCATCAAGGACGTGCTGGTCGAGCAGGGCATCGCCGCGGAAGACATCACGGTCGTGCACAGTGCGATCGAGCCGTCGCTGTTCCAGCACCCGCGCCCGCGAGCCGAACTGGCGGCGACCTTCGGGCTCGATGCCGGGCAACCGATCCTCGGCATTGCCGCGCAGTTGATCGACCGAAAAGGGCATGCGCTGCTGTTCGAGGCGCTGCAGATGCTGTCGAGCCGGCACCCGACGGTGCAGTTGATCGTGTTCGGTCGCGGCCCGTTGTCGGACAGCCTGCCTGCGGAGGCGGCTGCGCGCGGCCTCCAGCATCGGGTGTGCTTCGCCGGGTTTCGTCAGGATCTGGCGCAGTGGATCGGCGCGCTCGACCTGCTGGTGCATCCGGCCTACACCGAGGGCCTGGCCAACGTGTGCCTGCAAGCCGCCGCCGCGGGCGTGGCATCGGTCGGGACGCGCGTGGGTGGCATCCCTGAGGCGATCGCCGACGGTCGCACCGGGCTGCTGGTGCCGGTCGGCGACGCCGACGCGCTGGCGGCTTCGATCGACCGCCTGTTGACCGACGTCGATCTGCGGCGCCGCCTGGGCGCGGCGGGCCCCGCGCATGTCGAGTCGGACTTCACCCCTCCCATCATGGCCGCAGGCAACCGGGCCGTTTACCGGCGGGTGCTCGGGCGATGAAGTCGGACATTCGAAGCGCGCTGCGCATCGCGCTATAAATCGGGACTCCAACGGACACCCACGCCATGACCGACATCATCAGTCTGCCCATCGCGAGCTGGGATCAGCCTTGCTCCGCGGAATATCAACGCACCGCGATTCAAGCCCTCGAGGACGGCCATGTCCTGCTGCTGCCGCGACTCGACTTCGTGCTGCGCGACGCCGAGCGGCAGTTCCTGTCGGCCGCGATCGCGGGGGCGGCCAAGAACGTCAGCCTGAATCCGGCCGATGGCAGCGTCCGCGGCAGCAGTGCCGCGGAATCCGAAGTTGCCGTGCTGCACGGCATGCTGGATCGTTTCGCGACATCGAGCCACGTGCTGCTGAAGCAGCTGTTGTCGACCTATGCGACGACCATTCGCGCGGGGCGCACCAGCTTCAGGCCGGTGGAAATCGCCGGGCGCTCGACCTCGTGGCGCAAGGACGACACGCGTTTGCACGTCGACAGCTTTCCGTCGTCGCCGACCCGCGGCCAGCGCATCCTGCGTCTGTTCACCAACGTGCATCCCCACGGGCATGCGCGCACGTGGCGGCTCGGCGAATCGTTCGAGGGCGTGGCGCGCCGCTACCTGCCTTCGCTGCACAGCCCGGTGTGGGGCAGCAGCGAGGTGCTTCGGCTGCTGCGCATCACGAAGGGCCGACGCAGCGCCTACGACCATTTCATGCTGCAGCTGCACGACAGGATGAAGGCGGATACCGCCTACCAGGCGCAAGCGGAACAGCGCCAGCAGGAGTTCGCACCCGGGAGCACCTGGCTGGTCTACACCGACCAGGTCCCGCATGCCGCCATGGCCGGGCAATACGCCTTCGAGCAGACGTTCTATCTGCCGGTCGAAGGCATGGCCGACCCGTCCAAGTCGCCGCTGCACGTTCT
>JARXKP010000358.1 GCA_030271615.1 Pseudomonadota bacterium
CTCCACTGCGACGGTGTTGCTGAGAATGACATGCGGAACTTGGGCGGAGCAACCCATTTGCTTGTTCGATTGTTTGGCACTGCGAGCAGTGAAGCCGTTGGGGCCGCAACTGTGAGTGTGCGGGAGCCGGCGACACCGTCAGCTTCGAATGCGTTGAGCAAGGCCAGTATGGCGGCGACTCCCTCCGCGTTGGCGGATAGGTGCCAGCCAGCGAAGTTGCGCTGGTTCTCGGTGTACCGCCATAGCGCGACGGTGCCTACTTGCTGCCACACGTGAGCTTGGAGCATTCGAAGACGCCTAACGTTTGAGGTGAGCGGCAGCCAACGGCGGCACGGCCTGTACGAAGGCATGCAATTGTGCCCCGCCGTTGGATGTCCGCTCGACCGATGGGTTAGGCATGGCTCAGTGGCGTGGCAACCTTGGAGAGTGCACAAGCCGACGCCGTACCCGGCGTGGGCGTTCGAATTTGAGCCGGTGCGCAGCACGGGCGGATACGCCCCGAAGCGGCAAAGGGAGTAGCGACAAGGTATGGGGAACAAGGCAACGCCTGTTGAACAGTGTTCGATCCTCGGCCTCGATACCGCGCAACCTTGCAGAACACGCCAGGGCGACTTGCCTGAATCGAACCGACGGTTCGCTGACCGCGAAGACGGGCAGCCGGCCTGAGCGCATGGGCGGGGCTGCTTGATGGGCTGCGGTGGTTCGCCGGCCGAGCTTCACGGCCGGCGTGCGCAACAGGCGTGAGTGAGAGCAAAAGATAGTGGAGCACAACGAGCAACGAGCATGACACCTTCGCATTGATGCCGCAGTGTGCCCGAGTGCCTGCCAAACGTACAAGGCCTGTGACGCACGATTCGGTGCAGCAGAGGTTCGCTGACCGCGGCAGACGGGCAGCCCACGCGAACCGTTGTGGGCGTTCTGTCCGGCGCGGCGAAGTATGAAACGGCACGGACCCAGCCTCGATCTGCGAGCTTGCACTGCATCGCTCGAAGCGCGGCCTAACGTTTGACATGAGGGGCGGCCGCAAGTGGGCGAAGCCCGCTTGTGGACGTCCCCTCGATGGGAATGCGAAGGGACTTCCCACCTTCGGGCAACGGCGACGATGCGCCAAGATTGGTGGTGTTCGAAGTCATCAATCTGAAGCCTATGAAAGGGGAAGTCCGTGGAGAAGATTACACGAGGTCAAGCGGTTCGAGTGGGTGTGGATCTGGCCAAGCGCGTGATTCAGGTGCATGCGGTGGACGCGGCGGGTCGGGTGGTGAGGAGCCGAGCGCTGGCGCGGGACAAGTTCATGGAGTGGTGCGTCATGCTGCCCGCGGGCTGCATCGTGGCGATGGAGGCCAGTTCGAGCGCCCACCACTGGGCGCGCAAGCTGATCGGGCTCGGGTTGGACGCGCGGATCATCTCGGCGCAGCTGGTGAGCCCGTACCGCAGCGAAGGCGCCACCGGCAAGAACGACGCCAACGACGCGGCGGCGATTTGCGAGGCTGCGTCCAGGCCGACGATGCGCTTCATCCCGGTCAAGTCGATCGAGCAGCAAAGCATGCTGTGCGTGCACCGGCTGCGCGAAGGCATCAAGGAAGACCGCACGGCCTGCATCAACCGCATTCGCGGCCTGCTGGCCGAGTTCGGCCTGGTGTTCGCCAAGGGTGCCCGTGAGCTGCAAGGCGTGCTCAGCGACGTCCTCGAGGACGCGACCAACGAACTTGGCACGCTGGCGCGGCTGACGCTGCAGCGAGCGCAGTCCCAGTGGCGTGAACTCGACGAGCACCTGGCCTGGTGCGACGAGCGCATCGCCGCGCACGCCAAGGGCAATGATGCGGTGAAGGCTGCGGCCACCTTGCTGGGTGTCGGTCCCGTGACCGCCTCGGCCGCGGTGGCCACCGTGGGGGACTTCAAGCAGTTCAAGAACGGCGCCCAGTTCGGTGCCTGGGTCGGCTTGACGCCCCGGCAGCACTCGAGCGGGGGCAAGAGCCACCTGGGCGGCATCACCAAACGAGGCGACACCTACCTGCGCACGCTACTGATCCAGGGTGCGAAGTCGGCGGTGATGACGGCGCACCGACGACAGGACAAGATCTCCCAGTGGGCGGTGGCGCTTCGAGAGCGCTCGGGCTGGCAAAAGGCGGCGGTGGCTTTGGCCAACAAGAATGCACGCATCCTGTGGGCGGTGATGACGCGCGGCGAGGCGTTCGACGCCAACCATCTGAGCGTCAAGCCTGCGGGCGCGTGAGCACGCCCCCCATCACTGAGAGATCCGACAACCAACTTCCTTGCAAGACGTGAAAACGAAGATGTTCTGAACAGGTCAGACCGGCGGCGGGCAAGCTCGACTAACCCTGGGTGGCGTTCAATCGGCAACGACCACGCGATAGGAATGGAGCCCCGCTGAGCGGTTCGCATCTGGGTCCGCACCGCTCAGCGCATCACGCGTCGGTGCAACAAGGCCGTCTGTAGAGTGGCAGTCTGTTCTCTGTCTGGGCATCACCTTCGATCACACGTCACGCATCGAACAGAAATCCAATTCGGCTCGGCAATGAAGAAACAACCGTTGACTACTTCGGAAGGTCCCTGTAAAGGGTTAGGGCGATGCTCGTTGGTACCCATGTGCTTGCCTTGGTTTTTCCGTACTGATGACGAGCACAACGCCCCCCAATTCCGTGGAGAGACGTGCTGCCGTGCGAACCACGACGATGCTTCAGATTTCACTGACTGATTGCCCGGCGCAGCACGGCGGCGCGAAGCGCCAACCACTGACTGATATTGTCAGCCTGCCCGAAGCGAGGAAGTGCGTGGCGGACTCTTAAGAAGCCTCGCGAGGCACACAGGTCCTTCTGTACGGACCTGGCAGGACATTGAATTCGACTCGTGCTGATCACAGGCGACGAAGCAGAAGTTCAGCGCAAGCACTGCCTGACCGGCTCCCCAAGAATCTGCACGACAATCCGCAGCTTGA
>JARXKP010000359.1 GCA_030271615.1 Pseudomonadota bacterium
GGTGGTGAAGATGCCGCCTTCGGCGCCCTTGTTTAGGATCTCGATCAACGGCTGGTTGATGACGTTCGAGACCTCGTCGACGAACAGCGAGATGCGACGGTAGCCGCCGAGGTTGTAGCGCATGCCGGCGCGCGCGGCCAGGTCGGCCAGCGCCAGCGCGCCGATGGCGGTGGCCACGGACGGATCGGGCAGCGAATCCAGGCACATGTAGAGCACGTGGCCGGCGCGCTCGATCTTCTCGAAGTTCATGATCGGCCGCCGATCGTCGGCATCGAAGGGTTCGGGCGACAAGCTGCGCCCCAGATCGCCCGAAGTCAGCATCGACAGCACGGGCAGCAGGTTGGCGGTGATCTTCTGGTAGTGCTCGCGGTTGTGGCGGAAGGTGCGTACCTGCGCGTCGATCACCTTGTTGCGCTGGGATTGGGCGACGTGGTGCTCGTAGTACGCGACGAAGGCCATCAGGTCGGCGCTGGCTGCTTCCGATGGGCGTTTCATGTTGCCGCGGTGCGCGTCGTGCAGCAGCTTCTTCATCTCCGGCAGCTCGCGCCAGCCCGCTCCGAGCGCGCGCTCGTAGTAGCGGCGCAGCGTACCTTCCAGCACCGGCTCGATGCCGCCTTCGATGTACTTGGTGAGCTTGACCAGGTTCGGCCGCTCCTCCAGCTCGACGAGGCCCTGCACGACCACGTTGACGGCGTCCCAGCCGAATGCGGAGAAGGCGCCGGCCGTGTCCGGCGGCATGATGGACTGGATGCGCGAGGCGATCTCGGTGGGCTTCTGCCAGTTGAAGGTGAAGTCCAGGCGCACGCCAGTTTCGGGAAAGGCGGGGTGGAAGTCGAGGAAGGTGTCGGGCTCGCGCCAGTCCTCGCAGGCGCGCTGCGTCACGCGCTTGAGGCGGCGGCTGTTCTTGGGGTCGATGACGATCACCACGTCGCCGCGCCGGACGGCCTGGGTGATCAGGTTGGCCAGCGCGACGCCCTTGCCCGACTGGGTAGTGCCGACCAGCAGCGTGCCGCCCTCGAAGTTCTGCAGCGGCCGGTGCAGCGCAACTTCTTTGGGCTCGACGCCGTGGATATAGGGCAGACCGATTTCGGCGTCGGGCTGCGGCTTCGAGTCATAGCCCAGCAGTGTCAGCAGGCGAGGGGAGATGGTGAAGTCGCGGTAGTCGATCTTGGCCAGCTCGTACAGGCGCTGCGAGTGAACAGGGCGCCACTCGAAGCCGAAACCCAGGAACACATCGTCGGGCTTGCGACACCAGCGTGCGAGTTGTCCGGTGGTGATGACCTGGATACCGCGACCGGACAGCGACGCGCGCAGCACCAGCGTTCGCAACGCCTGGGTGAGTCGCAGAACGCCGACGGCAAAGCACAGGAGCGCCAGCGGCAGGGCCAGCGAGCGTGGAAGTTGGGTGGTCGCACCGACGAATGCGAAGTAGGCCATCGCGGCGAACCATGCGGCTGCGGCGTAGCTTTCATAGGCGCGCCGCCAGGGCATCTCGTAGCGACGCGCCAGCACGTCAATCCTTCACGGGCTCGGTGAGAACAAAGCCCGCCAGATCGAATCCTTCGATGAAGCGCGGATCGATAACGAGGCCGACCGTCATGTCGCCGCCGAAGTCTCGGGAGATGGTGGGTGGCCGTGTTCGGTCGGCGTGTACCAGCATGCGCACGTCGGCGAGGGCGCGCAGGGCCAAAGCGGGCTGAATGCCACGGCGCTCCAGTTCGTGAAGCGGGATGAACAGGCCGTTCGCCACGGTGCAGGCCGCAACGGGCGAAGCGCCCACGTTGAGCGTCTCGACCACTGCAGCCACTGCATCCCGGACCGCAGGGTTGAGTCGCAAGGGCGCTTTCAGGGCGAGGGCCGGAAGTGGTGGCGGCTCTAGAGCCTTTGGCGGCGCTGCAGGTGCTAGCGTCGTCGATGGATCGTGCGCGGGTGCTCGCGTCACTTCGTCGGCCGGAGGCGGCGGCTCGATCAGCGAGAGCTGCGCATTCGAGGACACGGTGGGAGGGGGCGGCACTTTAGGCGCCGGTGGTGGCGGTTCACCCGGTCTACGAACCAGCCTGGCATCGAGCGGCAACGGTGTGGGATCGACACCTGCGAACAGGATGGCCGGCGACGACAGCTTGACGGCTTCCAGCAGGGTCTTCGTGTCCGGCGGCTGGATGGTCCAGGTAGCGTTTCCGGTCTCTTGCGCCTCGAAAACGCCGGCAGCCAGAAGGACTTCGAGCATGGTCTCGGGCGCCTTGGGAATGCCAGGCAACTGGTCGGCCTCCAGCAGCGCCTGCACATCACCGGCTGACTGAGGCCAGACCAGAAACAGGCCCTCGCGGCCGAACCACACGCGGGTCTTCTCGCGGTTCGGCACCCAGGCCGAGTTGCTGGCGGCCAACCGCCGCAGCGCATCGACCAGATACCGTTCCAGGTGCGAGCCAAACTGAGGTGCGCCGTAGCGGTCGGCATTTGCTTGGAGGTTGCGGTCGATCACCAACGCGAGCGAGCGCCGCACCAAGCCGTCGAGCACGTTGTGGTCGCGGTACATGGGCATGCCGCCGATGCTGGCCAGCAGGTGCGGCACGATGACCGCGTTGTCCGCGTTCAGATACTGCAGGACACTCAGCGGCACGACATGGGGCAGGGCGAAGACGCCCAGGCTGCGCGTCTCGACGGCGTTCGGCCGCCAGCGCACGAAGTAGCGCTGCGCGCCGCGGGACTCCAGCCAGCCGGCGAGCGGCTGCAGATAAGCTGGCCACTCGTCGCCAGCAGCGTCCGCCACGATGACGTGGCTGAGCACGTGGTGCAACTCGCAGCACAGGCCGGCGATGAAGGTGGCGTGGCGCCAGCGTGGTTCCAGTTGCCGCCGCGCTGAGATCGTCGACCGCCCCGCGAAGATGTGGGCGTCCGTGCCTTGCAGGCTGAAGAATGCGACTTCGAGTCCCAGGCGCAGCAAC
>JARXKP010000360.1 GCA_030271615.1 Pseudomonadota bacterium
TGCAGTTCACGCTGCAGCGTGATTGACATGAGACCGCCGGACCCCGTCGACCGCTCGCGCCGATCACTGCTGGCCCTGCCGCTGGCAGGGGGAACCGTGCCGGGTCGGGTGATCGCCGAGGCCCGCCCCGTCGCACGGCTCGCCGCGCAACCGCCCCCGGAGGTACGCAACGAGCTGCCTGCCGCGCGGCTCGTGGGCAGTGGCCGACTGACCTTTTTCCTTTTTCATGTTTATGACGCGCATCTCTGGTCAGGCAACGCCTTCAACGCGGCGACCTTCGACCAAGCATCGCTGGCGCTTGAATTGGTGTACGCGCGCACCTTGTATGGTGAACTGATCGCCGAACGCTCGATCGAGGAAATGAAGCGCAGCGCTGATATCGCACCTGAGCAGGCAGATCGCTGGCTGGCAGCGATGAAGCGTGCCTTCCCGGATGTCAACGAGGGCGACCGTTTGACCGGTGTGCAGGTACCCGGCGTCGCCACGCGCGTCTTTGCCAACGGCCGGCTGACCGGCGAAATCCGCGACGCCGAGTTCACCCGCCGGTTCTTCGGCATCTGGCTGTCGCCGCATACCTCCGAGCCGAAGCTGCGCGACGCGCTGCTGGCCCGCAGCGGCTCGTGATCGATCCGCCATCGATGCACACACCGCCCGCGGGTTCGTCCGTTACTCAGCCCGCGAGCACGATGCCCTCGATTGCGCCCACACCGCGCCCCACGCAGGCTGCGGGCGACCATGCAGTGGGCTGGCGCCCGGGTGTTCGTTACGGCGCGCTGGGCCTGCCACTGGCTTTCGTCGCATTGCCGCTCTATGTGGTGCTGCCGAACCACTACGCCAGCGAGTTCGGCATCCCGCTGGCCACGCTGGGAGCGGTACTGCTGGGCGCACGCGCCCTCGATGCGGTGGCCGACCCGCTGATCGGCCGTGCCGCCGACCGCTTGCTGGCACGCGGCGCACCCAGGGCCTGGTGGGCCATTGCGGCGGCGGCCGCGGTGCTGGTCGTCGGCTTCACCGCGCTGTTTTTCCCGCCGGTCGAGGGTGAGTCGGCGCTGCTGATCTGGTGTGCCGCCACGCTCGTCGTGACCTACCTTGGCTACAGCGTGGTGACCGTCATTCACCAGTCGTGGGGTGCCCGCCTCGGGGGTGATGCGCCGCAAAGGGCCCGCATCGTGGCCTGGCGTGAGGGACTGGCGCTGGCCGGAGTGCTGGTGGCGAGCGTCTTGCCATCACTCGCTGGATTGACGGCGACCACGGCCGTGTTCGCGGTGACGCTGCTTGCCGGGGTGCTGTGCCTGCGCGCCGCACCGCAACCCGCCGCGTCGGGCGACAGGGCGAACCCGGTGTCGATGCTGCTGCCCTTCACGACGCCGACGTTCCGCCGACTGCTGGTGGTCTATCTGGTCAACGGCATCGCCAGCGCGGTGCCGGCAACGCTGGTGCTGTTCTTCATCCGCGATCGACTGCAGGCGCCTTCGTACGAACCGCTGTTTCTCGCCAGCTACTTCGCGGCCGGTGGGCTCTCGATCCCGCTGTGGGTGCGCGCGGTCCGCCGGGTCGGCCTGGAACGCGCCTGGCTCGTCAGCATGGGGCTCGCGATCGCGGTGTTCGGCTGGGCTGCGCTGCTGGGCACCGGGGACGTGATGGCGTTCACAGCCGTGTGCACGCTCAGCGGCATCGCGCTGGGCGCCGACCTGACGCTGCCGAGCGCCATCCTGGCCGGCATGATCCAGCGGGCAGGTCATGGCGAACAGGCCGAAGGGGCCTACTTCGGCTGGTGGAATTTCGCGACCAAGCTCAACCTCGCGGTGGCCGCTGGCGTTGCCCTGCCAACGCTCGCATGGTTCGGCTATGCACCCGGCAGTCGCAACCCGCAGGCACTGACCGCATTGACCGCCGCCTATTGCCTGCTGCCCTGCCTGTTGAAGCTGGGCGCCGCGACTCTGCTGCACACCCTCTTGATCCGCAACCTCCGGGACCCGCGATGAAACGACGTTCGATCCTGGCAGCGGCGGTGGCCGCGGCGGTCTTGCTGGCCGCCTGCGCCGCGCCGATCCCCTCCGACTACGCGGACGAGAAACCGCTGCTGGACCTGAAGACCTACTTCGATGGCGACATCACCGCGCACGGACTTTTCACCGACCGCGCGGGCAAGGTCGTGCGCCGCTTCACCGTCGCGATGAAATGCGTCTGGCAGGGCGACGACGGCGTGCTCGACGAACGCTTCGTCTACAACGACGGCGAAAAGCAGCAGCGCGTGTGGCACCTGAAGAAGCTGCCTGGCGGCCGGTACACCGGCACCGCTGGCGACGTGGTTGGCACGGCACAGGGGCAAAGCGCCGGCAACGCGTTTCAGTGGAGCTACACGCTGCGCCTGCCAGTCGACGGCAAGGCCTACGAAGTGCAGTTCGACGACTGGATGTACCTGATGGACGAGCGCGTGATGATCAACAAGGCGGTGATGAGCAAGTTCGGCGTGCGGCTCGGCGAAGTGACACTGTCTTTCTACAAGAAGTGAAGGCGCCGACATGCCCTTGAACCCGCGCATCACCGACTGGGCCGGCCGTGTGGTCTGGCTCGTCGGTGCGTCGACCGGCATCGGCCGGGCCACCGCCGAACTGCTGCACAAACAAGGCGCGAAGGTCGTCGTGTCTGCACGCAACGCGGCCTTGATCGACAGTTTTGCGAAGGCCCATACCGGCAGCCTCGGCCTGGTGCTCGACGTGACCGACCGCGCGGCTCTCGCAAGCGGCACGCAGCAGATCGTCGCGAAGTTCGGCCGGCTCGACATGGCGGTGTACTGCGCTGGCTACCACCAGCCGATGCGCGCCACCGCCTTCGATCTCGACGTGGCGCTGCAGCACGACCGCATCAACTACGTCGGCGCGCTGCACCTGCTCGACGCGGTGCTGCCGGTGTTGCTGAAGCAGGGCTTCGGC
>JARXKP010000361.1 GCA_030271615.1 Pseudomonadota bacterium
CGATCTCAAACAGGATGATCGCGAGCAAAGGGCTGAGCCATGCGGGCGCGCCGATCAACGCCCGCGGCGCGGCATGGTGGCGCAAGTGAGAGCGCCGCAGCGGCGGAACGCCGTGCAGGAAGAAGCGATGAAGCAGGTACTCCGCCAACGTCCACGAGACGGAACCGACGATGAATGCGGTCCCGAATTCGCGCCACTCGGAGGCGGGGCCGAGAAGTTGGGCGTAGATCACCAGCGCCGCAATGCTCAGAGGACAGAGCAGAAAGTCGGCATAGAAACCAGCGCGCTGGAAATTCAGCGTGCTTGAGCGCCGTTCAACAGGCATGCGGCGCAA
This sequence comes from Pseudomonadota bacterium, assembly GCA_030271615.1. Taxonomy (GTDB): domain Bacteria; phylum Pseudomonadota; class Gammaproteobacteria; order Burkholderiales; family Burkholderiaceae_C; genus PBB1. The sequence goes on from JARXKP010000361.1 coordinate 335, forward strand.
TGTCGTCGTTCATTCATCTGAGTTTGGCGGGGATGGCGTTAAGGTCGCGTTACGACGCAAATCGATTCCGCCCCGTGACGCCTCATGCTGCGGCGATTTGATCTGTCTCGTCTTCACATGCTCTTAACGCCAGCGGCGAGACGATGGCGGAATTGCAGGTCGGGGGACCAGCAGAGCGCGCAGCTCTTTTGCTATAGCCCGAAGAAGTCGTACGTCGGGTCGATCGCTCGAAGCTGTCTGCACACCCGAACACAGGGAGACTGCATGATTCGCTCGCCGATTGCCAAGCTCGTTGCGTCTGGGCCGCTGATCTTCGGTTGCGCACTGGCCTTTGCCCTGGATGCCGATCGTTCCGACAGCGCGCAACACCAACTCCACCCGATCGAACCTGCCTCGAGCACAGAGCTGGCAGCGTCCGAACCCGCGCTCGCCGCCGACCCGGCTCCTGCGGCAACCGGCCCTGCGACGGGCCTTGGCCAACTGCTCATGCAGGATGCCCGCTACGTGCTGCGTTCGCCCGCTCGCTGGGAGCAGGGCACCTGGCAGGACATTGGGCTGATTGGCTTGGCCGTGGTGGGCACCGCGGCCGTGTTGGACAGACCGCTTCAGAATGCCGTGCAGAGAAATCGCAACCGAACGTCCGACACGGTCGCCCGAGTCTTCGAACCTTTCGGCGCGGAGTATTCGCTGGCGGTTCTCGGTGGCTTCTACCTTGCGGGCGCCATCAACGACGACCCCAAGGCCACCGCGGTCGCGCAAGATGGTCTTGCCGCCAGCCTTGTCGCATCCGGACTCATCGCGCCCGTCCTGAAACTGGCCGTCGGCCGCAGTCGGCCGGCGCAGGATGAAGGTACACATCGTTTTCGACCGTTCGGAGGCAACGGCTCGTTTCCGTCCGGTCATGTGACCCAGGCGTTCGCGGTGGCTTCGGTGATCGCCGCTCACTACGAGCCGTTGTGGATCAAAACGACCGCGTATGGAGTGGCCAGTTTGGTGGGCTACTCGCGGATCTATCACAACGCTCACTTTGCCTCCGACGTGTTGGCCGGAGCTGCCATCGGTTCGCTTGTGGGAACATCGCTGGTTGCCTTCAACGAAAAGCTGCGCGGCTCGCACGTTTCGCTGATGCCCCTCGCGGTCTACAAGGGAGCGGGTTTCGCGCTGGCGAAAACGTTCTGAGTCGCTGTTGACCACGGAGTCGACGAACCGAATCGGTGCCTGCGCCATCTTGACGCGCTCTTAACGCGCGTATCTCTACGCTGCACCGAAAGCACGTCACGGATCGAGCGCTGCTCAGCCGTCAAGGACGGCTCGCGCTTCGTCCACCCGCTGTCGCACCGCACGTCGAATCGACACCCAATGAATCATCTGATCGAAGTCGCGCCGGTCGCCCGGCACGAAGCCAGCCGCACGCTCAGCGTCGTCGTGCCCGTGTTCAACGAACAAGAGGCGCTGCCGGCGTTCCATCGGCGCCTTGCCGCTGCGCTGGCCGCAGTCCAAGGCGAGTGGGAAGTCGTCTATGTGGACGACGGCAGCACGGACGCGACGCAGCGCGTACTGCGTACATTGCAGGCAGGTGATCCGGCGGTGGGCGTGGCGCGTTTCAGCCGCAACTTCGGCAAGGAAGCGGCCATGACGGCCGGACTGCGCCTCGCACGGGGCGCTGCCGTGGTGCTGATCGACGCCGACCTGCAGCACCCTCCCGAGGCCATTGAGTCGATGCTGCAGGCGTGGCGTCAGGGCGCCGATGTCGTGAACATGCGCCGCAGAAGCCGCCGTGACGAAACCTGGTTCAAGCGCGTCAGCGCCGGCCTTTTCTATCGAATGATCAACCGCGTCAGCGAGGTGCCCATCCCCGCCGACGTGGGCGACTTCCGCTTGCTCAGCCGCCGTGCCGTCGACGCGCTGAACCGTCTCGACGAGCGAACCCGCTTCATGAAAGGTTTGTTCGCGTGGATCGGCTACCACGAGGTGACGCTGGACTACGACGTGCAAGAGCGGGTCGCAGGCACGACCAAGTGGCGCTACGGCAAGCTGTGGACCTTCGCACTGGAAGGCATCACGAGCTTTTCCGTCGCACCGTTGAAGCTCGCCAGCTATGCCGGCTTCACGTGCGCCCTGGGTGCGTTTCTCTACGCCTTGAGTTTTCTGATCCAGACCCTGCTGGTGGGCGAAGCGGTGCGCGGCTTTCCGACGCTGATCGTCACCATCCTGCTGCTGGGCGGCCTGCAGTTGATGGCCACCGGCATCCTCGGCGAATACCTCGGGCGGCTCTTCATAGAAACGAAACGCCGCCCGCTCTATCTGCTTGACGACTACCGGCCGGCCAGCCTGTCGATGCTTCAGTTGTCCGACGAAGGGCTTGCATGACAACGCTTGCGGCAACTGCGCGCCTGCGCACCGGCATCCCCGCGCTGGTGTGGGCGCTGGGTCTCACAGCCCTGATGCGGCTTATGACCTTGGGCCTCTATCCGTTGACGGACACCACCGAGGCACGCTACGCCGAGATCGCTCGAAAGATGGTCGAACTCGGCGACTGGATTACCCCGTGGTACGACTACGGCGTGCCGTTCTGGGCCAAGCCGCCGTTGTCGACCT
>JARXKP010000049.1:0-11442 GCA_030271615.1 Pseudomonadota bacterium
AGCATGGAGCTGCGCCGCCTCAGCGCGCGGGGCGCGATGAGGCGGCGCCCAAAGCCATGAAATCCGCATCGCCCGCCGTCGCGGCGGAGCTCTACACCGACTGGACTTTCGGCGAGTTGCCCGAACTGCTGGAAGTGCGCCGCGGCGACCAGACGATGGTCGGATTCCCCGCGTTGATCGATCGTGGCACTGCCGTCGCGATCGAGGTGTTCGACGAGCCGGCGGCCGCCGGCTCGCGCCATCGCGAGGGTCTGCGGCGGCTGGTTTCGCTGCAGATCCGCGAGGCACTGAAGTACCTGGAAAAGAACATCCCGGATCTGCAGAAGATGTCCGTCCTTTACCTGTCTCTCGGGTCGGTCGATGAGTTACGCGAACAGGTCATCGGACTGGCCATCGACCGGGCGTTTCTCGTCGATCCGCTGCCCACCGATGCAGCTGCGTTTCGGCGTCGTGTCGACGAAGGGCGAGGGCGCCTGACGCTGATCACCAACGAGATCGCGCGCAGTGCGTTGGCGGTGCTGCTCGATCACGCGGCGGCGGTTCGAAAACTCAAGGACTCGCGCGCGCCGAAAGAGGTGTCTGACGACATCGAGGCGCAGCTCGCGCGACTGGTGTCCAAGCGCTTTCTGCATACGACGCCGTGGCCGCAGTTGGCCCATCTGCCACGTTACCTGAAGGGCGTCGTGATGCGGCTCGACAAGTGGCGTGCCGACCCAGCGCGCGATGCGTCCCGGCTGGCTGAAATGCGCCCCATCGAGCAGCGCTACCTGCGTACCGTGGTCGAGCGCAAGGGCGTGCGTGACGCGCGCCTCGACGAGTTCCGCTGGCTGCTCGAAGAACTGCGCATCAGCCTGTTCGCCCAAGAGTTGCGCACGCCGCAGCCGGTCAGCGTCAAGCGACTGGAGAAGGCCTGGACGCAGATGACGCACTGACCCGATTCGGGGGTGGCCGAATCGCAGCGTGGCAAGAGCCGATGCGAGGGGCGGCATCTGCACAGTTCGCACCGTGGTTTCAACAACCCACAGGGCACGAGCTCCATCGACATGCCTGTGATTGGATTCATCGTCGGGTTGATTGAGCGCAGCGATGCTGCTGCTCTTCATCGTGGGCAAACTGAACTCGTGATTCCGACGTCGAGTGCCGGCACTGCGCGTGGATTTGTTTTCGAAAATTGACGCTTCGTGTCCAAGAGGCCATTTGCCGACATACAATGCGAGGCTCGGGGCGTAGCGCAGCCTGGTAGCGCACCTGGTTTGGGACCAGGTGGTCGTGAGTTCGAATCCCACCGCCCCGACCATTTTTAGATCCAACCTCAGCGACCCTCGCTGAGGTTTTCCGGTGTCACGTTGCTGGTTCTCCTTGGTCGACTTGACCGACAAGACGCACAGAACGGTGTCAACGGTGGCGGTAGCTCAACCGGATAGAGCACCAGCCTTCTAAGCTGGGGGTTACAGGTTCGATTCCTGTCCGCCGCGCCCTCCGCTGAGTCGCTGTTTGCAAGGCCTCACGCTCGAACCCGCGAATACACTCAGAGCGACATGGCCGCTCTTTTTTTCCTCGCCGATTCAACTTCCCGCCCGCTCTCAGCGGATGCGTTGCCTGCATGTTCGCGGCGCTGAAGTACTGGTGGGATCGGGGGACAGGTCGCTCTGAAAAGAGGCCCTTCGACGCCATCGAAACCTGGGCGGAACGGGCGGGGTTTCGCTTTCGCAAGGCCAAGGACGGTACGCGGTTCGTGGTCGAGGCTGCGTCTGGCGGCCAGCTCTTGCGCATGGAGTGGGGACCCTCGCAACGCAGCTATATCAAGCAGAGCGAATTGCGCCTGCGGATGGACCTGAGCCTGCCGGACTCACTGCAAATGCTGGTTCTCACACAGCCGCTGACGGAGCAACTGGAAAGCGAAACGTTCGAGCGCTACACGCAGGACGCCCAGACCGTCATCGACATGTCGACTCCGGAAGAGATGCGCTGGTTGGCGATGTTCCAGAAAGTCGATCTGTCGTTCGACACGGTGCTGCGATCGCGGTTTTGCGTTCTCGGCGTCCATCCGGAGTCGGCGCTGGCCTGGATCAACGGTCCGCTGGGCGCACAACTTGTGCGTGCAACGCAGGATCTTCTTGCCTCGGAGGCCCCGTTCGTCTTGATGACGATGCGCGGCAAGATCTATTTGCGGATGCAGGTCGCCGAGCCGCGACCCGAAGTGCTGTCGCAGTGCCTTGAGGTGTTCGATGCGGCAGCGCAATCGGTCCAGCAGATCACCGGGCAGATCCCGCCCAACGATGCCGAATGGGCGTCGACGGCCAGCACCTCCTGGCAAACACAGATACCCATCGACGACGAACCGCCGGATTCGACACGGTTCTGACGCTCATCTCGTGACTTGACGACTGGAGCTGCGTGCTAGAGTCATTTTTTGTTACGTTTATTTACCGCGAGCATGCTGAAAGCAATAACGACTGTCTTCGCGGGTGTGTTTTTGGCCTTGTCCTCCCAGCCGCTGATGGCGGTGGGCTTCGGCCGCTTGGTCAACGCCACGACGCTCGGACAGTCGCTCGATGTCACCGTGGCGCTCAGTGCCGACATCGCGGAACAAGTCACCCCTGATTGCGTCGGTGCCGAGGTCGTGGTCGGCGATAGCCTTCTGCCGCCGCCCGCGGTGCGGGTCCGCCTTGAACCGATCGCCAGCAACGGAACGCGCTTGTTGCGGGTCACGACCACGGTGCGCATTCACGAGCCGATCGTCAACGTGACAGTGTCCGCGGCGTGCCCCTCTCGCTTGAGCCGCCAGTTCGTGGTGTTTGTCGACCCGCCGCTGACGGCTTTCGAGCCTGCCGTTCCCGTCGCGGTCGAACCGTCCGCGATGACGAATGCACCGACGAGCGCGGCGTTGGCCAATGCGGTGTCCGATCCTGTGCCCACGCGCAGCGAAGACGCTCCGGCACGATCCGTTCCGGTTGCGGCATCGCGCGAGTCCGTGGCGACGAGACCGGTGCGCCAACGGGCGAGATCAACTGGAGCGAAAGTCGCATCCACGAAGGCGGCGGTCACCCGCCCATCATCGGCTTCTGCACGCAAGTCACACCGCGGGTCTTCGATCGAGGCGCGTGCGAAGACGCCCCGTCTCGAACTGGAACGTGGCGTCGGTGTGGCGCTGGCGGCGCCCATCGCTGCGGCTGCATCTGCTGCCATGGAGCCTTCGGTGCCATCTGCTGCGGCGGCCGGTGCTGCCGCAGCAGCTGACTCCGAGCATGCGCCCGAGGCGCAACGTGAAGCGATCCTGTTGTTGCAGCAACGGCTCGAGAAATTGCAAGCCGAATCCGACGTCTCTACCAAGAGCATCGCGCAGCTGCAAGCCCGTTTGCGGGATGCGGAAGCAGCGCGCTCGGCCGGCTGGCAGGTGTATGGGTTGATGGCGGTCGTGGCCGGCCTGCTGCTGTGGATCGGTCTGCAGACGAGACGACACGCCTCTGTATCGCGCCATGGTGCCCCCTGGTGGAACGCGGACGCAGGACCCGCCTCGAACACCTCGATCGGCGTTGACGTGCCTTCGAACCCGGGTCTGGTCGTCGGCGCGACGGCTGGATTGCCCGAAGTGGTCGAGCGTCCCGATGACATGCCGCCGACGGATTCCGTTCCACTTGTGATCACGGAACGGCCTCTGCCCTCCGACGCGCCGCGCGCGTCGCAAGTTTTCGGCGACACGGTTGCCTCCGTTGGCACCGCGCTGACGGTCGAACCGGTGCCGGCTTCGCGTTTGACGGCAGACGAGCTGATCGATCTTGAACAGCAGGCAGCGTTTTTCGTCGCGCTCGGCCAGGACGACTCGGCCGTCGATTTGCTCAACGCCTTCCTGCGTGGCAACGGTGGTGCCAGTCCTCTGCCCTACCTGCAGCTGCTGGAAATCCATCGCCGTCGTGGCGAGCGTGAGGCCCATGAGCGAATCCGCGAGCGTTACGAGCGGCGCTTTGGCAACTCTCTTCCCGGTTGGGCCGACGAGCTCGTTCCCGCGACATCCATAGAAGATCATGCTGAGGTGATCGAACAGATCGAGTCGGCGTGGGCCGATCCAGCCAACGCGATGCGGCTGATCGAGTCGATGCTGGTCGATGGCGATCGACCAGCGGCATCGTTCGATCTGTCGAGCTTTGGCGACCTGCAGTTTCTCTACCTGCTTGCCCGGTCCTTGCGGGAACTCGACGTTCCGGCGGGGGCCACCGTGGATCTTCTCCTGCCGCTGTCGCTCACCGGTGAGTCGCTCGCCGTGGTCGATTCGACGAGCTCGCGATCGAACGCTGTCGAGAGTCCGGCCGACTCGATTTGTTCGACCGCGTCGAACGTCGACCTCGAACTGGATTTCCTGCCGCCCCGCGCAGACCCGAAACCGGACGAGTGAGACGAGGGCTGCATCGTGCGGTGTTCGACTGCCGCGATGTCGGTCAGAGTTTGTGCAGTCGTTCCAGTGCCCGTTCCAGCGTCGAGTTCTGCTTGGCAAAGCAGAAACGGATCAATCGCTGTTGAACGTCACCCGCGTAGAAAGCCGACATCGGAATGGCAGCCACGCCGATCTCGCGCGTCATGCGTACGCAGAAATCGGCTTCGGTTTCATCGCTGATGCCTGAGTAGTCGGCGCACTGGAAATAGGTGCCGGCGCTCGGCAGCGGCAGCAGTCGGGTCGCGCGCAGACCGTCAGCGAAGAGATCACGCTTGCGTTGATAGAACGCCGCCAGCTCCAGGTGCGGCTGCGGGTCGCGCATGTAGATGGCCAACCCGTGCTGCACGGGTGTGTTGACGGTGAACACATTGAACTGGTGCACCTTGCGGAACTCGGCTGTCAACGCCGCCGGCGCCGCCACGTAGCCAACTTTCCAGCCGGTCACGTGATAGGTCTTGCCGAAGCTCGACACCACGAAGCTGCGCGCCGCCAGTTCAGGCCATCGCGCGACGCTCTCGTGGCGGACGCCGTCGTAGACCATGTGCTCGTAGACCTCGTCGCCGACGACGAGCGCGTCGGTCGGTCGCAGCAGTTCGGCCAGACGCTGCATCTCGGCGCCAGTCCACACGGTGGCGCTCGGGTTGTGCGGCGTGTTGACGACGATGAGTCGCGTGCGCGGTGATAGCGCCTGCGCGATGAGATCGAAGTCGGGTCGGAAGCTGCCCGGCGTGAGCGGCACATGCACTGCCATACCACCCGCCAGCGCGATGTTCGGTGCGTAGCTGTCGAAGCACGGATCAAGCAGGATCACTTCGTCGCCGGGCTGCACCACGGCCAGCATGATGGTCAGGATCGCCTGCGTGGCGCCGGCGGTGACGGTGATCTCGCTGCCGGGGTCGTACCGGTGGCCATACAGCGATGCCATCTTGTCGGCGATGGCTTCCCTCAGTGCGGGCACGCCGGGCATCGGTGGATACTGGTTGTGGCCGCTGCGCATTGCGTGGTTCACCGCATCGAGCAGTCGCGGGTCGCAATCGAAGTCCGGAAACCCCTGGCCCAGGTTCACCGCATCGTGCTGTTGCGCCAGCGCCGACATCACGCTGAAGATCGTCGTGCCGACTTTGGGCAGCCGGCTGCACAGCGCCGGCGTGCGGTATGCCGCGTCCGCGCTGGCAGCCGCCCCGTTCATTCGGTGGACGGCAGGCCGTTGATGCTGCGCGTGATCAATGCCCGGCTCAGCCGTTCGGAGATCATCTCCGCGAAGACATAGACGAAGTTGCGCAGGTATGCACCGCGCTTGAAGGCGATGCGCGCGACGTTCTGCCCGAACAACTGGCCGGCCGGCCGCCACACGAGATCCCCGCCCGGCGGGTCATCGCGTACGGCCATCTCGGCCACGATACCGATGCCGAGGCCGAGCCTGACGTAGGTCTTGATCACGTCGGAATCGATCGCTTCGAGCACGACGTTCGGTCGCAGGCGGCGCGACTCGAAGGCCTGATCGATGCGCGTGCGCCCGGTGAATGTCGGGTGGTACGAAATCAAGGGCTCGAGCGCGAGCTGCTCCAGCGTCAGGCGTTCGCATTGCGCCAGGGGATGCCCTGCCGGCATCACGACGACATGCTGCCATTCGTAGCAGGGCAGGGTGACCAGTTCGTCGAAACGGTCCAGTGATTCGGTGGCCAGACCGACCTCGGCGACCTCCTCGATCACCATGCGCGCCACCTGTTCCGGGTTGCCCTGGTGCAGGCTCACGTTGACCTTCGGGAAGCGCTTGCGCAGCCGGGCCACCGGCTCGGGCAGCACGTAGCGGGCCTGCGTGTGCGTGGTGGCAATCGACAGCGTTCCGGCGTCCTGGTTCGAGAACTCGTCACCGATGCGCTTCAGGTTGTTGACCTCGCGCATGATGATCTCGATCGCCTTCAGCACTTCCTGGCCGGGCTCGGTGACGCGACGCAGGCGCTTGCCATGGCGCGCGAAGATGTCGACACCGAGTTCGCCTTCGAGCTCGAGGATGGCCTTGGACACGCCAGGTTGCGACGTGAACAGCGCTTTGGCGGTGTCGGTCAGGTTCAGGTTCTGCCGAACCGCCTCCTGGACGAAACGGAACTGGTGCAGGTTCATGGGACGTCCGAGATGTTCGTGCCGGTGGTCAGGCCCGCCAGCGAAGCCCGGGCCATGGCGTCGATGACATCGGGAGCTTCGCCGATCGACGAGCGCACGGTCCAGGTCACCTGCGGATGGGCTGCCCGCAACGTCTCGATCAGCACGGGAAGGTCCTTGCGGACGTGGCCACCCGTGCCCAGGAACAGCGGCACGATATCGATACGCAGGCAGCCCGCTGCGGCCAGCTCATGCCCGGCGTCCACCAGGTTCGGACTCATGAACTCGAGATAGCCGAGCACGACCGCAATGTCGGGTGCTCTATCGCGCACCGTGTCACGCACGGCCTTGAACGGAAGCGACCAGTTGGGATCGCGGGCGCCGTGGGCGAACAAGATCAGGCCCACTTTCATCGGTAGCGAACCAGCCAGGCGAACGCTGCCATCGACATCAGCAGGAACAGCGCGCTCGGAGCGGCCGCGACGATCCACGGCGTCCAGTTGCGCAGCAGGCCCAGATGCCCGGCCAGGTTGTTGAGCAGCATGAAGGTGATGCCCAGCATGATGCCGCCGAACACCTTCAGGCTGATGCCGCCGGCCCGCGCGTGCAGGTAGGCAAATGGCAGTGCCAGGCCGACCATCACCAGGCACGCGAACGGGTACAGCGCGCGCTTCCAGAACTGGATCTCGTAGGCTTGCGCCGCCTGTTCGTTGCTGTCGAGGTGACCGATGTAGCGCCACAACTCGAGCGTCGACATCGTGGCCAGCGGCAGCAGCGCCGAGGCGACGACGTCGGCCGACAGCCCTCCGTTCCATTGCCAGCGCGGCAGTGTCTCGGAGGTTACCTGCGGCGGACGCGTTTCCACGCCGGCGATCCAGTGCGTGAGCGTGACGTTCGACAGTGTCCAGGTGGTTTGCCCTTCGACGATCCCCGAATCGGCAGAGATCTGTTGAATCAGGCGATCGTCGCTGTCGAACTCGAAAATCTTGATGCCCAGCATTTCCCCGTGCGTTCCGGTGCGGGCCACATTGACCGAATAGGAGCGCTCTCCCTCGGGGGTGGTCTGCCGGTCTTTCAACCAGGTGCCGGTTCGTCCGAGGCCGAGACCGCCTCGGGTCAGCGCCTTCAACTGGACGGCCCGGTTTTCAGAAAACGGGGCCAGGTAGTCGCCGACGAAGAATGTCAGGAGACCGAACGCGAGCCCCAGGGTGGCGAGCAGGCGCAAGGCGCGACCCGGGCCCAATCCACCGGTGCGCAGGATCGTGAACTCCGACGACTGAGCCAGCCGGGAGAGTGCGTAAATCGTGCCGATCAACACCGAGATCGGTGCGAGCTCATAGAAGTGGCTTGGTACCTCGAGCAGGCTGGTGGCGGCCGCAACCAGAGCCGAGTTGCCGCGTCGCGCCGAATCGGAAATCGCATCGACGAAATCAATGAAGAAGAACAGCGACAGAAATGCCAGGGAAACGAAAGCCACCGATGACAGGATGTCGGCATAGAAGAGGCGTCTCACGGTCTTCATGTCGTTGCCAGACCCTGGCCTCTGGCTGCCCTGAACCAGCCCGGCCGGCTGGTTGACGTGTCTCGCCACCACATCAGGAACAACGCCAGCAACAAAGCGCTGCCGTGCGCCGCGATCAGGGCCGTGCCCATGCTCATCTTGCTGTTGGCCACCCAGGCCTGCGAGAGCGTGATCACGTTGTAGTAGACGACGAACGTCAGCAACGCGAACAAGAGGTTCCAGTTGCTGGCGCGACGCGGGTTGATGGCCGCCAGCCCGATCGCCAGCAACACCATGTTGGCTGCCGCCAGGGTCAGACCGATGCGCCAGGTGAGTTCCCCCTGGTACTCCGCGCTGGGGTGGCGCAACAGCTCCATCGTGGGGCGCGCCTTCGGCGGTGGGTTGTCCCCGCTGGTCACCAGCCGGTCTCCCACGATCACGTCGTAGTTTTGAAAGCGTGCGAGCGTCTTCTCGGAGCTTTTCAGGTCCACCTCGTTGCGCTGGCCGTTGCCGAGGCGCAGATAGCGGCTCTTGTCCTCGACCTCGACTCGGCCGGTGCGCGCGGTGGTGACGGATTCGGACCCCTTGAGGCGACCGTAGATGAAGACGTTGTGTCCGTTCGCGCTGTCCTGCGAATCGCGCTCGATGAAAAATACCCGGCTTCCGTCGCTGGACGACTGGAACTGGCCCGGTGTGACCCGTGAAAGGTCGGAACGGCGCTCGAACTGCTCTTTCAATTCGGCGCTGCGTTCGTTGACCCAGGGCCACACGAACAAGGCCAGCAGCATCACGACCAGAAGCACCGGCCACGTGGTTCGCAACACCGGTCGAACGAAGCGCGACAGGCTCACGCCACTGGCGAACCAGATCGTCATCTCGCTGTCGCGGTACATGCGCCCGAGCGTGCCCACCACCGCAACGAACATGGACAGCGCCAGCATCGTCGGCAGGTGACCGAGGGCGGTGTAGCCGAGCAGCAGAACCACGTCCTGAGGCGACACCTTGCCACCCGCAGCCATCCCCAGCGTTCGGATCAACATCATCGTCAGGACGATGGTGAGAATCACCACCAGGGTGGCGCCAAAGCTTCGCGCCAAGTCACGACGCAAGGTCGAATCGAATAACATCTGAAGCCCAATTCATCAGCCGGCATTATGGACTTCAGACACCTCGTTGCTGCGCCTGCGTCACTGTCTCCGATTGCCGCCGATGCGCTGCTGCTCATCGTTCACGGCGTCGCTCTGGATGCCTCGCTCGAACCCGCTCTGGCGGCGTTGATCGACGACGCCATCAAGGCCGGTGACTTTCAGTTGAAGGCCGGTCGCACGCTCTATGTGCATCGGCCTGCCGGCATGAAAGTCAGCCGCTTGCTGGTGGTCGGCGCTGCGGCGGCCAGCGTCAAGTCGTTCAAGGCTGCGGTCGCCATCGGGTTGGGGCAGTTGAAGGGGTCGGGTGCCAAGCACATCGCAGTGGCGGTGGCCGATGGCGCCGCCCTCACCGCGCTGCATGGCGAGGCTTTGGCCACGGCGGCTGGCGATGCGACCTATCTCTATCGGCACACCAAGCCGAGTGCGGCAACCGCTTCGGCGATGTCGCGCTGGACGCTGATCTGTGGCAAGTCGCAGGCTCGCGATGTCGCCGCCGGTCTGCAGCGCGGTGCCGCGATCGCAGCCGGTGTTGCCCTGGCGCGTGAATTCGCGAATCGTCCGGCCAATTTTTGCACCCCGACGTTTCTCGGCGAGCAGGCCCGACGCCTCGGCAAGGAGCACGGGCTGAAGGTCGAAGTGCTGGACCGCAAGGCGGTCGAGAAGCTCGGCATGGGTTCGTTCCTGGCCGTGGCACAGGGATCCAGCGAACCGCTGCGCTTCATCGTGGCGCGCTACGAGGGCGCGCCGAAATCGCAGCCGCCTGTGGTGCTGGTGGGCAAGGGCGTGACCTTCGACACCGGTGGCATTTCCATCAAGCCGTCGGCCGAGATGGACGAGATGAAGTACGACATGGGTGGTGCGGCCAGCGTGCTGGGCACGCTGCGGGCGGTGGCCGAGATCAAGCCGAAACTCAATGTCATCGGCATCATCCCGGCGTGCGACAACATGCCCAGCGGCAACGCGATCAAGCCCGGTGATGTGGTCACCAGCCTGTCGGGCCAGACCATCGAGATCCTCAACACCGATGCCGAAGGCCGCTTGATCCTGTGCGACGCGCTGACCTATGCCGAGCGCTTCAAGCCGGCGGTGGTCATCGACATCGCAACCTTGACCGGCGCCTGCGTCGTGGCGCTTGGGCACCATCGGTCGGGTCTGTTCACCTCGGACGATGCGTTGGCCACCGAACTGCTCAACGCCGGCGACGCTGCACTCGACCCTTGCTGGCGCATGCCGCTCGACGAGGAATACGACGAAGGGCTGAAGAGCAACTTTGCCGACATGGGCAACGTCGGTCCGCGCGCTGGCGGTGCCATCACGGCCGCGATGTTCCTGAAGCGTTTCACGGCCAAGTACCGCTGGGCGCACCTCGACATCGCCGGCACCGCCTGGAAGTCGGGTGCTGCGAAGGGCGGTACCGGGCGACCCGTCGGGCTGCTGACGCACTTCGTGCTGTCTCAGATCAAGTGAGCTCCGGTCAAGCAAGCGCAGATTCAGTGATCGCGACCTGATGACCGAGGTGCAGTTCCACGTCAATGTGCGTGACCGCTTGCAGTACACCTGCCGGTTGCTGCGCAAGGCGTCGCGCCTGGGAGTGCGTGTCGCCGTGACCGGATCGCCGGCCACGCTGGCCGAACTGGACCGAGCGCTGTGGGTCTTCGAGGCCGATGAATTCCTGCCACATGCGACGGTCGGTGTTTCTGCCCTGCTCAGCTCGGCTCAGGCTCGTGCGCCGGTGTGGCTGGTGGCACAGCCTGATCGCGGCACGCCCCGGCCCGTGCTCGTCAATCTCGGTGCGGACGTGGCATCGGGATTCGAGGCCTACCAACGGGTCATCGAGGTCGTGTCCACCGACGACGAAGACCGCGAGGCCGGTCGCAACCGCTGGCGGCAGTACCAGGCCTGCGGCTACACGCCATCCAAGCACGAGACCACGGCGTGACCTCGCAGGGCCGCTGCGGGCCGAGAAGGGCGCCCTGTGGCTCCGGACGCGAAAGTTCCTGCTTGGCGGCGAGATGGTCCGCCTGGCCGGGAGCGCAGCCATGAGTCTGTCCGCCTTGCCGCCGATGCGCGTTCCCACGCTCACCGAGGTCGTCGAGTGGCCCCCTTTGGTGCTGGCCGACTCGCCGCCCCCGTCGGCGCCCGATGCATCAGAGCTGCCCGTGTTGTCGGAGGCCGTGCTGCAAGCAGACTGGCCTGACGCCGAAACCGAAACCGAAACCGAAACCGAAACCGAAACCGAAACCGAAACCGAAACCGAA
>JARXKP010000049.1:11542-15751 GCA_030271615.1 Pseudomonadota bacterium
AACCGAAACCGAAACCGAAACCGAAACCGAAACCGAAACCGAAACCGAAACCGAAACCGAAGCACCCCCCTCGCCGATCAACGAGGCGGAACTCACCCAGCGCATCCTCACCGATCTTCAGCGGCAGGTCGATCTGGCGCTTGAAGATCGTCTTCAGGCGGCGGTCGCACCGATGCTGGCGAGGCTGACACAGGCACTGCTGCAAGAAGCGCGCGATGAACTGGCACTGACCTTGCGAGATGTGGTCGCCGAAGCGGTGTCGCAAGAATTGATGCGCCACCGCAGCGAGCTGGATCGGCTCGAACCCCATTGAACTGCAAGGATTCCTCGTGTTCCCTTGCGCTTCGCTACGAACACCCCCCCATTTCTGTTTGTCACCTGGAGTCTTGATATGCAAATCAAACTGAACGTGGTCATGGTCGCAGCCATTGCAGCGTTTGCCGGATCGGTGTCCGCTCAGGAACTGATCGTCAAGATCGGTCACGTCGCACCCACCAGCGGAGGCATCGCCCATCTGGGCAAGGACAACGAGATGGGTGCGCGCATGGCCATCGACGAGCTCAACGCCAAGGGTCTGATGATCGGTGGCAAGAAGGCCAAGTTCGAACTGCTGGCCGAAGACGATGCTGCCGATCCGAAGCAGGCCACCGCGGTCGCTCAGAAGTTGGTCGACGCCAAGGTCAACGGCGTCGTGGGCCACCTGAATTCCGGCACCACGATCCCGGCGTCCAGGATCTACAGCGACGCCGGCATTCCGCAGATTTCGCCGTCCGCCACCAACCCGAAATACACGCGTCAAGGCTACAAGACCACCTTCCGCGTGGTCGCTGACGATGTGCATCTGGGCGGCACCCTGGGCAGGTACGCGGCGTCCACGCTGAAGGGCAAATCGATCGCCGTCATCGATGACCGAACCGCCTATGGGCAGGGTGTGGCCGAGGAATTCGTCAAGGGCGTCGACGGCTCCGGCGGCAAGGTCGTCGCGCGCCAGTTCACCACCGACAAGGCCACGGACTTCACGGCCATCCTGACCTCCATCAAGGCCAACAAGCCCGACATCGTGTTCTACGGCGGCATGGATGCGGTCGCCGGCCCGATGATTCGTCAGATGAAACAGCTCGGCATCGAAGCCAAGTTCATGGGCGGTGATGGCCTGTGCACCAGCGAGTTGCCGAAGCTGTCGGCGGGCGCGATGGGCGATGGCCAGGTGGTCTGTGCCGAGGCCGGTGGTGTCGAAGGCGAGCAGAAGAAGGGCATGGAGGACTTCAGGGCCGCCTTCAACAAGAAGTTCGGTGTCGAGGTCAAGCTGTACGCGCCGTATGTCTTCGACTCGGTCAACCTGATGGCCGCTGCGATGGTCAAGGCAGGCTCGGCCGACCCGGCCAAGTACCTGCCGGTGCTGGCCAAGACCGAAGGCTACAAGGGCGTGACGGGCACGATCTCGTTCGACAGCAAGGGTGACATCAAGAACGGCGCGCTGACCTTGTACACGTACAAGGGTGGTGTTCGCGAGCAGATCGCCGTCGTGCGCTGACCGACGCGCATCGTCAATAACAAGGCGCCGTGAGGCGCCTTTTTCACGTTTGTTGATGCGTCAGACGATGCCTGCGCCCGCAGCCGCCAGCAGCATCAGGCTGTGGGCACCGACGGTGATGGGTGCTTCTCCCTGGCCGTGCCAACGGGATGAGCCACGCGGGTGGGCGGTGTCGAGCAGGCCCCGCCATACGCCGGCCGGCAGCATGAAGTCGCAGGGTATCGCGTTGCCGTTGACCAGCAGCAGCAGCGGAGCCCGGGCGCGCCCGGGCTGACCGATCAGGCAGCCGAGCACGCGACTCGCGTCGTCGTGCCAGGCGGCACTGTCCATCACCTCGCCGCTTTCGCGCAGCCACGTCAGGTCGTGCAGGCCGTGCGGATCGCTCAGCCCGCTGTACCAGTCTCCGCCGAAGGGCAGGGCGGTGCGCCGCAGTTCGAGCAGCCGGGCGGTGAAGGCGAACAGGTCCGCATCGGCCCGTTCCCAATCGATCCACGTGATCTCGTTGTCCTGGCAATACGGGTTGTTGTTGCCGCGCTGGCTGTGGCCGAGTTCGTCACCCGCGGCCAGCATCGGCGTGCCCTGCGCGAGCAGCGTCGTGGCCAGCAGCGCGCGTTGCAGTCGGCCGCGCAGCGCGTTGACCGCCGCGTCGACGGTCGGCCCTTCGATGCCGCCGTTGATGCTGAGGTTGTGCCCGTGCCCGTCGCGGTTGCCTTCGCCGTTGGCGAGGTTGTGCCGTTCGGCGTAGCTGACCAGATCACGCAGCGTGAAGCCGTCGTGCGACACCACGTAGTTGATCGATTCCAGCGGCGAGCGCCGCCGCTGCTGGAACAGATCGGACGACGCGCACAACCGGCGGGCGAAGGTGGCACGGTGGTTCGACGGGATGTCGGGCCGCAGCCAGAACGCGCGCATCGCGTCGCGGAAATGGTCGTTCCACTCGTGCCATCCGCGCGGAAAGCTGCCCACCTGGTAGCCGCCCGGGCCGATGTCCCACGGCTCGGCGATCATCTTGACGCGCGACAGCACCGGGTCCTGTGCCACCGCGCCGAAGAACGCGCCTTGGCGGTCGAATCCGTGATCGCCGCGGCCCAGCACCGGTGCCAGGTCGAATCGGAATCCGTCGACATGCATGTCGACCACCCAGTGGCGCAGGCTGTCCATCACCAGCTGCAGCACCGCGGGTTGCCGGATGTCCAGCGTGTTGCCGCAACCTGCGTGGTTCTCGTAGTGCGCACGGGACTCGGGCGGCAGCCGGTAGTAGCTGGCGTTGTCGAGGCCGCGGAAACTCAGGTTCGGTCCGGTCTCGTCGGACTCGGCAGTGTGGTTGAACACCACATCGAGCAGCACCTCGAAGCCCGCGGCGTGCAGAGCCATCACCATCGCCTTGAACTCGTCGCGCGGCGAGAGCCCGCCGACACCCGATGCGTAGCGCGGTTCGACGCAGAAGAAGCCCAGCGTGTTGTAGCCCCAGTGGTTGCACAGTCCCATCGCGACCAGGCGCTCCTCGTCGAGGTGGAAGTGCACCGGCAGCAGGCACAGCGACGTGACGCCGAGGGTTTGCAGATGAGCGATCGACGACGCATGTGCCAAGCCGGCATAGCTGCCGCGCAGTGGTTCGGGCACCTGCGGGTTCCGGCGGCTGAAGCCCTTGACGTGCACCTCGCAGATCACGGTGTCGACCGGCGCGATGCGTGGGGACCGGTCGCCGCCCCAATCGAAGTGCTCATCGACGACGCGTGCCTTCAGCGCGAGTGCGGCGTTGTCGCGGTGGTCCATGCGCTGCGGGTGCAGTCGGTCGAAGGCGAAGTGCAGGCCGCTCCATTCGAACTGGCCGACCACCTCGCGCGCCCGGGGGTCGAGCAGCGGTTTGTGCGGGTTGAAGCGCTGTCCTTCGTCCGGCCGCCACGGGCCGTGCGCGCGCAGTCCGTAGACGAGGCCGGTGCCGGCACCCGCCACGTGGGCGTGCCACACGTCGCCACTGCGCACCAGCGGGTGGCGCGCGGTCTCGTGCGTGCCGCTCGGATCGAACACGCACCACTCGATGGACTGAGCGTGCGCCGAGTACACCGCGAGGTTGACGCCGGTCGCGTCGATGTGGGTGCCCAGAGGCCACGGCCGGCCGACGGTCAGTGCCGGCGGACTGTCGTGCGGCGCCTTCATGCGCGCCACTCCAGCATCACGGTGGCCAGCGGCGGCACGGTCAGCAGCACCGAATGCGGCTGGTCCTGCCACGGCACCGGTTCCGAGTGGCTCATGCCGTGCGGCGTGCCGGTGTTGCTGCCGCCGTAGTGCTCCGAGTCGGTGTTCAGGCGCTCGCTGTAGACCCCCGCATGGGGCACGCCGAGCCGGTAGCCGGCATGCTCCGTCGGCGTGAAGTTGCAGACCACGACGACCAGCGTCGAGGCGTCGTGGCTGCGTCGGATGAAGGCCAGCAGCGAACGCTCGGCGTCGTCGTGCTCGATCCACTCGAAGCCGCCGCGATCGAAGTCGCGCTGGTGGAGCGCCGGCGTCTCGCGGTAGAAATGATTCAGGTCGCGAACCAGCCGCTGCACCCCTTCGTGATGGCGGTCGCCGAGCAGGTGCCAGTCGAGGCTGCGGTCGTGGTTCCACTCGCTTTCCTGCGCGAACTCGCCGCCCATGAACAGCAGCTTCTTGCCGGGGTGGCCGTACATGAA
>JARXKP010000050.1 GCA_030271615.1 Pseudomonadota bacterium
GCCACGCCGTCGAAGCTCAGGTCGTTGGCCCACAGCAGGTCGGTGCCGAACCAGGGGTTGCCGAAACGCCCGGCCACCGCGTTGAACTGCTCGCCGTAGCGATAGCGCAGATAGGCGCGGTCGATCAGCACGGTGTAGCGGTTGTTGAAGTTGCCCAGCGTCTGATTGGCCGACAGCGGATCGGTCGCGCTGCCGGTGGTCAACCGCACGCCGCCCGACCAGTGTTCGTCGACCTTGACGTTCAGGCCGATGCGACCGCGAAAGCGCAGTCGATCGCGGTCCTCGCCGACGTTGAGCAACGACAGCGATCGGGTGCGGTTGGTGTCGTTGACGCTGATCGCGGACGCATTGCCGTCGGCGAACCGATCGAACTGCGCACGCAGCCGCAGGTCGCCCTCCCACTCGATACTGCGCACCCACGACGGAATCGCGCCCGGCCCGGCCCAGCCTTCACGGAATGCCTGCGCCGCCAGCTCGGTGCGAATCTCTTCCTTCAGCTCCTTGCGCACGAACTCGGGGATGTAGGGCACGCGCACGGTGGCGGGCGCGGCCGCCGACTTGCCGGATGCGCCGCCAGCGCCAGCTGCTGCGGTACTCGCATTCGCTGCGGGCGGCGGGCTGGTCGGACGGGTCACGTCGTCGATCAGGGCGTCGCCCTTCTCGCGCGCCATCACCCCCTGATCCACCAGCTGGCCGATCAGCCGGGCGGCGGCGGCGCGCACCTGGTCGATGTCGACCTCCGGCGCGCCCACCGATGCGGTGGACCACACGGCCAGTGAAAGCAGGGCAGCCAGGTGAACGGGAGTGAACTTCATGGGGACTCGGGACAGGGAACTCGGTGAACAGGGACGCGGATCAGGAGCGATTGCTCAGCCGCAATTGCATCGGTCGCATCGAACTGGGCGGGACGTCTTTCAGCGGGCTCATGTCGAGCAGGGTCAGCTGGATCAGGTCGTCGACCTGCGCGTTGCCCGATCCGGTGACGATGTCGGCCTTCTGCACGCGGCCGTCGTCGCCGAGCCAGATCTTCACGACCACGCGGAACTCTTCCTTCAGCACCTTGCGGTTGCGCGACAGCGCCTCGAAGAACTGGCGTTGCAGCAGTCCCGAGTAGTACGCGCCGCCACCACCGCCGCCGGTGGTCAGGAAATCCCGGCCGCCCTTGTTGCCGGCCAGCCCGAAACCGTCGGAGCCGGCACCGCCTGCGGCATCGACGCCCAGCGGCTTGTCGGACGAGGGCTTGTCGTCGGGCGCCTTCTGGTCGGCCGGCTTGGGCTCGTCCTTGGGCTGGTCGATCTTGACCTCTTCCTTGATCTTCGGCTGCTCGGGCGGCTTCTCGGGCGGCTTGGGCGGCGGCGGTGGCGGTGGCTGCTTGATCAGCGCGATCTGCTGAACACCCGCCTTCTTCGACGACGGGCCGGACAGGAACTTCATCACCAGCAGCACCACCGCGACCATCGCCAGCACCCCGCCGATCCCGAGCGCGAGGTTCTTGATCCAGGGGCGGCCGCGGGCCGGCTCGTCGTCCTCGTTCATGGGATGTCTCGGTTCGACGCCGCAGCGACCGCTACTTGACCAGGCGCTGGGTGACCAGGCCCAGCTGCGTGATGTCGAGCCGACCCATCAGGTCGAGCACATCGACCACCTTCTCGTAGTGCACCTTGGCGTCGCCCTTGATGACCACCGGGAAGCTCGGGTTCACCGCCTTCAACTGGCGCAGGCGGTCCTCGAGTTCCTGCATCGTGACCGGGTAGGTGTCGAGGAACACCTGCCCGTCGTCGCGGATCGTGATCGCCTTGGTCAGCGGCTTGGCCAGGCTGGGGGCCGCACTGGCCTTCGGCAGGTTGACCTTGATGCCCTGCACCGACGCGGTGGTCATGATGATGAAGATCACCAGCAGCACGTACGCGAGGTCGAGCATCGGCGTGACGTTGATGTCGTCATAGGCCTTCTGGCCCTGGACCTTCATGGTGTCGCCCCGGTGGTCATGCTGCTCATCCGGCCGAGTAGTTCTCGGCCATGCGGGTCACGAACTCGTCGATGAAGACCTGCATGTCCGAGGTCAGCTCGGAGATCTTGCTGGTCAGGTAGTTGTAGCCAAACAGCGCCGGGATCGCGACCGCGAGACCTGCCACCGTGGCCACCAGCGCCGCGGCGATGCCCGGGGCGATGGCGTTGACGTTGACGTCGCCGGCGGCGGCAATGGCCGCGAACGTGATCATCACACCGACCACCGTGCCGAGCAGCCCGAGGAACGGACCGCCCGCGATGCAGATCGTCAGCAGCACCATCTGCGAGTTGAGCTTCTGCAGCTCGCGCACCAGGCGCGCATCGACCGTGGCCCGGATCGCGTTGATCGACGGGTCGCTCAGCGTGGGAGCACGGCCCGACACCGCATACGCCGCGAATCGCCCGCGCATTTCCTGGGCACCCGAGGCATACAGACGGAACAGGGGCGAACTGCGGAACTTCTTCGCAGCCTCCTTCTCCTCGTTCGCTGACGGATCGTCGGCGGCACCGTCCGTCGCGATGCGCCTGAGCATCTGCTCATACAGCGGCTTGAAGCGGTCGTTGTCGCGAGCAGCGGCCCGCACGAACATCGTCTTGGTGATCATCACCCACACGCTGATCACGAACATGATCATCAGGATGCCGATCACGACCCAGCCGTCGAGCGTCACCGCACCCAGCAGGATCTTCAGGTACGAAGGACCGGCTTCGCCCTCGGCCTCACCTTCGGCCTGCCCGTAGACGACCAGCTTCTGGTCGGGGCCCTGCGACTGCGCAGCCGTCTTGATCCAGTCGGCCGAACGCGCCGTGGTCGACACCTGCAGTTCGTCGATGTCGCCCTTGAAGCCCTTGCCGATCACCGCCGCGCCGTTCAGGTCGGGCACGGTGCCGGCCGCGCGCGCCGATTCCTGACCGCTCAGGTAAATGGCCAGGCCGTCCTTCGCGACCACCGCGACGTGCTGCCAGGCACCGGCGTTCAGCGGCGCCGACGCGGTGGCGGTCAGCGCGCCCGATTGCGCCACCAGCTTGCCGCCGCGCACCGACACGCGCAGCGGAGCCGCGCCCTCGGTCTGCGTGTATATCGCCGCATCGGCCGCATCGGAAGGCTTGATCCAGAACGACAGCGTGAGGCCGTTCGCACCGGACTTCAGCGACGGCGTCGACGGCAGTGCCAGCTCGCTGCTGCCATCGAAGCTGATGCCGCCGCCGATCAGGCCGGTGCCGCTGACCTTGGCGGTCGAGCGTACGGCGTGGTTCGCATTGGCGGTCGAATCCTGCGGCACCACCTCACGCTCGCTGAAGTGATAGACCAGCCCCTGAGCGGCATCGTAGGTGCCCTTGGCATCGTCGCCGGCGGCGGCGGCCGGGTTGCCGTAGTACAGCCAGATGAACTCGGCCTTGGTGCCTGGGGTGAGCTTGGGCATCTGCACCCAGATCAACGCGAGTTCATTGAGCCCGTCGAACTTCTCGATGTGGAACTTGAGCGGCGTCTTGTCGTCGCCGGCCACGAAGCGCAGGTCGGTGCCGTCGGGCTTGGCCTCGGCGAAGGCAAAGTTGCCGGTGTGCAGGCGGATCAGCACCGGCACCGAATCGACGGCCGCCGCAAGAGGCAAGCCCTCGGCGGCGGTGTTCAGCCCGATCTTCACGCGCTGCTTCCAGTCGGCGTTCCATGCCGCGTGTGAAAGTGACGCTGTGAGCAGGCCTAACAGCGCGACGCCAAGTACCACCAGTTTTTTCATGACCACCGAGTCAACCGTCATCTAGGGGAGAACCCGGGAGCCTATTCGGGCTTTATTTCAGGGCTGTGAATCGAGCCCCTGACGTGTGACGGCATCGTGGCTGTGACGCGTACGCGGTGTGACGACATCGATCAGCCGCTGCGCCGCCGACGCCATGTGGAAGTGCTGCTGGTAGCACGCCACCGCGTGCATCTTCATCAAGGTGCGCTGTTCGGCATCCAGCGCGAGCCATCGGCGCAGGGCCGTCACCGTGCCCTCGAGCGTGTCGCTTTCGGCGAAGCCGGCACCGTCGTTGACGATCTCGCGCCAGATGTTCACCTTGTCCGAGATCAGCACCGGCACACCCAGCGCCAGCGCCTCGACCACCGCGATGCCGAAGTTCTCCTGGTGCGAAGGCAGCGCGAACACGTCGGCCGCCTGGATGGCCGACCACTTGGCATCGCCGGCCAGCATGCCGGTCCAGGTGATGCGGTCGGCCACGCCCCATCGATCCGCCAGGTTCTTCCAGGCCGCCCCCGTGCCCGCCCCGTCGTCGGGGCCGGCCATCACCAGGTGCAGGCTGGCATCACCGACCGCCGCCTGTGCGAAGGCCTCGATCAGCAGGTCGCCGCCCTTCTTCGGGTGCAGCCGGCCGAGAAACAGCACGTTGCGCTTGCCGCGCGTTTCGGGCCGCGCCTGCGCAAACGCCTCGGCCGAACCGAGACGGGCCGTGTCACCAACCACGATGCCGTAGCCGATCACGGCCGGCTTCGCGCGATAGTTCTTGAAGGTCTGCGCCGCCAGGCTGGCCTCTTCGGTGGCGGTGAACAGCACCGCCGCAGCGTCATTGACCACACGCGACTCGACCAGTCGCCAGTAGAGCGATTTCTTCAGGTGCTTGGTCGGGTAGGCGTGCTTGAACCACGGGTCGAGCATGCCGTGCGGGTACAGGAAGTACGGCACCGGCCCGCCGCGCAGCGCGCGCCACACCGCCAGCCCGTGGAACTGCCAGAGCCCGTGCACCACCAGCGCGTCGTAGTCGCGCGCGTTGCGCCGCAACCAGCGGTCCAGGCGACCGGTGTAGCCGTAGTTGAACATCACCGGGCCGATCGCATGGATCGACCCGGGAAAGGACATCACCCACTCATCGTCCGGGGCGTCGAGCGTCAGCACCTCCGGAAACTGACCCAGCGCGAACGTGGCCGCCATCAGTTGCCGCACGCCCTCCGCCGGACCGCCGTTGACCCGGTTGACCGAGCGGATCACATGCAGGATGCGCATCGGTCGCCCCGGTTCGTCGAGTAGCCCTTCGTTTGCCCACGTGTCATTTCGCAAAACAGTCCTTCTGCTGCTCCTTGCAGTTCTTGTCGCCGAAGCCCAGCACCTCGACGGTCAGGATCGAAGGCTTCTGCAGGCCTTCGCTGGCGGCAGCGGCACGTGCTGCATTGCCCGCAGCGGCGGCGGCGTCTTCACCGGCCTTCGAGGTGTTGGCGGCACCGCTGCTGGCCACCGAGGAGGCGAGACTTCCAGACGTGGCCACCGGCACGCCGACCGATGTGCCGGTCGAGGCGATGTTGCTGGCGTTCAGCACCGTCTGCGCGTTGATGACGATGTTGCCGCCCGAGCGGATGCCGGCTTCGCCCGCATCGATCGCGCCGGCCGGTGCGAACAGGTAGATGCTGCCGGCCGCTGATGCGACACGCGGGCCGATGCCGTCCGGGTCGGAGCTCAAGGTCTGGATGCCGCTGCCCGACGAACTGGCCGGAATCGTGTAAACGTAGCCGACGACCACGCCGTCCACCGTGATCGGCGTGCGGGTCGGCGGTGGCGTGCTGATCGAGGTCTTGGCGCCGCGGCCCGCATCGACGCTGCCCGCGCTGCTGTAGATCAGGATGTCGCCACCCTGTGCGGTCAGCACCTTGCCCTGGTTGATGGTGAAGTCCTTGCCGACCACGCTGCGGATCGCACCGCCGCCGTTCGTCACCACGCCGATGGTCGTGCCGACCGTCGGGGTCGTCAGGCCGGCGATGATGCTGCCGCCCGGCGCCCACAGGTCGATGTCGCCCTGCCCCGTGCACTGGCCGGTGCAGCTGGCATCGGGTTGTCGGCCGTTGCCGTAGGTCTGGATCGAACTCTGGAACGTGTAGATGTTGCCGGTACCGATCGAATCGGCGGGCACCGCCTTGGCGGTCACCTCGGCCAGCGCATCGGACAGGATGATCGGCGTCAAGCCCTCGGGCTGCGCCCCGCGGCCGCGCCGCGCGCGGTAATCCGCAAACACGCGCGGAAACTTCTTGTCCAGCGCGACATACGCCGAATACGCGCTTGCGCCCTGAGTGCCTTGCACCAAGTCCGCCACACCCTTGGCGTTGGCGATCTTCGACGCATCGGTTTCGCTGTTGAGCAAGGTGTATAGCGCAGCCGCCTGAGTGGCCTCCGCGGACGTGCCCAGCGGCAGCGTTCCGAGTTTCTCTGCCGCCTGATAGGCCTTGAGCACACCCGGATAGCGGGTCACCAGATCGACATAGGGTGCGTAGGTCTTGTCCCGGGACACCAGATCCTGCACGCCCGTGGCGCCGAGCACGCCGCTGCGGTCCGTGTCTCCATTGAGCGCGCGGTAGAAGGCGAGGATCCTGTCGGACTGCCCGTTCAGCGCGATCAGGTCTTCGTAGGTGGCCTTGAAGCGCGTCAGGTCGATGTCGCCCTTCACGCCCGCGATGAGGGTCAGGTGCGCCGCGTCGCTGTTGAGCAGGTTGGGGTTCGAGTTGCTGCCCGTGGCGATGATGCCGCCGAGGTTCGACGAGCCGGCAATGATCGCCGACGTGCCGGCATCGACGTTGCGCCCGGCCTGGATCAACAGCGTCCCGGGGCCCCGGATCTCCAACCCCGCCGGGGCGACGTCGCCGTTGTCGGCACGCACCTCCGACACGTCGGTCGCATTCAGGTTCTGCAGGGTCAGCCCCACGTTCGCGATGTCCCGACCTGCGCGCACGCGGCCCGCGGCCGGCAGCGACAGGCTGCTGGCGTTGGCTCCCGTTCCACCGACATCACCGGTCAGTGCCTGGAAATCGAAACGGTAGCCCGCGAAGTCCGGACGCTCGACGATTCGGCTGGCCGAGCCAGCCGCCACCAGGCTCTCGCCGGAAAGCGTCCTGTTCCCGAGGATCGGGCTGACCACATCGGTGACTGCTGCGGGCGACAGGTCGGACACGGTGAGGTTCGGATCGACCAGCGATCCGCTGGCCAGCAACGCCACCTGGGCCGTCAACGACGGGTAGGTCACGATCGGTCGGGTGCTGCCCAGCGCGACATCGCCATCGAGTGCCGACGCCAGCAATGTCGACGGATAAGCGCCCGCAGTGGTGGTGTCGATCAGGGTCGGACTGCCCTTGCCCAGGCTGCGACCACCCGCCATCTCGCTGCCGACGACCACATCGCCCGACTTGGCCAGCAACTGGACCGCGCTGTCGGGCGAGTAGGTGAAATACGAAAGGACCGACGTCGGTCCACTGCCGAAACTGGGACCACGCCCGTTGGAAATGACCTGGGCCAGCACCGTCGGGTTGTTGACGCTCTGCAGCGCGACCCCATTGCCGGACGCCACCGAGATCTCGGCCTGCGCCGGAACGTCGCCGCTCGAGACCCCCATCAGATACAGCTGCGTTGGCGTGGTCCCGCCCACGCTGCCGCCAGCGTCGATCCGACCGGCGCCGCGGGACACCAGGTAACTGCCTCCGATCACGTCGTTGCCGGCCTGCACTCGCAGATTGCCTCCACCTTGCACGTCGAGTTGACGCACCGCAGCGTCTCCAGTGCCAGTGACGACACTGCGGCCGGTGGTCGGCAGCATCGCCGAGAGCTGGTTGACGTCATGGCCGGCTTCGATGCGGATGTCTCCGCCACCGAGCGTGCCGATGCCTTGCTGGAAGTTCGGGCGGTAGGCCCACCACTCGGCTGCCGTGCTGGACGTAGTCGTGCGTGGTCGACGCAGCCATTCGGTGATCCACTCGTCGGACGTGCCGATCGCATCGCGACCTGCCTTGATCGAGATGCTGCCGCCAGCCGCAGCCCACCGGTCGTAGTTGATCCCTGGCGTGCCCGGGCTGTCCTCCGTGTCCGGCGTCGCCGGCACATTGGCCGCGTCGGGAGCACCCACCCGACCCGCGGTGTAGATCACGCTCTTGACCGAGTCCATGACGAAGTCGGTGGCCGCCGCGACCTCGATCGTTCCGGTCCCGGTGCGCACCTTGGCGTTGTTGCCTTGCAGCAGCACGCTGCCCAGACCGCTGGCATCGGGCGCCAGCGTGGCCATCGGGTTCGCGGCGGCCAGGTCGGCACCGCCGACCAGCCGGATGTTCCAGGTCTGGCCGTCGATCAGGTTGTCGTCGTGCATCCCCAGCGCGCTGCTCAGGATCAGGTTGCCCGCCGCCCGCAAGGTCAGCGTACCGGCCTTGCCATCGGTGAGCCAGGCCTCGCTGCCGAGGTTCCAGGCCTGGGCCAGGTTCAGGTCGCCGACGGAACGCACTTCGGTCGCTCCATGCAGGCTGGCCGTCGCCGCCGCACCCGCATCACCCTTCAGGCTGCCCAGCCGACTGGTGGCGTCGGCGCCGGTCATGAAGGCGACGTGATCGGCGGCGTAGGTTGCGATGTCGGTGTCCAGCACCTCGCCGGTCACGGTGTAGGTCCGCTTCGCTTCGAGCACCACTTCGGCCGCAGTTCCATGGCCGCCGCTGCGGCCCAGCACCGTGCCTGCCAGTTGCGTGGCTCCCGCGGTGTTGGTGTCATCGCGGGACACCTCGAAGGTCACCGTGCCCGTGTTGCCCTTGGCACCCGGGCTGACGTCGATCGTCGACGCTGCGTCGAAGTCGAGGCTGCCGCCGGCGGTCGCCAGGCGCACCCGGCCTCCGTGCGACGCCGCGGCATCGGCAGCGACAGAAGTCGACGTGCCGGTGGCGATCACCTTGCTGCCTGCGGCCAGCGCCAGCCCGCTGTTGGCCCACAGCGAAACGCTGCCGGAGCCGCGCGCACTGCTGGCGTCCAGCGTGCCGCTGACATCGATCCGGCCGGCATCGGCCGCAAGCTGGAGTTCGCGGGTCTTCACCACATCGGTGGCGGCAACGCTGAGGTCGCCGCTGCGCAATCTCAGGTCGATCGCCTCGGTGAAACCGCCCGTGCTCAACGCGGTGTTGAGCGCCGAGAAATCGGCCAGCGTGCCGAGGTCCAGCGTGGCACGTCCGCCGACGGCACCCGCGGCCGCCGCCGCGTTGAGCTGGCCGCCGAGTTCAAGCGCCGCCGCCGCGATCTGCAGCGATCCCGCATTGCCACCCTGGGCGCTTGCCGCGACATCGATCTGCGACCCCGCTGCCAGAGACACCTTGCCGGCAGCCGCCGACAGCGACACCCGGCCCGCATCCGCGGTGACGACCTTGCCATGGAAGTCCTTGGAAATGCCCGAGGCGTCGAGCAAGGCACCGCTGGCCAGCACCACACCGTCATCGCTGCCGGTGCCCTTCGCGACCAGCGCGATCGAACCCGAGTGAGCCTGAACCGCGGTGGCCACCGTGATGCTGCGCGCTTCGACGCTCAGTCGGCCGCCGGCCGCGCTGTCGGTCGACGTGCCGGCCGCGCCAGCCGAACTGTCGAGCTTCAACGCCGAATAGACCGGCTCGGCTCCGTCGCGAATATCAGCAGCCCGCCAGGTCTGCAACGCACCGGCCGCGACGCCGACCTTCGGCGTGCGAACCGTCCAGTCGCCGGCCACCGCGAGGCTGCCTGTTCCTTGTGCGACGACTTCGCTGCTGGCGTTCATCGCGACGCTGCTGTAGCCGCCGATCTTCTGCGCGCCGGCACCGACGACGATGCGCTGCGCCTCGACCGACAGCGATCCGGCGGATGCGGTGGCCTCCGCGACCGCCTGGGTCCCGGTGTGGGTCAGCCGCACCTCGCGCGCTGCGATGACCGCAGCCGGTGCGGCACTTCCGGCGTTGCCGCGAATCGCGGCGCTGTCGAGCGTCAGCGTGCCGAGCGTGGCGCTGCCGACCTTCGCGTTGCCGTACAGGTCGATGCCCAGATACCCCTTGATCACCAGCGCATCGAGTTCGGCCAGCCCCGCCAGATCGGCATTCGACAGCACCAGGCCACTCGCGATGCCGGCGATACCCGCGGTCTCGCCCAGGCTCACCTGCGACGACGCGAGGGACACATCGCCCCCCTTGCCGACGCTCAGCTTGCCCTGCGACTGCGTAGTGAGCGTCGCGTCGAGCAGCAATGATCGGTCGGCGGTCAGCGTCGCGCCGTCGGCAATGCGGATCTCGCCGTGCGTGTTGTCGACCGCCGTGCCCCGGTCCACGCTCGCCTGCGCACCGCTGGAAAGACGCATCAGCGCCCCACCCGCCTCGGTCTTGATCGACGTCGCCGGTTCGCCCGACAAGCTGCCGCTTCCGGTCAGCACGCTGCCACTGCGAACCTCGATGCTGTCGGTGGCCGCCAGCAGCAGTTCGGGCGCCTTCAGGGCGCCGGCGGCGCTGTTGGCCACGACGATCTGGCTCGCGCCGGTGGTGATCTGCGACGCATCGCCCACGACGCTGCGTTGCCCGCCCAGCAGCAGGCTGCCGCCGAGCGCCGACAGCGCACGGCCCTCGATCTGCAGGAAGCCGGCGTCGATGCCCGACGCGCCGAGGTGGTCGACGACGGCAATGCGTTCGGCGCTGACGTCGACCTCGGCCACGCGGCCGGTGAGCCCGGCCACTGTCAGGCTGACACCCGGTGCGGTGTTGAAGCTGCCGGCCAGCGTCAGTGCTTCAGTGCTGGCGATCGCCGTGTTCCCGATGGCGAGGTGTCCGGCATCCAGCGGAACACGCGGGGCTGCGGTGCGGCCGTTCGCGGCCAGCTCGGTGAAGTAGCTCGATGCGGTCAGCGTGTAGTCGGATTCACGCGTCGCCACGCTGCCCGGACGCACCAGGACACCCACCGTGCTCGACTCGCGGATCGTCGTGCCACCGGCGGTGCGGTAGCCGGCGACGACCGTCTGGCCGTTGCTCAGTTGCGTGGTCTGGCCCGCCTTCAGGTTGGTGTAGACACTACCGGTCTGCAGCTGGATCAGATAGGCATCGGGCAACAGTGCATAGCGCGCCGGCAGCAGCACGTAGTCGCCCTCGGGAACGATGGCACCGCTGCCGATGTGAAGCTGGTCGTAGACGCTGGTGTCGTAGCGCGCGGTCTGGAAGCCGAAACCGATGTCCTGCGCAGCGGCCAGATCGGTGTCGACCGGCATGCTGCTGAGCTTCGACTTCGGGATGATGGCGTAGGTGTTCGGCTGCACCAGCGTGTCCTTCGAACCGCCGATGCCGGGCACGAACTCGCGGGCCTGCACTTCACCGCCACCGGACAGATCGACAGTGGCGCCTGCGCTCACGTCGATCTTCCTGCCGGTCAATTCGATCCGCTTGCCGTCGGCGCTGGTGGTGGTCAGCAGGTTCGGCGTGCCGGAAGCCAGGTTGTCCTGGTAGCGCCAGGAGATGCCGGCCAGGGTGCTGCCGAAGGGCACCGTCAAGCCGTCGGCGGACACGGAAGTCACGCTGCCAGGGCTCAGCTCCAGATTCGATAAGGCATGAAGTTCAATGGCGCCGAGCGGGGCCTTGACCGTGCCGCCCTGCACGATCGTGTCGGCGACGAACGCCAGGCGCCCGCCGGCGGAATACACGTCGCCCGCCGTCTTGCCATTGCTGGCGATCAGGATGCTGCCGCCAGTCACGGGCGTGTTCGCCGGTTGATCGATCACCGAGATCGTGAAGTCGGTGCGGGTGCTCGGGTAGACCTGCGCGGCATCGAACGTGATGTCGCCGGAGGTCGTCAACGAGCCGACCTGTGCGCCGAAGACATGGTCCCCGGCAGCACTGGCAGCCGTCACGTTGCGACCCGTCATGCGGATGTCGCCATTGCTGAAGAAACGGGTCTCGCTGATGCCGTTGAGAGTGAACGAACCGAACAGGTCGATCGTGTCGGCCTGAACCGACAGCAGGCCCGTGCCGGCACGCGTCGGCAACGCAGGCGCTGCGCCCTGCGGCACGAGATTGAAGGGGCTGGCATCGGTGCTGCGCGGATCGCGTGACTGGCCGATGGCGACCGACGCCCCATGCACGCTGGCGTATCCATTGCCGGTCACATCGATCAGCGGCGCATCGAGGCGAACGCCACGCGCGAAGCCGATGTCGACGTCACCGCGCAGCTCGATGCGGTTCTCGGATTGCAGCCGCAGCTTCTGGAAGCCGGCGGCCTGCAGCGCATCGATCGACAGAGCCGCATCGACGAACGCAGGGTCGGCAACCGGCGACGATGCGACCGTCTCTTGCGTGACGACGATGCGCCGCTCGGCCGGCGCCGTGAGTTCCGTGTCCCGCGCATTCAGCTCGAGCGCGAAGGCCCCGCCCGCGCCCTGAGCCGAACCGCTGGCTGCATGCAGCGTGGATTTCAGTTCGGTGGCGCCCTGACTGCGAACCACCAGGCTGCCGGCGTTGCCGTCCACCGCTTGAGCCACCACGGGACTGCCGCTCTCGGAGCCCAGCGACTGCACCACCTGCGTGATGCCGGAGACATCGATCGACGAGCCGGCTTCGAGCTTCACGCCGGCCTGCGACGCGGCGATGGTGACCGTGCCGCCGCCGATCACCGTGCCTTGCACGAGCCCGTCGTTGCTGGGCCTGGAAACGAAGGTGCCGGCCACCGAGATGGCTGCGCTGGAACCCAGCGCGAGGTCGGGGGCGCCGGTGTCCGGCGCCTTCAGGCTCAGCGACACGTTGCCGCCGGGCGCCGTGATGCGCCCGCCGACGCTCAGCCCGTCGACGGCCGTCATCGACACCGAGGCCTTCGGGTCGGCAACGATCGACGAACCCTCGGCCATCGCCAGCGTCGCCAGACCCTGGAATTCGCGGAAGCCGCTGGTCGACAGCGTCAGGTTGACGGCCTGGCGCTGGGCGTCGGGCAGCAGCGCGACGGTCGACACGTTGCGCAGGTCGCCTCCGGTGGCGAGCGACGTCGCCCGGAGGGAGTCGATCACCCGGTTGCTCTGGCGCAGGGTGATCTGCGTGTCGGCGTCGATGGCGATGCCCTGGATGGTGTTCACCGTCACGCTTGAGAATCCATGGTCCGAGAACAGGTCGCTGCCCAGGCGCGTCGTGTTCGACGGCAGCGTGCCGTTGGCATCCGCGGCGGCGAGCACCGCGCGCGGCATGGTCAGCGTCAACTTACCGCCGTTGCCGGGCGACAAGCCCCACAGATCGGCCTGCAGCCAATCCGAGGTCATCGACGTCGACAAGCCGTTGGCGATCGACAGCGTGCCACCGTCGCCGGCCGTGATCTTCTTGCCGCTGCTCAAGGAGGCACCGCCACCGACATCCAGGACCGCGCCACGCTCCAGCAGGGTCGATGATTTTCGATCCGCGTTGGTCGCGATCGTCAGGCGTCCGCCGGTGAGCATCGAGGTCGTGGTGAGCGTGCCGTCCAGTGCCACGTTCAAGCGGCCCGAGGGCAGCGGATCGCCGACAAACGAGCCGTCGAGGCTGGCGTTGTTGATCCACACGCCTGCGGTCGACAGCACCGCCGTGCCACGCACCGTGACGCGGTTCTTGTCGAGGCTCAGCTCCTCGCTGATCGGACTGACCGTCGCCACCGGCTGTAGGGTGATGTTGCCGGCAGGCATCGTGACCGAGCCCGCCACATCGATCTGCGGCGCGCGCAGCAGCAACGTCGATCCGGGCGTCCCGACGACGCGTGCGCCCTCCGGAACATCGATGCGTCCGTTGGAATTGATCTCGACCGAGTCGAACCCCGTCTGCACGAAGACAGGGCTGCCGCCGGTCGCGGCAGCACCGAACAACTGTTCAGCGGCAAGCGTGACGTTGTCGGTCTGCGCGGCGCTCAGGTTCGAATTGACGCCGAAGCCGGCGCGCAAGGTTGGCGTCGCGCGCTGCACGAGGCTGACGTTGCCGATTCGCTGCGATTCGTCGAACTGGCTCTCGTTGGCGTTGAAGGCGCCGATCGTCAGCGCCGCGCCACGCGGTGCACTGGTCAGCTGGTTCGGCCCCACGGTGACGCCCCCGGCGAGCGTGCCATCGAGCACCAGGCCCGAGGCCGACTGCAGATGGATCGTGCCGCCCGCCTTGCCCTCGACGTACGCCGCTTCCGCCTGCCCGATGCCATAGGTCAACCCGGTGAACAGCTCGGTTTGCCCCCAGCGGGAATCGGTTCGGGTGAAGGTGTCGACCAGCTGCGTGTACGTGCGCTGCTTGGAGGCCGTGCTGATGTTGTAGGTGCGCCCGTCGTTGCCGAGCAGCAGGCTGGTCGTGGCCGTTCCGGCGCCGTAGCGGTACCCGCCGCCCGAGGCATCGAGCGTGGCACCGGTGCGCTGGATCAGCGAGCCCGCGGACACGATGTCGAGTTCGCCCCCGGTGGTCGTCTTCTGGGCGACCGTGCGCGCCCGCGCGGCCACATAGCCGCTCAGGTCCAGCAACGGACTGCCCTTGCGCAGATCGACCGTGACGGTGGCCCCTTTCAGGATCCCCGATTTCTGGTCGGGCGAATCCTTCAACTCGTTGGAGGTGACCTTGAACGTCAACAGGTTGTCGGCGAACGGCACGTCGGCCCAGTTGCCCGCCACGCTGGTGACGCTGCCCGAGTCGAGGTAGACGCGGGCTTCAAGCGGATCGGTCACGGTGGTGATGACCCCGGTGTCGTCGGTGACGACCGTCGGGATGGCGCCACTCGCGCTCAATGCGATCTTGCCGCCGGGCGCCAGCAACGTTCCGCTGCTGGCGATGGTGCGCGCGTCGACCCGGATCTCGCCGCGGCGATCGGCAAAGCTCTGGCTGTCGGGCAGCGTCGATTTGTCGTTGGCATCGGGCAGCACCTGGGTGACGCTGCCAGCGACGAACGTCACGGTGCCGGCCTGCGTGCCACCGAGGGTGCGCGCACGCAGGAACACCGAGCCGTTGGCCTGGATCGCGGTGTTGGCCGAGATCCGGCCCTGCTGATTGATCGCGAGACCCGCGAGCGTGACGTTGCCGCGATCGGCGGTGATGACCCCCGCGTTGCGGACCATGTCGGTCAGGTTCACCGACTTGCCATTGGAAGCCTCGATCTCGACCGAGAAGCCGCGCAGCGTCGGGTCGGCGGCATCGGCCAGCGCGAGGTAGGCCTTTGCGCCGGCCGCCAGGATGACCTGCCCGTCGGGCGACGTGATCAAGCCCGCCTTGTTGTCGATGCGCGGCGCAAAGATCAGGATCGAGCCCCCCGATGGGGTCGTGAGCGTGGGCGCCGCGGCGGCGGCGAGGCCGGACGTGCCGATGCCGATGGATCCGAGCGCGGTTCCGTCGGGCTTCAACGACACGACCTTGCCGTCGCTGTCCTTCAGCGTGTTTCCCGCACTGTCGTAGCCGCCTTCGAGGGCCGGTTTCGCGAGGCCGCCGGTGGTCAGCGCGCCCGTGTTGTACTGGGCATTGCTCATGTTCAACGTCGACGCGAGCAGCGACTGCACGTTGATCTGCGAGCCGCGGTCGAACAGGATGCCGTTCTGGTTGATCAGCAGCACCTGACCGTTGCCGCTGAGCTTGCCCTGGATGATGCTCGGGTCGGCGCTGTAGATGCGGTTCAGCACCGATGCCGTGGTGCCGGGCTGGATGAATTTGACCTCGCCGTCGCCGGAAATGTTGAACGACTTCCAGTCGATGATCGCGCGCTGCGAGGTCTGGTTGATGGTCAGCAGCGAGCCGTTGGCCCCACGGGTCGGCGAG
>JARXKP010000051.1 GCA_030271615.1 Pseudomonadota bacterium
GTGCTGCAGACGCCGTTCGACCCGGAGCGCTGGCTGGTCGAGCGGCGGCTGCAGCACCAGCGCCGCGATGCGCTCGCGCTGGGCGCCGCTCATGCGTCCGTAGATCATCTCGACGCGGTCGAGCGTGCGGTTGTATTGCGACTTGACGCGCCCTTCGGGCCGGGCCTGCAGGTAGTCCTCGGCGAACGTCTCGTTGTTGTCGGCGTACCGGTGTTCCAGGTGCGCAATCTGCGCCGGCGACAGGCGCCGCAGTACCTCGGCCAGCCCGGGCAGCGCTTGCTCGAAAGCGGCATCGAAACGCAGATTGACCTCGTCGAACCAGCGGCAAGCCTGATCGGCGGTCGCCGGGCCGGCGACCTCGGCGCGCGCACGCGACAGCAACGCCGCATATTGCGGCAGTTCGGATCGGCGATGCCAGGCAAACCAGTCGCCGAGCGCCTCGCGCGCCCGCAGCGTCTGCTGATCGTTGAAATCGACGTAGCCGTCGAGCCACCAGTACGTGATGTCGGGCGCCTGGTTGTAGACCAGACGCACCGCGCTGCACCCGGAGAGCCAGACCACCGCGCACAGCACGACGAACAGGCGAACTGCGGCCCACCGCCAGGATCGCGCGGCGCATGAAGCCCCGCCGATAATCGCGCCGGGTACGCAGGATGCACTTGAAGCAGGGGAGCAGGACATGGCGTTGGACATCGTGATCATGGCGGCGGGCAAAGGCACGCGAATGAAGTCGGACCGCCCCAAGGTGCTGCACACCCTGGCGGGTCGCAGCCTGCTGGAGCATGTACTTCACACCGCCGTCGAGTTGGCCGCGGACCGCATCGTCGTGATCACCGGGCACGGGGCAGAACAGGTGGAAGCCGCTGTGAGAGCGCCGCAACTGCAATTCGTTCGCCAGGCACCGCAACTCGGCACCGGCCACGCCGTCCAGCAGGCCGCGCCGCTGCTGCACGCCGAGGGCGTGACGCTGATCCTCAACGGCGACACCCCGCTGATCGAAGCCGCGACACTGCGTGCCTTGGTCGACGCCTGCGCAGGTGAGCGGCTGGCGCTGCTGACCGTCGACCTGGCCGACCCCACCGGCTACGGCCGCATCGTCCGTCGCACCGACGCCAATGGCACCTCGACCGTCGCGGCCATCGTCGAGCACAAGGACGCCAGCCCGCAGCAGCGCGCGATTGCCGAGGTCTACACCGGCGCGATGGCGGTGCCGACCGCACCCCTCCAGCGTTGGCTGGCGCGCCTCGACAACCGCAACGCGCAAGGCGAGTACTACCTGACCGACGTGGTCGCCTTTGCCGTGGCCGACCGCGTGCCAGTGGTCGCCGCACAGCCGCGCCGCGCGTCCGAGGTGCTGGGCGTCAACAGCCCGCAGCAACTCGCCGAGCTGGAACGCATCTGCCAGCGCGACCAGGCCGATGCGCTGATGAGCGCCGGCGTGCGGCTGGCCGACCCGGCGCGGCTCGACGTGCGTGGCCACCTGCAATGCGGCACCGACGTGTCGATCGACGTCAACTGCGTGTTCGAGGGGACGGTCACCCTGGGAGACCGGGTGCAGATCAGCGCGAACTGCGTGATCCGCAACGCGGTGATCGGCGACGACGCGGTGATCCACCCCTTCACGCACATCGATGGCGACACGCTCGGTGTGACGGTCGGCCGGGGCTCGCTGGTCGGACCGTACGCCCGCCTGCGACCCGGTGCGGTGCTGGGCGCTGCGGTGCACATCGGCAACTTCGTCGAGGTGAAGAACTCGACGCTGGCCGACGGCGCCAAGGCCAATCACCTCGCCTATCTCGGCGACACGACGGTGGGCGCGCGCGTCAATTTCGGCGCCGGCAGCATCACCGCCAACTACGACGGCGCCCGCAAGCACCGCACCGAGATCGGCGACGACGTGCAGGTCGGCAGCAACTGCGTGCTGGTCGCGACGGTGACGCTGGGCGCCGGTGCAACGATCGGTGCCGGCTCGACGATCACCAAGCAGGCGCCGGCCGGCCAGCTCACAGTGGTACGCGGCCGGCAGGTGTCCTTGCCGGGCTGGAAGCGGCCGGTCAAGCCGGGCTAACCACGAAGATCGGAAGGTCGGTGGCCGCGTCGCCGCGCAGCAGCATCGTCGCCAACCCCTGCGCGCCTTCGTCGATCAACCGTCCCAGGGCCCCGAGGTCGAGTCCTTCGGCGGCACGGGGCACCCGCGGACACATCCAGTCGTTGCGTGGCACGAGGTGCCAGACGGGCTGGGTGGCCGCGGGCAGGTCGCCGAGTCGTTCGCGTTCGATCCAGCGGCCTTGCAGATGGTCGGGGTGCACACCGGGTGTTCGTGGCACCTCGCTGCCGTGTCGGTAGAACAGTCGGCCGCGCGTGCAGGCGGCCGGCGTCCAGATCTCCGTGTCCCACGGCGGCGGCGGAAGGTGGCGCAGTTGACGGTCGAACATCTTGCCCAGCTTGGTATCGAAGGTTTCCGCGCGGTCGGGGCCGATGAAGTCGCTGGCTGCGGCTTGCGACCCGGACGCGGTGCACAGGAAGAACTTCACCGCCAGCTCCCAGTGCCAGGCGTGGCCTTCGGCGTCGTGCAGCAGGAAATCGATCTCGCCAACGGTGGTTCGATTGCCACGAGGTAACACGTGGCGCAGCGGGATGTTGGCGGCGACCAGATGGTGCGTCGGGCCGTGGTGCAGGAAGAAGGCCATCAACCGTTCCGCGCGTCGGCCCAGGCGCAGCGACGGCGCGCGCGAGGTCGTGCCGTCGGCGTCGGCACCGCGCGGCGGGTAGACGAAGTCGAACAGCGCTGCGGGTTCGCGGTCGACACCGTCCAGCCACGCCGAAATGGCCTGCCGTTCGACCGAACTGAACTGCTGCACGGCAGCCGAGTGCGCACCCAGCGTGGTGTCGAGCAGCGGCGGGGACAGCAGCAGCCAGCGCAACTCGCGCGCCGCTTGCGCCGCCGCGTCAGTCACCGGCGCGGTCGTGCGGGTGGGCGCCGGCAGCCGCCTCGACCGTGTCGAGCGCCAGGCACAGGTCGTCCCAGGCGCGCGCCTTTTCGGGCAGGTTGCGCAGCAGGTAGGCCGGGTGGTAGGTGACGACCAGCGGCACGCCCTGGTAGCGGTGCACGCGGCCACGCAGCTGGCCGATCGGCGAGTTGCTGCGCAGCAGGCTTTGCACCGCAAAGCGCCCCATCGCGAGGATGATCTTCGGCTGCACGAGTTCGATCTGGCGGATCAGGAAACCCTCGCAGCGCGCCAGCTCGTCGGGCAACGGATTGCGGTTGCCCGGCGGGCGGCATTTCAGCGTGTTGGCGATGAAGACCTGCTTCGCGGGATCGGGTGTCTCTCCGGGTTGGCGGCTCAGCCCGATGGCGCGCAGCATGTTGTCGAGCAGCTGGCCGGAGCGGCCTACGAACGGCTCGCCGCGGCGGTCTTCCTCCTCGCCCGGCGCTTCGCCGACGATCATCCAGTGCGCCTGCGGGTGGCCGACGCCGAACACCGTCTGCGTGCGGCTTTCGCACAGGGCGCAGGCGGTGCACGACGCGACCGCCTCGCGCAGCGCCGGCCAGTCCAGCGTGGCGATGTCCGCCGATGCCGGGACGAACTCGACGAGGCTGGCGGGTGACGTCGCGCGCGACAGCGGCGGCGCTGCGACAGCTTCGCCGAATGCGCCCCGGCTCGGTCGCGCCGCCACCGCAGCCGCCTGCGTCGACGCAGGCGTGATCGGCCCGGCCACGGCGGGCTCGGCAGGCTCAGCGGCGGGGGCAGCCCAAACGCGGATGCCCATCTCCGCCAGCATCGCGCGCTGCCGATCGCTCCAGGTCATGCGGTGCCGCCGGACAGGTCGAGGCTCATCACGCAGGCGTCTTCGCGCTGACCTTCGGCGGCCGGGTAGTAGCCGCGGCGCACGCCGACCTCGCGGAAGCCGTAACGGCGGTACATCGCGCGCGGCCGCGTGTTGCTTTCGCGAACTTCGAGCCAGAGCTGCGGTGCACGCAGTTCATGACACATCGAGACCAGTGCATCGAGCATCACGCGGCCGTGGCCACAGCGCTGCTCGGCCGGAGCCACCGCCAGGTTCAGCAGGTGCATTTCGTCGACCCCCTCCATGGCAACGAAGTAGCCGATGAGGTGATCGCAACGCGCGCCATCGAAGAGCACACGCGCCGGGTAGCCCGATGCCAGCGAATCGATGAAGTTGCCTCGCGTCCAGGGAAACGGGTAGGCCTCGACCTCGATGGCCATCACCGCGTCGAGATG
This sequence comes from Pseudomonadota bacterium, assembly GCA_030271615.1. Classification (GTDB taxonomy): domain Bacteria; phylum Pseudomonadota; class Gammaproteobacteria; order Burkholderiales; family Burkholderiaceae_C; genus PBB1. The sequence goes on from JARXKP010000051.1 coordinate 4,245, forward strand.
CTGCAATCCCATCGGCTGCAGGGAGTGCGAGCGGCACAGCACGGCGTTCATGTCGGCACCTCGCGAGTGGCAGCTCCTGCAGCAGCAAGCGCCTTCACCGCAGCCCGCTCGGCCATGGTTTGCGCGACCTTGTCGCGCAGGTACAGCGGCAGCGCAAGCGCCGCATCGACCGCGCCGCCCTGCGTCCACAGTGCATCGGCCAGCGGCAACATCGAGCGGGCGCGCGGCAGCGCATTCGGCAGACGCAGCGCGTCTCCGGAGTCGAGCCGTTCGCCGAAGACAGCCAGCGCCGAACCGGCAATGGCACGAGGTGGTTCGATGCGCCAACGTTCGTTCAGCGCTTGCGGGCCGCACAGGAACGGCGCGGCGGCGTAGCGCCAGCGGCCCGACTCGAACACGCCGTGCGCGGCGTAGATCTCGTCCATCCGCGCATCCATCGTGACCCAGACGTCATTGACGGAGTCGTCTGCCACCCCGGTCGCGAAGCGGGTGCGCGCGTCTTCGGCGACGGTCAGCAACGTGTCGATCGGCAGCACCGGCTTGTCAACGCCGAATGCCAGCCCCTGAGCCACCGAGCAGGCGGTGCGCAAGCCGGTGAAAGCGCCCGGTCCCCGACCGAAGGCGATGGCATCGAGGTCGCGCAAGTCGATGCCGGCCTGCGCCAGCAAGTCCATGATGCCGGGGATCAAGGTCGACGACGCCAGCGCACCGCCCGGACCGTCGTGCGACCAGATCCGCCCTCGCACCTGGAGCGCGATGCTCAAGTGCTCGGTGGCGGTGTCGAAGGCCAGGCAGGCGGTCATGGGAGCAGTCACCGGAAGAGTCTAGCTGCGCTCCGCGAGGCGTTTCAACAGCAAGGATTCGCCGTATCCGCACGAAGGCCCATGCGATCATTCCGGAATGCTCTTGCGCGCGTCGGTGACCGTCTTCTTCCTCGTGCTGGATTGCGGGGTCGTGTCAGCGCAAACGCTCTCTCCGGTTGCGGCCAGGACCTTGCCAACCGACGTCGCGGCCGCGCTGGACCGGGCCCGCATACCGCGCGAGGCCTTGTCGGCGATGGTTCAAGACCTCGGCCGCAGCGGGGCTCTGCGGCTATCCTGGCAGGCGCAGGCGGCGGTCAATCCGGCGTCGTTGATGAAGCTATTCACCACCTACGCCGCACTCGATATGCTGGGGCCGGCCTGGAAGTGGACGACGCCGGTGTGGCTGCAAGGTGCGCTGCCAACGGGCAGCAGCGGCGTATTTGAAGGTGATGTGTTCATCAAGGGCAGCGGCGACCCCAAGCTGGTGCTTGAACGCACCTGGCTGCTGCTGCGCCGACTGCAACAACTGGGCGTGCGCGAGATTCGCGGCGACATCGTGCTCGACCGCAGCGCCTTCGCCGATGCGGACACGGCAGACCAGAATCCGGCCACTTTCGATGGCGAGGCGCTGCGTCCCTACAACGTGCGCGCCGACGCGCTGCTGCTGAACTACAAATCGGTGTCGTTCACCTTCACACCCGACCCCGCACACGGCGTGGCGGTGGTGTCGACCGAGCCGGCGCTGGCCGGCGTTCGCGCCGACACGCGGGTGACGCTGGCAGCCGGCGTCGGCGCGACGCAATGCGCCGACTGGCAGGGGGCGCTCCAGGCCGATTTTTCCGATCCCCAGCGGCTGCATTTCAAGGGTCTCTACTCGCCGGCCTGCGGCGAGAAGCTGTGGCCGGTCGCCTACGCCGACCCGGCGAGCTACAACGAGCGCATGCTCGCCGGGCTGTGGGCCGAGATGGGCGGCAAGCTGCTGGGCAGCGTTCGCGACGGCCCGGCACCCGCCACACCGCCGACCTTCGAGCTGGCCTCGCCAGCGCTGGCCGAAGTGATTCGCGACATCAACAAGTACAGCAACAACGTCATGGCGCAGCAGTTGTTCCTGACGCTGGCATTGACGCAGCGCGGGCTCGGCACGCCGGACGGTGCGCGCGAGGTGCTGCGCCATTGGCTGGCCACGCGCTACGGCGATGTGGGCCGCGCGGCAGTGATCGACAACGGCTCCGGCCTGTCGCGCGAGACACGCGTCAGCGCGCAGCTACTGGCCCGACTGCTGCAGGACGCCGCGGCCAGCTCGCTGATGCCCGAGTTGATGGCCTCTCTGCCGGTGAGCGGCGTCGACGGCACGCTGCGGCGCGCCAAGATGCTGCCCGGTCGCGCGCACCTGAAGACCGGATCGCTGCGCGACGTGACCGCCGTGGCCGGTTACGTCCTGGCGCCGAGCGGACGCCGTTACGTGCTGGTCGGCATCGTCAACCACCCGAACGCCGGTGCGGCACGGCCGGCGCTCGACGCGCTGGTCCAGTGGACCGCCAACGATGGACTCGGCGAAGCCGAGCCACTGAAATGAAAGGCCCAACATGAACCACGGCGACTGGATCGATGTGCTCGGCTATGCGGCCGCATCCTTGACCACGGCATCGTTCGTGCCGCAAGCGCGACTCAGTTTTCGCACCGGCGACGTCAGCGGCATCTCGCTCGGCATGTATGCGAGCTTCACCGTCGGTGTGTCGCTGTGGCTGGCCTACGGAGTCGTGCTGGGCGCCTGGCCGATCGTCGTCGCCAATGCCATCACGCTGGCACTGGCGCTGGCGATCCTGACGATGAAGGTACGCGGCGGGCGAACCGGCCATTGCGCCGAGACGCCACGCTGAGAAGACGCGTCCTCAGAACGGATTGTTGCGAACGATCGAATCCGCGCGATTTCCGAGCAATTCCTGGCCACCCGCGCTCAGATGCCGGTCGTCGGCCCACAGCCAGGTGAAATCGGTGGCGGCATTGACCGTGCCGTTGGCGGGCTGCAGGGTCAGCGACGTGCAGTCGGTCACCACGGCGGTCGTGCAGGCAGCATCGGTGACGTTTGCGTAGTCGTTTGCCTTGGCGTTGTTGATCACGTTGCGGAACAGCTGGAACGCATCGACCAGGCCGATGCTGCGGCCATTGTTGGTGATGGTGCCACGCAACTTGTCGTTGAAGCTCCGCGAGATCAGCGTGAGCAATCGCACTCGCTCGGTGCGCTGGGCATCAGTGAGGCCATTTGCGGTGCTGACAGCAAAAGGCGACTGGCTGACGTCGGGAACCGGGACATACAGAACACGCCCGCCGCTGTTGTCGGATTTGACGATGCGGTCGACCTGGGCTGCAAGCAGCCGGCCGCGACGCTGGGCTTCGATGACCGCTGCTGCTTCGGTGAGAGCTCCCGTGCTGAGGCTGTCATAGAGCTCGAAAACGTCGTGCGTGCCCACCATGACCGTCACCAGATCCTTACTGCCGAACGTACTGGTGGCCAGGAACGTGTCGAGCGCACGTACCAGATCATCAACCCTCGCACCATAGGCTGCGCGCATCTGCGCGGTGACCGGGGCTCCGTTCGGGTTGCACTCACCGAAGATCAGTCCATATCGGCTGGACAGGTACTGAACCCACAACTGGTTGGCTCGGCAGTCGGGCACCGAGTTGACGGGTGTCGTGTTGGGCGTGAATCCGTTGACGCTGTACTTGCGCGCATCGAGCGCGGTGGGGCTGGACGGTGGGAGCAGCAAGCTGGTCTCGTCGCCGAAGACGATCAGTCGTGTCGCCTGGAAGGTCACGGATTGATTTTCGCTGCCGCTGCCGCCACACGACGTGAGCAACAAGGTGCCCACCACCGTCACCGCCACCAGGCTGCTGCGAAGCGCCGTGGCGCTCCATCGATCGATTCTGAAATTCATGCGGTCTCCAACGAAAAAGGATTAGGCCGATCGGGTGTGTCAGGCGGCGGAAGCGCGAATCAGGCGGTCTCGCACACCGTCCCACTCGGCAGCGGCCGGAGGCTCTTCCACCCAGATCAGCTGCGCGCCCTGATCGTCGAAGTGACGCAGCACGGTGAACAGCTCGTGGGCGGCGTGATCCGCGCGCGCTGGCATGGTCTGCTGGATCGCCACCTTGCCGGCCGGCGGAAGCAGGCGCGAATATACCGCCAGCTTCAGCGGGGCCTCGCTCAACGGGTCCGATGGCCCCGAGGCAAGCAACTCCATCGCCGAGCGCAACGTTCCCGAGTCCATCAGCCGAACCTTGGCGCGCGGCGCGTAATGTGCGTCCAGCGTGCCGGGGGCACGCGGCGCTTGCGCATCGCGATCCTCGAGCGCGCACCCCAGAACCGCTTCGATGGCGGACCGGGTCAGCAAGCCAGGTCGCAACAGCACGGCGCGGTCGCGCGAACAGTCGACGATCGTCGACTCGATGCCGACCTCGCAAGGTCCCCCATCGAGCACCCTCAGGTCGGCGCCCAATTCCTCGACCACATGTTCGGCCCGGGTCGGACTGAGACGACCGAAACGGTTGGCGCTGGGCGCGGCGACGCCGGGCACGCCACGTTCAGCGCACGCTTGCAGCAGCGCAAGCGCCACCGGGTGGGACGGGCAGCGCAGGCCGATCGTCGACTGCCCGCCGGCGCAGGCTGCGGCGATGCCATCGGCCCGCGGCACGATGACGGTCAGCGGGCCGGGCCAGAAGGCGGCGACCAGACGCTGCGCCAACCCGGGCCAGGAGGCACTGAAGGCTCGCGCAGCCGCTACGTCGGCCACGTGCACGATCAGCGGATGGCCAGCCGGCCGGCCTTTGGCGGCGTAGATGCGGGCGACGGCACGGTCGTCGTCGGCGCGAGCGCCGAGGCCGTAGACCGTCTCGGTCGGAAACGCGACCAGTTCACCCGCAGCCAGCGCATCGGCGGCCTCGGCGATCGCGACGGGATCGTTTCCGTCCAGCAGCATGGCCTGATTCAACGGGGCCGGGCGAATCAGAAAGCGGACAGGCCGAGCACGGTGGCGACTTGCAACGCAACGCTGCGTGCTTCGGCGGCGCTGGCGGCAGTGACAGTCAGGTGACCCATCTTGCGCGCCCGCCGTGGCGTGGCCTTGCCGTACAGGTGCAGGTGCACGCCAGGCAGCGCCAGCACCCGGGCCCAGTCCGGCTCGCGGGCAGAAGTGCTCTGCCCGGACGACGCCGGCGCAAACCACAGGTCGCCAAGCAGGTTCAGCATCACCGCCGGCGAATGCAGCCGCGGTGCGACAAGCGGCGCCCCGGTCATAGTGCGCACCTGCAGGTCGAACTGCGACAAGTCGCAGGCATCGACGGTGTAGTGGCCGGAGTTGTGCGGGCGCGGCGCCATTTCATTGGCGACCAGACTGCCATCCTGCAGCACAAAGAATTCGACGCACAGCACGCCGACGTACCCCAGCGACTCGGCAACGCGCTCGGCCGCGTCGATCGCACGCTGCTGCAACGCCAGCGTGAGATCCGGCGCCGGCACCTGCGTGACAGCCAGGATGCCGTCGCGGTGCAGGTTCTGCTGCAGAGGGAAATGCACCAGCTGTCCATCGGCACTGCGCGCGACGATCACGCTGACCTCGAAAGCCAGCTGCAGCTGCTGCTCCAGAACCGTCGACACACCCCCGAGCGCCGCCCAGGCGGCGGCCAGATCGGCCCGCGTCGCCACACGCACCTGCCCCTTGCCGTCGTAGCCGAGCCGCGTGGTCTTCAGGATCCCGGGCAGCAGGTGACCGGGCACCGCCTCGAGTTGTGCTGCGTTGTCGATCACGGCATGCGGCGCGCAGGCGACGTCGCACCGCGCGAAATGCCGCTTTTCGTCGGCCCGGTCCTGGCACACCGCCACCGCCTCCGCGCCAGGTGACATCGGCCGGTGCGCGCCCAGCGTCATCAGTGCCGCAGCGGGCACGTTCTCGAATTCGGTGGTGATGGCGGCACTGCGCTGCATCAGCTGCGCGAGACCCTGCTCGTCGAGGTAATCGGCCTTGATGTGGTGATGCGCCACCAGACCGGCCGGACTGGCGGGGTCGGCATCGAGCACCACGGTGAAGTAGCCCATCTGCTGAGCGGCATGCACGAACATGCGACCCAGCTGGCCGCCGCCCATGACACCCAGCGTCGCGCCAGGCGCGATGAACGCCGTCATGTCAATTGAGCCGTCATCGCGCGAGCAGCCTCGGTCTGTCGGGCGCGGTAGGCATCGAGCCGGGCGCGCAAAGCCTCGTCGGCCACCGCGAACATCGCGACAGCGAACAGCGCCGCGTTGGCCGCACCGGCGGCGCCGATCGCGAAGGTCGCCACTGGAATGCCCTTGGGCATCTGCACGATGGAATGCAGCGAATCAACCCCCTGCAGGTGGCGGCTGGCAACCGGCACACCCAGCACCGGAACGGTGGTCTTGGCAGCCAGCATGCCGGGCAGGTGAGCGGCCCCGCCAGCGCCGGCGATGATGGCTTTGAGGCCGCGCGACACCGCCGATTCGGCATAGGCAAACATGTCGTCCGGCATGCGGTGCGCCGAGACGACGCGGGCCTCGAACGGAATGCCAAACTCGGCGAGAATCTCGGTGGCTGTGCGCAAGGTCTCCCAATCACTGCTGGACCCCATCACCACACCCACCACCGCAGGCGCGCTCATGGCCTTGCTCCGCTTTTCCAGAAGCCTTGAATTGTAGGCGTCACAGCCGCATCTTCAGATGCAGTACGCCGCACCGCCACGCACCCGACACACTCCATGATCGACATTTCACTCCAGAACTTCGAAGCCGATCTGATCCACGCTTCGGTCGAACAGCCCATCCTCCTCGACATCTGGGCGCCGTGGTGCGGCCCGTGCAAATCGCTCGGGCCGGTGCTTGAAAAGCTCGAGATCGCCTACGCCGGCCGCTTCAAGCTCGCAAAGCTCAATTCCGACGCCGAGCCCGACATCGCCGGTCAGCTGTCGCAGATGTTCGGCGTGCGCAGCATCCCGTTCTGCGTGATGTTCAAGGGCGGTCAACCGGTCGACGGCTTCGTCGGTGCGCTGCCGGAAGTCGAGATTCGCCAGTTCCTCGACAAGCACGTGCCGACGCCGGAAGAGCTGGCGGCCGAGGAAGACGTGGAAGCCGCCGAGGCCCTGCTGGCCGAAGGAGAGACCGACGGCGCGATCGAGAAGTTGCAGGAGGCCGTCGCGATCAACCCCGGCAATGACAACGCCCGCTTCGACTACTTGCGCGAGTTGCTGTTGGCGGGACGCCTCGACGAGGCCCGCGCTGCCTTCGACCCGGTGGCAGGCAAGATGCTGCTCGATGCACGGCTGACGGCCTGCGGACTGTGGCTCGACGCCTGCGAGAAAGCGGTGTCGGCACGCTCGCCCGACGTACTGGCCGAGGCCATCGCCGCCAATCGCCGCGATTTCGATGCGCGCTTCGAACTGGCACAACTGCATTTCGCAGCGCAGCGCTTCACCGAAGCGATGGACGAGTTGCTCGAAATCGTGATGCGCGACAAGGCCTGGAACGGTGAGCTGGCTCGCAAGACCTACGTCGCCATCCTGGCGGTGATGAGCAAGCCGGCTGCCGCGAAGGCCGAAGCCGCCGCGCCGAAAGGCACACTCGAACTGGCCGGAAAGATCAACACCGCGCCGGCCGATCCAGTGGTCGATCAGTACCGGCGCAAGCTGAGCATGGCGCTGTTCTGACCCGGCCAGGTCGGCCCGCGCGGTCGGCCGCTACTTCGTCTCGGGCTTCAGCGCTTGGTCGAGCAGTTCGATCACCAGACGCTGCATGTCCTGGTGACGTGCCCAGTAATCTCGCGCCAGTTGCCGGTGGTGCAACGCCGCATCGACGTTGCCGAGCACCTGAAACACCTGCTCCAGCCGACCACACGCGACCGCGAGATCTTCCAGGTTCATGCCCGGGTCGAGCAACGAGGCCGACACGTTGGCATCGTTGCGTGCACCGGCGACATCGCCGGTATGGAACCGGCACCAGGCCTGGTCAGCGAGGTGGGTCGACCGCATGTTCGCCAAGCCTTGCCGATCGGCATCGGCGAGATGCGCTTCGTACACCGCAAGCGCCTTGGCGTGCTGGTTCTGTGCCGAGTACACCGCGGCGCGCAGCATCTGGACGTAGGCGTCCTGGTACACCGTGCCCACCCACTGGTCGAAGTTGAAGGATGCCGACACCCAGGCCTCGGCCCGCCGCGCCTCCTCGGTATCGACGCTGCCGAAGATCGACGCCCGCAGCGCGTGGTTGCTGCGGTGCCCCGCGATGGTGAAGGTGATGACGCTCAGAGCCGCATCATCGGATTCGGCCTGCGCGTGTTCGCGGGCGCGGATGTACCAGGGCTGGGCGAGATCGAGGCGATTGGCGAAGTGGTAAGCCGACGCAGCCACCATGGAGGCCCGCGCGCGCGCCGCATGGTGGTCGGGTGCCGCCAGCTGAAACGCCAGCGCCAGGTACTTCGCCATGTCCTCGATGTCATCCTGAACGAAGCTGATGTGTCCCAGCCAGGCCGCGCTCAAGGCTTGCAGTGGCTTCAGCTTGGCGGCCGCGCTGAGGGCCTGAGCACGCAGCATCTTGTCGCGACTGGCCGACACGCGTCCGCTGTATTGCTCGATCCAGGCTTCGACGATGCACACCCACACCGTCACCAGCACCGCGGGTCGCTGGGCGAACTCGGCCCTCAGGACCGCCAGGTCGCTGTTGGCAGCGTCGAAAAATCCTTGTCGGGCCAGAAAACCGGCCCGCTCGGCCCGCGCGCACGCCGCATCGATCGGATGAACCGACGCGGCAAGCGCGGCATCGAGTCGTGCCAGCATGGGCGACGCCGGGGCTTTCATGCGGTCAGGCGCTGCAGCGCCTCCCGGTACTTGGCAGCGGTGGCCACCACCACCGACGCCGGGAGCGCAGGCGCCGGTGCCTGCTTGTTCCAAGGCGCGCCGTCGACCACGGCCTGCTCGAGCCAGTCGCGCACGAACTGCTTGTCGTAGCTCGGCGGGTTGAGGCCGGCGCTGAACGCCGCGTCATAGCCTTCACGCGGCCAGAAGCGGGACGAATCGGGCGTCAGCACCTCGTCCATCAACGTCAGCGTGCCGTCCGCGTCGAGACCGAACTCGAACTTGGTGTCGGCAATGATGATGCCCTTCGTCAGCGCGAACGCTGCAGCACTGAGGTACAGCTCGATCGCCACGTCGCGCACCTGCGCGGCCAGCGGCGCGCCGATGATCTCGGCCATGCGGTCGAAGGAAATGTTCTCGTCGTGATCGCCCATGTCGGCCTTGGTGGCCGGCGTGAAGATCGGCTGCGGCAACTTCGATGCGTTGACCAACCCCTCCGGCAGCGGGACACCACACACCGAACGGTCGTGCTGGTACTCCTTCCACCCGCTGCCCGCCAGGTATCCGCGCACGACCGCCTCGACCGGCAGCGGCTTCAATCGCTTGACCAGCATCGAGCGGCCGACAACCTGATCCCGCTCGTCAGGGGCCACGACGCTTTCGGGCGCTTCGCCAGTCAGGTGATTCGGAACGATGCCCTCCAGTCGATCGAACCAGAACAGGGCCATCTCGGTCAGCAGCTGGCCCTTGCCCGGAATCGGCTCGCCCATCACCACATCGAAGGCGCTGAGCCGGTCGCTCGCGATCATCAGCAGCCGGTCAGCGCCGACGGCGTAGTTGTCACGCACCTTGCCCCGCGCGAGAAGTGGCAGGGAGTGCAGGCGGCTTTCGAGCAGCGGGGTGGTCATCGTGGGTTGTTTCTCAATGTCAGCGATTCACACCACCGTCTGCGCCAGCTCGCCCTTGGCGTAACGCGCCGCCACGACCGACAGCGACTGCGGCTTGATCTTCGCGGCCTGCCCTTCGCAGTTGAACTCGAGATAGCGCTGCTTGCAGATCTGCTTAGCAGCCTCGCGCGCCGGCTTCAGGTAATCGCGCGGATCGAACTTGTCCGGGTTCTGCACCAGGTACTTGCGTATGGCGGCCGTCATCGCCAGACGCACATCGGTGTCGATGTTGATCTTGCGCACACCGAACTTGATGGCTTCCTGGATCTCGCTGACCGGCACCCCGTAGGTTTCACGCATGTCGCCACCGTACTCGCGAATGATCGCCAGCAACTCCTGCGGCACGCTCGAGCTGCCGTGCATCACCAGATGGGTGTTCGGGATGCGTCGGTTGATTTCCTTGATGCGGCTGATGGCGAGGATGTCACCGGTGGGCTTGCGGGTGAACTTGTAGGCGCCATGGCTGGTGCCGATCGCGATCGCCAGCGCGTCGAGCTGCGTCTTCTTGACGAAGTCGGCCGCCTCTTCCGGGTCGGTCAGCAGCTGATCCATCGTCATCGTCGATTCGGTGCCGTGGCCGTCCTCCTTGTCGCCCTTCATGGTCTCCAGCGAGCCCAGGCAACCCAGTTCACCTTCGACCGTCACGCCCAGTCGGTGCGCCATCTCGACGACCTTGCGCGTCACCTCGACGTTGTAGTCGAAGCTGGCGATGGTCTTGCCGTCGGCTTGCAGCGAGCCGTCCATCATCACCGAACTGAAGCCGAGATCGATGGCGCCGCGACAGACTTCCGGGCTCTGACCATGGTCCTGGTGCATCACCAGCGGAATGTGCGGCCAGCTTTCAACGGCGGCCTGGATCAAGTGTTTGATGAAGGGCTCACCCGCGTATTTGCGCGCGCCAGCGCTGGCTTGCAGGATGACCGGCGCACCCACCTCGTCGGCGGCGGTCATCACCGCCTGCACCTGCTCGAGGTTGTTCACATTGAAGGCCGGGATGCCGTAGGTGTTTTCTGCGGCGTGGTCGAGCAGCTGGCGCATGGAGACGAGTGGCATGGTGGTTTCCCGTGGAGTGGTTGAACCCGAGAGGTGCCCCGGCGAGCCAACCGCAACGCGACCGCTTCCAGCGGCCACTGCAGTACCTCTTTTTGATGGACATCATTGTATCGAGCCGTGTTTCGGGGATCTCGGCCGGTTGGCAGGCGGAAATGCGTGGCGAACCCCGCGCTTTTCGCGCTCAAGCGTGTGCCGCCCACACTCCACACTGACATGTGTAAGCGCTTGTGCGCCGACAACGCCGGAGTTGCCCATGTCTCGTATCGACCTCACCGCACTGACCACCTGGATCACCGCCGCCGCGACAGACAACCCACAGGACCTGCCCGAGTTGCTGGCGGAGCGGGCCGGCGTGCTGCGCCGCACCGCGATCAAACGACTCGGCCAATTGATCGAGTTGCAGTGGTTGATCCGCAGTGGCAGCGGACCCCGGGTGCACTACGCCCCCGGCCTGTTGCGTCAGATCGTGCGGCACTATCCACTGGACGGGCTGAGCGAAGACCTGCCCTGGTCACGGGACTTCGCGCCCTACTTCTCGTTGCCGTCGACCGTACAGCGCCTCACGCAGCATGCGTTCTGTGAACTG
>JARXKP010000052.1 GCA_030271615.1 Pseudomonadota bacterium
GGTCGCCAATTCTTCGAGGCAGGCCTGCGCTTGTTGCGCCCAGGTCGCCGCAGCGGCAAATGCCTGCTCGGCGTTCGGGAAGGCCTGCTCGAGGACCGGCCACACGCTGCACCGCAAGCGATTGCGCGCATAGCGCTCGTCATCGTTGCTGTCGTCGTCGATGTGCAGCAGACGCTGCGATCGCACATAAATCTCGATCGCGCGGCGGGAAACATCCAGCCACGGGCGCATCCAGAGAATGCCATCGCGCTCGACAGCTCGCGGCATGCCCGAAAGCCCCGCAACACCGGCCGAACGCAAGGCTTGCAGGATCAGGGTTTCGGCCTGGTCGCGGCGGTGGTGAGCCAGCAGAACCACCTCGGCGCCATGGCTGCGCGCCAGTCGGCCGATCGCGGCGTAGCGCTGACGGCGGGCCCAGGCCTCGACGCTGTCGCCCGGCCGAGGTCGGGTGCGCAGCCGATGGGAGTCGAACGACAGTGGAAAGCCTTCGGCAGCCCATTGGATGCACTGCCCACGACAGTGCTGCTCCCATTCGTCGGCGTGCACGCTCAAGCGGTGATTGATGTGGATCGCGACCACCCGAGTGGCTTGATCCCGCATGGACATCAACGTCGCGTGCAGCAGCGCGGTGGAATCGCGCCCGCCGCTGTAGGCCACGGCGACGCAAACGGAGGGTGGCGCAGAAATCGCGGACCTCACTCGCCTCCCTCGTCAGGAGATCAACGGTCGGTCGTGTCGGTAAATCGACCGTAGGTCTGCAGTCGCTCGTAGCGCCGCTGCAGCAGTTCTTTCGGTTTCAGGTCGCTGACCTGGCGCAGCGCGTCGTTCAGCGCACGCTTGAGGTGAGCGGCCATCTGCTTGACGTCGCGGTGTCCACCACCCACCGGCTCACTGACGATCTTGTCGACCAGACCCAGTGCTTTCAGGCGATGCGCAGTGATACCCAGCGCATCGGCGGCGTCGGACGCCCGCTCGGAGGTCTTCCAGAGAATGGAGGCGCAGCCCTCGGGCGAGATCACCGAGTAGATCGAATACTGAAGCATCAACAACTGATCACCGACGCTCAGGGCCAACGCGCCGCCCGAACCGCCTTCGCCGATGATGGTGACGATGACGGGCACTTCGAGTTGCGCCATCTCGAAGATGTTGCGACCGATCGCCTCCGACTGACCACGCTCTTCAGCGCCGATACCCGGATACGCACCCGGCGTGTCAACGAAGGTAAAGATCGGCAGGCTGAATTTTTCGGCCAGCTTCATCAATCGCAGAGCCTTGCGGTATCCCTCAGGACGAGACATGCCGAAATTGCGCACGCCACGCTCCCGCGTATCGCGGCCTTTCTGGTGGCCCAGCACCATGCACGCCTGGCCATTGAAACGCGCCAACCCGCCGATGATGGACTGGTCGTCGGCGAAGTGCCGATCGCCGTGCAGTTCATGGAAATCGGTGAAGATTTCGCTGACGTAGTCGAGCGTGTAAGGCCGTTGTGGATGCCGCGCGATCTGCGTGACCTGCCAAGGGGTCAGGCTGGAATAGATGTCCTTGGTGAGCTGGAGGCTCTTCTTGCTCAGTCGGTCTATCTCTTCGGAAATATCGACGGCAGACTCGTTCTGCACATAGCGCAGTTCGTCGATCTTCGTTTCGAGATCGGCCACGGGCTGCTCGAATTCAAGAAAGTGTCTTTTGCTCATTCGTTTGGCTTCTCGCAGGATCAGGCGGCTTCAGCCGCCAAAAACGATTCAGTAGTCTACCGGCAGAGGTTCAAGGCTGCGCCAGATATACCATGTGGCGACCGACCGGAAAGGCGCCCACGCATCACCGACCTCGCGCGCCTCGGCACGCGACACTGGCTCGCCGCTGAAGTAGTTGACGCTGATGCCCTTGATCAACCCGAGGTCGTCGAGCGGCAGTACGTCGGGGCGAATCAGGTGAAAGATCAGGAACATCTGCGCCGTCCAGCGGCCGATGCCCCGAATGGCCACCAGTTCGTCGATGATGGATTCGTCCTCCATCTGCGCCCACTGGTGCTCGTGCACCGAGCCGGCGGAAAAGTGCAATGCCAGGTCGTTGAGGTACTCGACCTTGCGCGCAGACAGACCGGCCGCACGCATCTCGGGCGGCTGCAAGCGAAGCACGCTGTCCGGTTGCAAATGCACGGAGCCGCCCGGCACCGCGGCGACGAATCGATCCCAGACCGACTGGGCCGCCTTGACCGAGATCTGCTGACCGACGATCGATCTCGCCAGCGTCGTGAAGGCGTCGCCTCGGCACGTCAGGTGGCTGTTGCCGCACTTCGGGATCAGCTTGCGCATCACGCGATCACGCTTCGCGAGGTGCTTGCATGCATCGTCCCAGAATGCCGGCGGCTCGGCCATGCCCAACTCCATCATGCCTTGACCCAGGTGGTGCCCTGGGTCGAATCCTGAAGCAGGATCGATTGCGCCGCGAGCTCGTGGCGAATCTGGTCCGCACGGGCGAAATTGCGGGCTGCCTTCGCGGCGTTGCGCTCCACGATCAGTTCAGCAATGCGAGCCTCGTCCAGTCCACTGCCCGCCTGGAGATAGGACTGCGCCGTTTGCTGAAGCAAGCCAAGGGTGCCACCCAGCGCCCGGAGCAATCGCGCTGCCTGGAGTGAATGCGTGCGGTTGACTTCGCCGGCCAGATCGAACAGGACGGCAACGGCACCTGGCGTGTTGAAGTCTTCGTTCATTTCGGCGTGGAACGTCGCTGCCTGCGGCTGCGACCAATCGATCGTGTCATGACCGTCGGCTGGCAGGTCGACACTGGCGAGCGCGGTGTAAAGGCGTCGCAGAGCCTGCCGCGCGTCGTCAAGATTCGTGTCGCTGAAGTTGAACGGGCTTCGGTAATGCGTGCGGAGCATGAAGAACCGGACTGTCTCGCCGTCGTAGCGCTTGAGCACATCGCGAATGGTGAAGAAATTGCCCAGCGACTTCGACATCTTTTCGTTGTCGACGTTGAGGAAGCCGTTGTGCATCCAGACGTTGACAAACGGATGGCCGGTGGCACCTTCGCTTTGAGCAATCTCGTTCTCGTGGTGCGGGAACTGAAGGTCGAGTCCGCCACCGTGGATGTCGAAATGCTCGCCCAGAAGCGCGCAGCTCATCGCTGAACATTCGATGTGCCAACCGGGTCGGCCGCGACCGAACGGGCTGTCCCATTTGGCATCCTCGGGTTCGCTGTCCTTGGCGGACTTCCAGAGCACGAAGTCCAGAGGATCATCCTTGCCGTCGAGAACCGCCACGCGCTCGCCCGCACGCAACTGGTCGATCGATTTGCCCGACAGCCGACCGTAGGCCGGAAACTTTCGCACCGCGTAGTTGACGTCGCCGTTGGGCGATCGGTAGGCCAGACCCTTGCGTTCGAGCGTTCCGATCATGGCCAGCATTTCGGGCACATGCTCGGTGGCGCGCGGCTCGTGCGTCGGCGGAAGAATGCCGAGCGCGGCCACGTCCTGATGCATCGCCAGCGTCATCTCGTCGGTCAACTGACGGATCGGGATGTTGCGCTCTACCGCCCGCTTGATGATCTTGTCGTCGATGTCGGTGATGTTGCGCACATAGGTGACGCGGTAACCCAGCAGCTCGAGCCAGCGGCGGGTCACGTCGAACGCCATCATGAAGCGTGCGTGTCCGACATGACACAGATCGTAGATCGTCATGCCGCAGACATACATGCGGACATGATTGGGTTCGATCGGCGTGAAGACCTCTGTCTCGCGGGACAGCGAATTGAAAATGCGCAACGTCATGGGCCGTGTCAGGTACTCACGGCGACGCAAGAAGCCGTGTCAGGGAGAACTGGGGTGTGCGGCTGCGAGACATGATCGCCCGTCGAATCCGCCGGCGCAACATCCGCTGACCGGAGATATCTGAGATGAATCACCCACCTACAATCCGCTGAAAATTCAGTATACCGGTGGCGCTTTCCAAAACATTCGTCGCTCCGCAACGCACCCGCAAAAGTTGATCAGCTCACCGCCCATGCCTTGCTTCAGACACCCCTGCGCTACCGCTGTCACGCTCGTGCTGCTGATGCTCGTCGGCTCCGTCCGTGCGAACGATGTGACCAACATCACCGACCTGTTTCGCGCCGGACAGCAGACGGAGGCCATGGCGAAACTCGACACGCTGCTCGGGGACCGATCTGAACGCCCGGACCTGCGCTTCCTCAAAGGCACTCTGCTGGTCGAGACGAGGCGAACCGACGAGGCCCTCCTCGTGTTTCAGCAACTGACGGAGGAGTTTCCAGAACTCCCCGAGCCCTATAACAATTTGGCAGCGCTGTACGCCGCTCGCGGCGAGTTCGAGAAAGCACGCATGGCCCTCGACGGCGCGTTGCGAGCCAACCCCGGCTTTGCGATGGCGCACCAGAACCTCGGTGATGTTTATGCTCAGCTGGCACGGCTTTCCTACCAGCGAGCACTCAAGATCGAACCCGGCAATGCAGCAATACCACCGAAGTTGCTGCTGCTGCGTGAGTTGACCGAGCCCTCGACTCACAAGCCCACCCCGTGACCCGGCATACCGGGCGGCATCCCCTGGAGTTTTCACTATGCGCTTGAGCATTGCATGCGGCATGGCCGTCGTTTGTCTGGTTCTGGTATCCGCTTCGTCGCGCGTACTGGCTCAAAAGGTCAACGTGACGACCAGCCTGGGTGACATTGTTCTGGAGCTCGATGCCACGAAGGCACCGAAAACAGTCGACAACTTTCTTCAATACGTCAAATCGGGGCACTACAACGGAACGGTGTTTCACCGTGTCATCGAGAACTTCATGGTCCAGGGCGGTGGTTTCGCTGCTGACATGAAAGAAAAGCCGACACGGGCGCCCATCGCGCTGGAAAGCCACAACGGACTGAGCAACCTTCGCGGCACCGTGGCAATGGCCCGAACGATGGACCCGAACTCCGCGACGGCACAGTTCTTCATCAACGTGAAGGACAACGATTTCCTCAACGCGGCCAATTCCCGGGACGGGAACGGATATGCCGTTTTCGGCAAAGTGGTGTCGGGCATGGACGTGGTCGATCGCATCCGATCCGTCAAGACCGGCACCAAAGGACCGTTCCAGGATGTTCCTCTGGAACCCGTACTGATCATCAAGGCGGTGGTCCGGGAGTGACCGGCCTCTTGCACCTCATATCAACTCACCCTTACGAACACCATGACCAAGAACGTTGAGCTGCACACCTCGCACGGATTGATCCTTGTCGAACTCGATGACGTGAAGTCGCCTGAAAGCACGGCGAATTTCATCTCGTATGTCCAGAAGGGGCACTTCGACGGCACGATCTTTCACCGGGTCATCAAGGGCTTCATGATCCAAGGCGGTGGTTTCGACGCGGACATGAAGCAGAAAACCTGCGACGCTCCGATCAAGAACGAAGCGGCGAACGGCCTCAAGAACCAGCGCTATACCCTGGCCATGGCGCGTACCTCGGATCCGCACTCGGCCACTGCTCAGTTCTTCATCAACGCCAACGACAACGAGTTCTTGAATTTCAAGGCTGAAAACTCGAGTGGCTGGGGCTACGCTGTGTTCGGAAAAGTGGTGGGCGGCACCGAGGTCGTCGACGCCATCGAACGTGTCAAGACCGGTCGCAAGGGCTTCCATGACGACGTACCGAACGACGATGTTGTGATCACCAAAGCCGTCTTGATCTGACCCGAGCATGGGTACGGAGGGTCCGGTCGCTTTGCCCACGTTCTCGGAAGTGAGTGCCTCTGCCGACTGGAAGACGATCGACTTCATCAGCGACCTGCATCTGGCAGACGACACTCCGCGAACGTTCGACGCGTTTACCTCCTACCTGCGGCACACGACCGCCGATGCAGTCTTCATCCTCGGTGATCTTTTTGAGGTGTGGGTTGGCGACGATTCACGACACGAAGGGTTCGAAGCCCGATGCGTCGACGTGTTGTGCGAAACCACCTCGCGTTGCGTGCTGGGGTTCATGGCTGGCAACCGTGACTTCCTCGTCGGGACCGACATGCTGAAGGCCTGCGGCGTTCTAGCTCTGTCCGATCCGACGGTATTGATCGCTTTTGGTGAACGGATGATGCTGACCCATGGAGATGCGCTGTGTCTGTCCGACGTGTCTTACCAGCGTTTTCGAAACGTGGTGCGCGGTTCGGCATGGCGCAACGACTTCCTGTCACGACCGCTGCAGGAACGCCGCAAGGCGGCGCGCGACATTCGTGAAGAAAGCGAGCGTCGAAAGCGCGAACAGGTGGTGGGCCAGTACTTCGATGTCGATCCAGCGATCGCAGTTCGGTGGATGCACGAAGCGGGAACCTCATCAGTGATTCATGGCCACACCCACATGCCGGGCAGCGAGGCGCTGGCCCCCGGCTTCCAGCGGCATGTCCTGACCGACTGGGACTTCGACCACTGCGGCGACCACCCGCGAGGCGGGGTACTTCGCTGGCGGATTGACGGAATCAAGCGCTTGTCGCCGGCGCAAATCAACGCATCCTGATCGTGCTCCGCCGGGTACTAGACGCATGGCGGCGGTGGTCCGAGGACCGCATTTGCCGAAGGCAGGCGATCCCCGAGAGCTTGTGGCAGTTGACTCTCGCGCGGTATCCGTTCCTGACATGGCGATCAGCTGAGGAACTGACTCGTCTGCGCCGGTTGACCACCTTGTTTCTCTCACGCAAGGAATTCAGCGGCGCCCAGGGGTTCGTCATCACAGATGAAATTGCCGTGGCGGTATCTGCTCAAGCCGTTCTGCCGATCCTGAATCTCGGGCTCGATCTTTATGGCTCCTTCATCGGCATCGTGATGCACAGCGATGCCGTGCTGGCGCAGCGAGAGATCGTAGACGACGACGGCGTGGTTCATCAGTTCGAAGAAGAACTGTCAGGCGAGGCCATGCACGGCGGACCCGTCATGCTGTCGTGGCACGACGTTGATGCAGCAGGCGCTTTGGATTCGTGGGGCTACAACGTCACGATTCACGAATTCGTACACGTCATCGACATGGTAGATGGCGTCGCTGACGGAGTTCCTCCGCTGCGCAGCCGTCAGGCCCGGGATGCCTGGAAATCGGTGATGGAGCCGGCCTATGCAGATTTTTGCGTGCGGGTCGATGCCGGAAAAATCACTTCGGTCGATCCGTATGCCGCTGAGTCAATCGACGAATTCTTCGCCGTCACGTCAGAAACGTTCTTCGTCGATCCAGAGAGCCTGCATCAGACCATGCCGCAGGTGTACGTTCTGCTCGCCGACTATTTTTGCCAGGATCCTTGCACAAGCCAAAGCCGTTGATGGCCGGTCCTTGCATCGCGTCCGTTTGGGTCCGCCAATGAAAAACCGGGGCTGTCGACGACAAGCCCCGGCGATTGAATCAATCAGGCTGCGACCTCAGGCCGTCGCAGGCTCTGCCTTTGGTTTGTCACTCTTCTTCACAGGCTGGATATCCAAAACGGTCTTCCCTTCGACATCCACGTCCACCGTCAAGCGACCACCATCCACCAAGCGACCAAACAGCAACTCGTCCGCCAGTGCGCGACGTATCGTGTCCTGAATCAGGCGCTGCATCGGACGCGCCCCCATCAGCGGATCGAATCCGTTTTTCGCGAGGTGCTTGCGCAAACCGTCGGTGAAAGTGACATCGACTTTCTTCTCTGCCAACTGACCTTCCAGCTGCAGCAAGAACTTGTCGACCACGCGCAGGATGATTTCCTCGTTCAGTGCACGGAAACTCACCACTGCGTCAAGCCGATTGCGGAACTCCGGCGTGAACATCCGCTTGACGTCTGCCATCTCGTCTCCACGCTCTCGCGAGTTGGTGAATCCGATGGTGGATTTGTTCATCGTTTCCGCACCCGCATTGGTCGTCATGATGATGATCACATTGCGGAAATCGGCCTTTCGCCCGTTGTTGTCGGTCAAGGTGCCATGGTCCATGACCTGCAACAGCACATTGAATACATCCGGGTGGGCTTTCTCGATCTCGTCCAGCAACAAAACGGAATGCGGTTTCTTGGTCACGGCTTCGGTCAGCAAGCCGCCCTGGTCGAACCCGACATATCCCGGTGGCGCACCGATCAACCGGCTCACCGCATGGCGTTCCATGTATTCGCTCATGTCAAAGCGAATCAGCTCAATCCCCAAAACGAAGGCGAGCTGCTTTGCCACCTCGGTCTTGCCCACACCGGTCGGACCGGAGAACAAGAACGAACCGATTGGCTTGTCGGGTTTGCCCAAACCGGACCGAGCCATCTTGATCGCGGCCGCCAACGCCTCGATGGCCGGTTCCTGACCGAACACCACGCTGTTCAGGTCGCGATCCAGACTCTTGAGCTTCGATCTATCGTCGTTCGAAACACTGGCCGGCGGGATACGTGCGATCTTCGCGACGATTTCCTCGACCTCGTTGCGGGTGATCGTCTTTTTCTGTTTGCTCTTGGGCAAGATGCGTTGCGCAGCACCAGCCTCGTCGATGACATCGATCGCCTTGTCAGGCAAGTGACGGTCGTTGATGAACTTCGCCGATAACTCCGCCGCAGCTTGAAGTGCGCCCAGCGCGTACTTGACGCTGTGGTGCTCTTCGAACCTCGACTTCAAGCCTTTCAGAATCTCGACGGTCTGTTCCACGGACGGTTCGACGACATCGATCTTCTGGAATCTCCGTGACAACGCTGCGTCCTTCTCGAAGATGCCGCGGTACTCGCTGAAGGTCGTCGCACCGATGCATTTCATCGCACCAGAACTGAGCGCCGGCTTCAGCAGATTGCTGGCGTCAAGCGTTCCGCCCGAGGCCGCACCAGCGCCGATCAAGGTGTGAATCTCGTCGATGAACAACACCGCGTGCGGCTGCTCCTTCAGCGTCTTCAAGACACCCTTCAACCGCTGCTCGAAATCACCCCTGTATTTGGTACCCGCAAGCAAGGCACCCATGTCGAGCGAGTAGACCGTGGCGTTGGCCAACACCTCGGGCACGTCACCTTCGGTGATGCGCCACGCCAGCCCTTCCGCGATGGCGGTCTTGCCGACACCCGCTTCTCCGACCAGCAACGGGTTGTTCTTGCGCCGGCGGCACAGGATCTGGATGACACGCTCCACCTCGTGCTCACGCCCGATCAGCGGATCGATCTTTCCGTCACGGGCAAGTTGATTCAGATTCTGGGTGAACTGGTCCAGAGGCGACCCCTTGCCGTCGGACTCCTCTTTTTCACCTTCGCTCGAACTGCCGCTATCGCTGGGCTTGGCTGCTTCAGGCGGGTCGGATTTCTTGATCCCGTGAGCGATGAAGTTGACGACGTCCAAGCGGGTTACACCTTGCTGGTGCAAGTAATAGACTGCGTGTGAGTCCTTCTCGCCGAAGATGGCGACCAGGACGTTGGCACCGGTCACTTCCTTCTTTCCGCTGCCGGTCGACTGAACGTGCATGATCGCGCGCTGAATCACGCGCTGGAACCCCAGAGTCGGCTGAGTATCGACTTCGTCTGTTCCACCGACGGTCGGCGTGTTTTCCTTGATGAATTGAGCAAGACTCTTGCGCAAATCGTCCACATTGGCGGAGCAGGCGCGCAGCACCTCGGCCGCCGACGGGTTGTCAAGCAATGCCATCAGCAAATGCTCGACCGTGATGAATTCGTGGCGCTGCTGGCGGGCTTCAACAAACGCCATGTGCAAACTGACTTCAAGCTCTTGAGCGATCATGCGGCCTCCATAATGCATTGCAACGGGTGGCCACCGCGCCGTGCGGCGGCCAACACCAACTCAACCTTCGTGGCAGCGACATCCTTTGAATAGGTGCCGCACACACCACGGCCGTCATGGTGAATCTTCAGCATGATTTGGGTTGCGGCCTCGAGGTCGCGATTGAAATATTCCTGCAGGACCAGCACGACAAACTCCATCGGCGTGTAGTCGTCGTTGAGTAATACGACTTGGTACATGCGCGGTGGATCTGTCTTCTGGGCCTGCCGTTCAACGACAACGGCTCCCTGTCCGTCGTCGCGCGGAGAGCCGACAGCAGGAGGTATGGAGACTGGTTTATCAGTGGACATGAGTTCATTCTATCGATATGAGTGATTCACCCTGCACACGCTGCATATTGACTCGGCGCTGACAAACACAAGGCAAAAATTGGGCCCGACGAAGGCCTCAATTCATCGGCGAAAGTCCGTTGAAGCACCACTCAACGTGTCCATTGACCCGCATGGCAGAGGGTGTGTGGCCGTATTGACACCGAGATCAGCACCGCCGGAGAATGCAAAAATTGTTTCTCTGGAGGCGCAGCATGGCCACAGGTACGGTGAAGTGGTTCAACGACGCCAAGGGTTTCGGCTTCATTGAACCCGAGGGCGGTGGAGATGACGTGTTTGCTCATTTCTCGGCCATACAAATGGACGGTTTTCGGACACTCAAGCAAGGCGGCCGGGTCACTTTTGAGCTGGTCCAGGGTCCGAAAGGCCAGCTTGCCCAAAACATCCTTCCGGTCAACCTGGATCAGACCGCAGACGCTGTTTCTGAAGATCCGCAGCCAGTGGAGAGTTAACTGTCACCTGATGAACCGCCATCCGTGACTGACAAAAAACCCGCCATCTGGCGGGTTTTTTCTGAGATTCCATTTCTCACGACATCACGACGGCATCGGGATGCTGGTGCTACGCAAGCGTCAAGGCTTGCGAGTCTGAGCGTCGTGCTTCGCGCGAAAGATGTGGCGGCTGGCTTGGTCCTGGCGCTTTTCTAGCACGGCGGATTCCTTGCGAGTGACCGTGCCGTCCGCTTCGGCACGCGTTTCCGCGCGGGTCAGACGTGCTTGCTCGCGGCCGACCCGACGTGCCTCGGGCTGCGTCAGCGCGCCAGATGACACCCCGTTCTCGATGCGCTTTTCCTGCCGATCCTGACGGTTGTCGAAGCGCTGTTCTGCGGCCGGTGAAGCCGGGCTTTCCGCGTAGGCACCGACCGATGCGATGGAAAGGCAGAACGCGAGCAAGGCGTGGGAGCGGATGGTCGACATGGAGGGATCCTTGAAGTTGACTGACGGTTGCAGACGTGACTGCACCGCAGCCACGTAAACCTTAAACTGTGCCGCACGTGGCTTCCTTACGATCTGCCGCGCATACCCGACACGAATCGTGAGAATTGCGTAAGAGATGTCTGCGTTGCAGGTTCAACACGATCGAGTGGTCATTGCAGCGCCGTTGTCGACACGGGCGCGGGCACAAGGGATCGCCGAGAAGCGATCGTCGGAAACAGAGGTACAGATGAAAGAAGGACTCATGCGGTGGAGACGGTCGTTCTTCCTGGCAGCGCTGCTCTGCCCACTGGTCGGGCACACCGCCGCGCCTGAGGCGCCCGACCCCACTGCGTGGGCGCGACTCAATCCGCAAGACCAGGCCGTCCGCCGTGCCGAACTGAAGCAGCAGCTCAAACAGGCCACGCCGCAGGAGCGAGCGGCGTTTCGCAGCCGTCTTCGTGAACGGCTGGAAGACCTGACCCCACAGCAGCGACAGGCGCTTGCCGACCAGACGCGCGAACGTTGGCGACAGCTTGACCCGGACGAAAAGCAGCGTCTGCTGAACGAGCGCCGCGAGCGCGTGCGTGCCATGTCACCCGAGGAACGCTCGCAACTGGTACAGCAGCGCCGCGAAATGCTGGGCAAGCTCAGCCCTGCAGAGCGTGCGGCACTGCGCGAGAAGCTGTCCGATCGATGAGGCCTTCTTCGCCATGGTCCCGACGATGGATTCAATGCGGACGAATGCGGTGTCGCGGCTGACCGGCTGGCTGGGAAGCGCCGCCGCGAGGTTGCTGTCAGGCACCGCCTTGCCTTCGACAACGTCGGCAGGTGACTGGGCGCTTTGGCGCGAAGCCTGCGCAGGCCATCCGCGCAGCGCTCAGCAACTGGTGCGCGAGCTGACACCTTCCGCCTACGGCCTGGCTCTGCAGTTGCTGCGCCGTACCGAAGACGCCGAGGACGCAGTGCAGGAAGCCTTCTTGCGGCTGTGGCGCAGCAGTCCCAGCGACACGCACGGCGCAAAGCTCTCGACCTACTTCAACACCATCGTGATCAACCGCTGCCGCAGCATGCTCGTGGCCCGCCGCGAAGACGCCACGGACCCGGACGCGCTGGCCGACCTGCACGACGCGCGGCAGGCCGCAGGCGATTCCGGCTCGTCTGCGGGTGGCAGCAGGCAAGGACTCGGCAAATCGCTGGAACGAAGTCTTGCGCGCCTGCCGGTGCGGCAACGCATGGCCATCGTGATGTGGGCTTACGCCGACGCGGACGTGACCGACATCGCACGCGCCCTCGACATCGACCCCAACGCCGCGCACCAGCTCCTGCATCGCGCGAAGCAGACACTGCGCACGCATTTCGAAGGAGGTTCTGCATGAACGACCACTCCAACACCGACAGCGCAAGCCGCGCCGCAGACACGGCGTTGCGCTCGCAACTGCGTGCGATGCAACCCTCGGCTGCCGAGGTCGCTGCGCTGAGCGATCGCGTATTGGCACAGTGGAGCGAACGGCATGACCGGCCCGCGGTGGCACCGACACGCCTCTGGGGCTCGGGTGCAGCCGCGGTGGTCCTCGGCCTGCGGTCCACTCGGAGACGGCTGTGGGCAGGTGTCTCCGCCGGATTGGTCGCCTGCGTCGTCATTGCCACGGTGATGTGGGCGCAACGGCCGGACCCGACCCTCGACGATTTGCTGCAAGCCGACGTGCTGTCGCAGATGGCCATCGGCGAGATGTGACAGGCCTGACGTCACGCCGCTGGCATCGGCCTTGCTGCGACATACAGCTTCATCGTCGCAGAGCCACCACCATGACCCAGCCCCGCATCTTCCACAGTGCCGATCACTTCCAGCCTGCCGACGGCGACCCGATCCGGGTCGTCATCACCGAATCACCCGACGCGGCCGTCGTGGCCTGGCACGTGCGGCCCGGGCAAACCATCGCCGCCCACGTGCATCCGCAGGGCCAGGACACCTGGACGATCCTGTCCGGCTGCGGTCAATACCGGGTCGATGCGGACGGCCGCACCGAAACCATTCGTCAGGGTGACGTGGTCGTGGCGACGACCGGTCAGGTTCACGGGGTGTTCAATGACTCCGACGAGCCACTGGTGTTCATCTCGGTGGTGTCGCCAGCCGATGCGGGTTATCACCCCCTTTGAAACGGGCTGATGGCGCTGCCCCGACCACAGACAGGAAACCAAAGCCGGCGCATCATCTCCAACCCGATGTGGCGGCTGTTGTCCGTGTCATGTCTGTCAGGAGTCGAATCATGTCCATCTTTCAGACCGTGCCCGCGGCCAGGTGCACCCGGCGCACCCTGCTCGCATCGACGCTCGCGGTCGGCTTGTTTCCGCTGATCACGAATGCCGGTTCCGAAGTCGTGGAAAACGCGAACAACGAGCGCTGGCAGTTGCTGCGCAAGTCGCTGTTCCCGAATCGGGTCATCTCCGATGACGCCGCCGCCATCATCGAACTCGACACGCCCGGGCGCGCTGCCGATGCTGCCGTGGTGCCGATCGCGTTCCGTACGCGCTTCGTGCAGACACCCGACTCGTACATCAAGAAGGTGTATCTGGTCATCGACCGCAACCCGTCGCCGTTGGGTGCCACCTTCACGTTCACGCCCGAGAGCGGCCGCGCCGAGATCGAGACCCGCGTGCGGATCGAGGAATACACCCACGTGCGCGCCATTGCCGAGATGAACGACGGTCGCCTGTTCATGAGCACGCGGTTCGTCAAGGCATCGGGCGGCTGCTCGGCGCCGGCCGGCAAGGATCTGCAATCAGCGCTGGCCAACGCCGGCCGCATGAAGCTGCGCGTCGAGGGCGATGTCGTGCTCGGGCAACCGGTGCTGGCGCAGCTGTCGATCAGCCACCCGAACGTCTCGGGCCTGGCCATCGATCAGGTGTCGCGCCTGGCACCGCCGCCGCACTACGTGCGCAGCATCGAGGTGGCCTACGCCGGCAGTCCGGTGATGAGTGCCGATGTCGATTTCACGATCAGCGAGAACCCGAACGTGCGCTTCTATTTCGTGCCGAAAGCGGCTGGGCAACTGACAGTGAACGTCGTCGACAGCAACGATGCAAAGTTCGAGAAATCGCTGGCGGTGGCGCCGGGCCCGCGTGCCGATGCCTGAAGGCTTCGAGGCCGCGTCGACCGATCTGCCCAGCGATCAGCCTGACGACTTGACCCCGGTCGCCGGCGGCGGTCTGCTGCATCGTCGTGCGCTGCTGAAGCGCGGCCTGGTGTTCTGCAGCGCGACCGCTTCAGCCGTATCAACCGCTGGCTCCGAGGCGGTCGCTGCGTCGCCACCCGATGCCGTCTCTGACGCGTCCGGAAATTTCCCCCTGTGGATGCAAACACCGGGCGCACCGTTCAGCACCTACGGCGTGCCGTCGAAGCACGAGAGCCAGGTCGTGCGGCGCATCGGTGCCAACCGGCTCGCACCGGGCAACGGCGTGTCGTGGACCCCGCTCGAAGACCTCGAAGGCTTCATCACGCCGACCGGACTGCATTTCGAACGGCATCACAACGGCGTGCCCGAGATCGACCCGGCGCACCACACGCTGACGATCCATGGCCGCGTCAAGCAGCCGCTGGCCTTCAGCGTCGCCGATCTGCTGCGCTACCCGATGCGATCGCACCTGATCTTCATCGAGTGCGGCGGCAACAGCAACGCGGGCTGGCACGCGGTGCCGATCCAGCGGCCGGTCGGCTCCTTCCACGGCATGGTGTCGTGCAGCGAATGGACCGGGGTGCCACTGTCGCTGCTGCTGTCCGAAGCCGGCGTCGACCCGAGCGCCACCTGGGCGATCGCCGAAGGCGCCGACGCGATCGCGATGAACGTCAGCCTGCCCGTGAGCAAGCTGATGGACGACTGCATCGTCGCGCTGTACCAGAACGGTGAACGTCTGCGCCCCGAGCACGGCTACCCGATGCGGTTGATCGCGCCGGGCTGGGAAGGCGTGCTCAACGTCAAGTGGCTGCACCGGCTCGAGCTGACCGACCAGCCGGTGATGGCGCGCAACGAGACCGCCAAGTACACCGAACTGCAACCGGACGGCCGCGCACGGCAGTTCACTTTCGTCATGGAAGCGAAATCGCTGATCACCTCGCCTTCGCACGGCCAGCATCTGGCGGGTCCGGGGTTCTATGAAATCACCGGTCTCGCCTGGAGCGGGCGCGGCCGCATCCGCCGTGTCGAGGTGTCGGCCGACGGCGGGAAGAGCTGGGCCGACGCCGCCTTGCAGGACCCCGTCCTGCCGCGCTGCCTGACCCGTTTTCGCGCGCCGTGGCGGTGGTCGGGTCAGCCGGCGATTCTGAAAAGCCGCGCGACCGATGAGTCCGGCCATGTTCAACCCGAGCGAAAGGCACTGGTGGCACAGCGCGGCACGAACGGCTACTTCCATTGCAACGCGATCGTCAGCTGGGGCGTCGACGAGGACGGCGACGTGATGCATGTGTATGCATGAG
>JARXKP010000362.1 GCA_030271615.1 Pseudomonadota bacterium
GATCATCGACTGCTTGATCTCGCGGTAGATGACACCGAGGAAATTGAGCGGGATGTAGAGCTGGATCATCAGCGCGTTGACCAGCACCAAATCGCCCAGCGTCATCGTGCCGGCGACCACGCCTTCGGTCGCGCGCCACACCAGCAGCGTCACCGCGGTCGCGATGATCAGGCTCTGTCCGAGGTTCAACACCGACAGCGAGGTCTGCGACTTGATCGATGCGCGCTCCAGCCGCTGCAGGTTCTCGTCGTAGCGCGCCTGTTCGAACTTCTCGTTGCTGAAGTACTTGACCGTCTCGTAGTTGATCAGCGCGTCGACGGCCTTGGTGCTGGCTTTCGAGTCCTGCTCGTTCATCGCCCGCCGGAACGCAGTGCGCCACTCGGTCACCGTCACGGTGAACACGATGTACAGCAGCAGCGCAGTGAAGGTGATGGCGGCAAACCAGCCGTCGAACTTCGCCGACAGCAGGCTGATGACGAGCGTGATCTCGACCAGCGTCGGCACGATGTTGTAGATCAGGTAGTTGAGCAGCGACTGGATCGAGCGTGCGCCGCGGTCGATGTCGCGCGAGACGCCGCCGGTCTGCCGTTCAAGATGAAAACGCAGGCTGAGCGACAGCAGGTGGTCGAAGGTTTCCAGCCCCACCCGCCGGGCGATGCGCGCGGCGACGGGGTAGAACAGGAATTCGCGCAGCTCGGTGAACAGCGTGATCGACAGCCGCAGCGCGCCGTAGCCGATCAGCAGCGCCACCGGAACCACCAGCACCGCCTGCGGATCACCCGGCTTCAGCGCCAGCGCGTCGACCAGGTTCTTCAGCACCAGCGGCACACCCACGTTCGCGACCTTGGCCGCGATCAGGCAGGTCAGCGCCAGCGCCACCCGATGGCGCCACTGCCACACATAGGGCAGCAGTTTCTTCAGCGTGCTCCAGTCGGAGCGGGGCTGGCCGGTCAATGCGTCGGCGGGCGCGGGCGGGGTCAGCGTGGCAGGGCGCATGGGCCGGGCAGAAAACGTAACAGCATGGAAGAATCGACCGCAGACACACCAGGACAGGTCACGCAATATGCCCCAGATCCCGAACACCCCGCCGGGAACGCCCGACGACAGCACACCTCCGGTGCCGGATCGCGCTCACTTTGCCTGCCCGTCCGAACTGCCGCCCGATTCGCACCTGGTGCTCCGGGTGATGCCGATGCCGGCAGACACCAACATGAGCGGCGGCGTGTTCGGCGGCTGGATCATGGCGCAGGTGGATATCGCCGGTGCCGTGCTGCCCGCACGGGTCTCGCGCGGTCGCGTGACCACGGTGGCGGTGAACCGTTTCATCTTCAAGCAGCCGGTCAGCGTCGGCGACCTGTTGAGCTTCTACGCACGCGTCGATCGCATCGGCACCACGTCGATCACGGTGCATGTCGAGGTCTATGCCGAACGCAACCCGTCGAATCCGCACATCGTGAAGGTCACCGACGCCAACCTGACCTATGTGGCGATCGACAGCCAGGGCCGGCCGCGCCCGGTTCCGAAAGACTGATAGTCCGCCTCGCGGGGCCGGCATCGCCCTGCATTCATCAGCCCGACCCGGAGCACCTTCATGTTCAAGAGCCTGCGCGTGCCAGCGAATCTTTTCGGTGTGGTGATGTGGGTGGTATCGCTGGTATTTGCCGGTTTCCTGAGCGGCCTGGGGAGGCAGATCGTCGCCGACCTGCCGCGACTCGAGAATCGCCTGTGCGTCGAGCAGTTCATCGACCCGCCCGCGTTGCAGCGCACACGCGACGCCACGGACACGCTCGACCGGGCCCGGCGCGCGCTCGAACAGACACGCCAGCAACAGCAACTGGCGATGACCGCCGCCGGCAACGCGTACACCTCGGCACGAGCGGCCTACGAGAACTGGCTGGCGACGCGCAACGCCACCACCGACCCGGCTCAGGACCCCGAAGTCACCCAGCGCACGCGGGCGCTCGACGCGCTCAAGGCCACCGAGCGCGCCGCCCAATCGGCCATCGAGCGGACCGATCAGGGGCTGCTGGACACGGACCAGGCCCTCGCGCAGGAAAGACTGCGGCGCGCCGAACTGACCGAAGCGGCGCAAGGAGCCTACCGAAGCGCCCAGTTCAAGCAGGAGATGCGGGTGTTCGGCGCCCGGCTCGCACTCACACTGCCACTGCTGGTGGTGGCCGGTTGGCTGGTCGCGAAGAAGCGCCGCAGCGACTACTGGCCATTGATGCGCGGCTTCGTGCTGTTCGCCGTCTTCACCTTCTTCTTCGAGCTGGTGCCGTACCTGCCCAGCTACGGCGGCTACGTGCGGTCGGTGGTCGGCATCGCGATGACGGTGATCGCCGGGCATTTCGTGATCAAGGCGATGCGACGCTATCTGGCCAAACGACAGGAAGCCGCCGCCAAGACCGAAGACGAGAGGCGCCAGTCGCTCGGCTACGAAGACGCGCTGAAGAAGATGGCGGCCAACGTCTGCCCCGGTTGCGAACGGGCCATCGTCATGGCCAGCACGAGTAGCAACGCAGCAGGCGGCACATCGGCCACGCTCTCAGCCAGCAATTTCTGCGTGCACTGCGGCATGAAACTGTTCGATGCCTGCGGGCAGTGTCAGACGCGCAAGAACGCGTTCTTTCATTACTGCCCGAGCTGCGGCGTCGACGCGAAGGTCGCCGTCTGAGGTCGTCGGTGTCCGCGAACCGAAAGGCTCAGGAGAAGGTCGAGAAATCCGGCTTGCGCTTCTGGAAGAACGCGCTGAAGGCTTCGGTTGCCTCGGGACTGGAGAGCCGTCGACGGAAAGCGGCAGCCTCGACCTCGATCGCTTCCAGAACCGCCGCCGCACTGGCT
>JARXKP010000053.1 GCA_030271615.1 Pseudomonadota bacterium
GTGCTCGAACTCGATGACTTCATGGCCGAGGCGGTCGGCCACTGGAATGAAGATCTCGTTGGTCTCGTTGCGCTTCTGGTACTCGACGTCGGACAGTTCCTCGAAGCGGGCCATGCGCGCCTTGCTCTTGGCCTGGCGGCCCTTCGGGTTCTGGCGCACCCACTCCAGCTCCTTCTTCATCGCCTTGGTGCGGGCGTCCTCGGTCTTCTGTTCCTGCTCGAGCCGGCCTTCCTTCTGCTCGAGCCAGGTGCTGTAGTTGCCCTTGTACGGAATGCCCGATCCGCGGTCGAGTTCGAGGATCCATTCGGCCGCGTTGTCGAGGAAGTAGCGATCGTGGGTGATCGCCACCACGGTGCCGCTGTAGCGATGCAGGAACTGCTCCAGCCAGTCGACCGATTCGGCGTCCAGGTGGTTGGTCGGCTCGTCGAGCAGCAGCATGTCGGGCTTGGACAGCAGCAGCCGGCACAGCGCGACGCGGCGCTTCTCGCCGCCCGAGAGGTTGCCGATCACCGCTTCCCACGGTGGCAGGCGCAGCGCGTCGGCGGCCAGTTCGAGTTGCAGGTCGGTGTTCTCGGAGCCGGCCGATGAAATGATCGCCTCCAGCTCGGCCTGTTCGGCGGCCAGCGCGTCGAAGTCGGCGTTCTCTTCGGCGTACTCGGCGTACACCTCGTCGAGCCGCTTCTTGGCCGCCAGCACGCCGCCGATGCCTTCCTCGACCGATTCGCGCACGGTCTGGTTCGGGTTCATCACCGGCTCCTGAGGCAGGTATCCGATCTTCAATCCGGGCATCGGGGTGGCTTCACCTTCGATGTCCTTGTCGACGCCGGCCATGATCTTCAGCAACGTGCTCTTGCCCGAACCGTTCAGGCCCAGCATGCCGATCTTGGCGCCAGGGAAGAAGCTCAGAGAGATGTTCTTGAGGATTTGACGCTTCGGCGGAACGATCTTGCCGACGCGATTCATCGTGAAAACGTATTGCGCCATGGTTTACCTTGAACTGAGTGAATGCAATGAATGGGGAGCCGCTGCAGGCGCGCGGTCGTTTCGGTGAAACGTACCGGGCTTTGCCTGGATCGGTGGGGCAGACCGTGCCAGCGCGGCCTGCAGGCGGGGCCTATTGTCGTCGTTCGCCCGAAATCCCGGCTCGGCTGTCGCTCGCGTTCTCAGGGCCGGAACTTGATGAAGCGCAGGGTCATGCGGTCGGACTCGCCGATGGCCAGCGCCTGCGCCCGAGCCGCCGAGCCTTCCGGCGCGCCGCTCAGATTCGGTGGCAGTGACCACACGCCGTGCGGGTGGAGCCGCGTGTCGCGCGGGTTGGCGTTGATCTCGCTGCGTGCCGACAACTCGAATCCGGCGGCGCGCGCCTGCTCGATCACCAGCGCTTCGGTCAGGTAGCCGCTGCTGACCTGACGCACCAGCGGCGTGCCGGGCGCGGCGCGGTGCTCCTCGACGCCGAGCACGCCGCCCGGCTTCAGCGCGGCGTGGAAGATCCGCAGCCGATCCGCCAGGTGGCCGTCTCCCACCCAGTTGTGCAGGTTGCGGAAGGTCAGCACGGCGTCGAGCGGGCGATCGAAGCGCAGGTCGGTGAAGCCGGTCGTGGGCAGCGATCCGCTGACGACCCGGTCGTACACCATCGGCGTGGCCGCCAGCTTGGCCTCGAAGTCCCGGCGCGCCTGCTGGTGCCCGGCATCGGGGTCTGGCGGGTTGATGGCGTAGTGCGCCGTGTAGAGCCTGCCCCGTTCGCGCAGGTAGGGCGCGAGGATCTCGGTGTACCAGCCGCTGCCGGGCGACAGTTCGAGCACGTGCTGGTCGGCGCGCAGGTCGAAGAATCGCAGCGTTTCGGCGGGATGGCGCCACACGTCGCGCGCCTTGCTGGCTGCGCTTCGCTGGGGCCCGGCGAGGACGGCGGCCAGCGCCGGATCGACGCCCGCAGCGGCTGTCGGCTGGCCGCGCGCGACGGTCGACCCGGCGACCAGGGCGCCGAACACCTGGACGCCGAAGGCACGACGGTTCTGTCGTGCCGGGGCAGGTTGGGAGGGGATGGGCATGGCAGATCATGGCGCACGGGTGATGGCCCATGCTGAGCCGTGGGCATCATCTGACCGGGGTTCGCCCGGTTGATCGACGGCTGAGTCAGGGAAAACCCGTTAGACTTGTTGTATCCAGCGCAGCACCCAGTCACTGCGTTGATGTCATTCTGACCGGGCCACCGCGCCCCTCACACCCCTCTGCCTGCGACTGGCGCTCGAATCAAGAGCGACAGGCCGATCCGCTGTTTGGAATCCCCATGTCTTTTGAATCTCTCGGCCTCGCCGAGCCCCTGCTGCGCGCTGTTGCTGAATACGGTTACACCACCCCGACCCCGATCCAGATGCAGGCGATCCCCGTCGTACTCGCTGGCGGCGACCTGCTGGGCGGCGCCCAGACCGGCACCGGCAAGACCGCCGGCTTCACGCTGCCGATGCTGCATCGCCTGATGGAAAAACCCGCCGTGCGCGATGCCAAGGGCAAGCTGCCGATCCGTGCGCTGATCCTGACCCCGACCCGCGAGCTCGCCGCCCAGGTCGAGGAGAGCGTGCGCACCTACGGCAAGTACAGCAAGCTCACCAGCATGGTGATGTTCGGCGGCGTCGGCATGCAGCCGCAGATCGACAAGCTCAAGCGCGGCGTCGACATCCTGGTCGCCACGCCGGGTCGCCTGCTCGACCATCACCAGCAACGCACGCTCGACCTGAGCCATGTCGAGATCTTCGTCCTCGACGAAGCCGACCGCATGCTCGACATGGGTTTCATCCACGACATCAAGAAGGTGCTGGCCATCGTCCCGGCGCAGAAGCAGAGCCTGCTGTTCAGCGCGACCTTCAGCGACGAGATCAAGACGCTGGCCGACCGCCTGCTGAACAAACCGGCTTTGATCGAAGTGGCACGCCGCAACCAGACCGCCGACACTATCGCGCAGAAGGTCCACCCGGTGGGCCGCGAGATGAAGAAGGACCTGCTCGCGCACCTGATCAAGACCAACGACTGGGATCAGGTGCTGGTGTTCACGCGCATGAAGAGCGGTGCCAACAAGCTGGTCGAGTTCCTCGAGAAGCAGGGCATCAGCGCGATGGCGATCCACGGCAACAAGAGCCAGGGCGCGCGCACCAAGGCGCTGGCCGAATTCAAGACCGGCGACCTGACGGTGCTGGTCGCGACCGACATCGCCGCGCGCGGCATCGACATCGACATGCTGCCGCACGTCGTCAACTACGAGCTGCCCAACGTGCCCGAAGACTATGTGCACCGCATCGGCCGCACCGGCCGCGCCGGCGCGCAGGGCGAGGCGATCTCGCTGGTCTGCCCTGACGAGAACGGTTTCCTGCGCGACATCGAGCGGCTGATCAAGCGCGAGATTCCGAAGGAGGTCGTCGAAGGCTTCGCGCCGCCGCCCGGCGAGAAGGCCGAGCCGATCGTGCTCGGCCGCATGGTCATCGGTGAAGGCGCCGGCCGCGGGGGCTTCCGCTCCGGCGGTGGCGGTGGCCGCAGCGGGGGTGGAGGCGGCGGTGGTGGTCACGCCGGCCGTGGTCGCAACGACGGCCGTTCGGCGCGTTCGGGTGGCGGTGGCGCTCCCGCGCGATCCGGCTCGGGCGGTGGTGGTCAGGCCCCACGCGCTCCGGCGCGCGACGGCAATGCACCGCAAGGCGGACGTGCTGCGGCACCCGCGGCACGCCCGGCCGGTCCCCGGCCCGAGCCTCGACGCGAAGGCGGCGCGATGTTCGCGCCGCGCTCGACGACACCCAAGCGCTGATTCACGGCGCGCCACACGGCGCGTCTCAGGACACAAGGGCTTGCAACTGAGTCGCTCTGTCACGCCCCGATGGGCTGTGGCGGGCTACCCTCTTTTGTTTTCATCAACGACAAGAGGGGTTCGCGCATGGCCGTCCGCTGGCACACGCTCTGGCAAGGAAAGGACATCGTCGTCTTTCGCGACGATGCCGAGGTCGATCGCTTCGCCGCCGACCACATCGAGCGCATCGTGTTCGTGCACCGGGGCACCGGCGACCTGCCGACGGACCTGGTGTTCGCGGTGGTCGAACTCGCCGACGACGGGTTGCTGTTTCCCGTCGAAACCGGATTTGCCGGCCGCGTCAATTTCGAGCGGCAAGCCTATTGGACCGAGCGCGCCTGTGTCTACTGGGCGCCACATGCGAGGGCTTCGCTGCCGTCGAGCGTGCGCCGCACCCACTGGTGGCAGCAACTGCGCGGGCTCACCTTGTCGCCGGGGTACGTGCGCGTTCCGCGTGCTGAACTGGCGACCGCGATGCAGCGTTGGCCCTTGACGGGTCCGCAGACCTGGGAGCAGCGCAAATGGCGGCGCATCGAGCGCAGCCAGCCGTTCTCGAATGCCGATGCCGCCTGACGGGCTGCCGACGCGCTGAGGGCGATCCCGATCCGGTATCGTTTCTTCGATCGCCAAGAAAAAAACCCGGCCTCAGCCGGGTTCTCTCGGGGTCAGGAAGCGATTGGGCTCAAGCGGCCTTTTCAACCTTCTTGGCGGCCGGCGCTTTCTTCATCATCTTGGTGTGCTTGACCTTCTTGACGTGCGTGGCCGGGGCAGCCGACGCAGCCACCGCTGCGGGTGCTGGCGCCGTCACAGGCGCAGGGGCTTCGGCGAAAGCACCGAAGGAGAAAGCGGCAACGGCAACAGCGGCAATGATCTTCTTCATGATGTAAGTCCTTCAGGGGGTTATCGGTTGAACGCAAATGGTCAACTCTGCATGTTCAACGCAGGGCTTTCGATGGTGGTTGACAGCATCGCGCACGCTTCTTCGTCAATGGGCAGTCTCGCCCGGCTGATCGCTTCCGATCACTCGAAACGCCGCTCCCGCAGCCACTTGGTCGCCACCCACTTCTCGCCTTCGAGGACGGGTGCACTCCCGTGCAGCGATCGGGTCATCGGATGCGGTCGGTCGTAGCTGAAGAACACCGCGTTGCCCTTCACCGGCGCGACGTTGAACTGGACGTCCGGAAACACCGTCGCCCCGCCGCGTTGCGGTGTCTTCAGGTACATCACCAGACTCGCGACCCGCTGACCGCCACGGGCCAGCAGTGCCGGCGTGCCCGGCTGTTCAAGGTCGAAATAGTCGTAGTGCGGCTTGTATTCGGCTCCCGTCCGGTAACGCAGGATCTGCAGGCCCTCGCCGTGGTTGACGGGCCACGCCAGGAGTTCGGCGATGCGCCTTTCGATGCGTGCGCACAGCGGGTTCTCTTCGCGGCTGAAGAACATGCCTTCGCTGGTGCGCGTCTCGTTGACCTGGCTGCCGCCGGTGCGGGACTCAACGGTCTCGGATCGTGCCAGCCGCGGCCTTGCCAATGCAATCAGGTCATCGCATTCGGCGGCGGACAACAGCCCGCCGAAGACCACGACGCGCGGGTTCATCAGGCTGCTCAGCACCCGCACCTGACGCACCTCGTCGGCGGGCGCCGGCGCGAGCACGATCGACAGGCTGCCGTCGTCTGACAGCGGCTCGGGCACACGCATCTTTGGTGGCAAGGTGCGGGCCAGGTCGCTTTCGGCCAGGTGGTCGCGCAGCGTGTCTTCCAACGCCTGCTCGGCTACCTGGGCGGACCAGCCGCTGTCCTGCATCGCCTTGATCACCGCCTCGGGCGACTGGCCGGAGGTCGCCTGTTCGACGATCCATCGTTGCAGTTCGGGGGTGATCTGCTGGGTGGCCGACATGTCAGCGGATCACACCCTGCGCCGGTAGACCAGCCGGTGCGGCTCGGACGCCGCCGCGTCGTAGGCATAGCCTTCGACATCGAACGCGTGCAGTCCCTGCGGCGTCAGCACCCGGTGCGTGATGGCATAGCGCGTCATCAGGCCGCGCGCGCGCTTGGCAAAGAAGCTGATCACCTTGTACTGGCCGCCTTTCCAGTCCTCGAACACGCATTCGACGACGCGAGGCTTCAGCCAGGTGTTCCGGGACGTGGGTTGCACCGCCTTGAAGTATTCCTGCGAGGCGAGGTTCACGATCACCGGCGACGGGTCGGATTTCAAACGGTCGTTGATGTGACGAGCCAGCGTGTCGCCCCAGTACGCGTACAGGTTCCTGCCGCGCGCGTTCTCGAGCGCGGTGCCCATTTCGAGCCGGTAGGGTTGCATCTTGTCGAGCGGCCGCAGCACACCGTACAGGCCCGACAGGATCAGCAGGTGCTGCTGCGCCCAGTCCAGATCGTCGGCGTCGAGCGAGGGCGCGTCGAGACCTTCGTAGACATCGCCGTTGAAGGCCAGCACGGCGGGCTTGCTGTTGCTGGCGGTAAAGCGCCGGCTCCACACGCCGTAGCGCGCGACATTCAACGCCGCCAGCGGGTCCGACAGATCCATCAGCGTCGCGATGTCGGCGACGCTCTTGCTTTTCAGGATGTCGATCAGCTCGGCCGACTGCGACACGAACTGCGGCGTGGTCGGGTGTGCCACACGCGCCGGCGTCGCGTAGTCGAGCGTCTTGGCGGGAGACAAAAGGAACAGCATGGAGCGTGCGCGAGAGTGGCAAGGGACACACTGCACTCTAGCGAAAGATTCACACCGACCCGCTCGGGCGACCGCGAATCGCCCGGGTCTCGATGGCGAACGAAGTTACTTCTTCGCGTCGTCCACGGCGTCCTTGACCTTGTCGCCGGCTTTCTCGATCTGGTCACCGGCCTTTTGCGCGGCGTTGTCGACGGCCTTGCCGGCTCGTTCGGCCGGTCCTTCGGCAGGCTGGCAGGCGGCGAGCACGAGAGCGGCCACTGCGACCAGCGGATACAGAGCGGCTTTGATGTGATTCATGAGAATTCCTCCTGGGATGGCGGCCGTCGATGCAGTGCCGACGACCCTGTTGCTGACCCACCCACTCTAGGCCGGCGGGTTCAAGTCGTCGTTCGGAAGGCGTGATGCCTGCTTGTGCGTTTCGTCCTACAAGACCGACGATCGACCGCCCCGGATCAGCGGAAATCCCGGCTGCGCGTCACCAGCCCGTGCAGCAGCGCCGTGTGGTCGATCAGGCGCGTGGCCACCAGATGCATCACCGCATGCTCGCCCTGGGCGTCGGTGTGGCGCTGCCACTGGCCGTACACCGTCAGCAGGGTCGCGCCGATCAGCGGCTGGCGCTGGGCCAGCGCCACCGCCGGCCAGACGATCACGTTGACGGTGCCGGTGTCGTCTTCCAGCGTGACGAACACCGTGCCCTTGGCGGTGCCCGGCCGCTGGCGGTGCGTGACCAGGCCGCTGGCCCGCGCGATGCGGCCGTCCGGATAGCCGCGCAGCACCGCCGCGGTCTCGATCCTGAAGGCATCGAGCTGCGGGCGCAGCAACGCCAGCGGATGGCGGTTCAGCGTGAGCCCGAGGCTGCGGTAATCGGCGCGCATGTCCTCGGCCGCGCTCGGTGCCACCAGCGTCAGCGGGAACGCATCGACCTCGGCCTCAAGGGTGCGCATGTCGCGCAGCATCGCGGTCGGCCGGGTGTCGATGGAGGCCACCGACCACGCGGCCTGGTGTCGGTGGCCGGCAGGCGATGACGCATCGAGGCCACCGACCAGGCCGCGCAGCGCGTCGGCGGAGGCCAGCAGGTTCAGGTCGCGCGCATCGAGGTCGGCTCGGCGCGTCAGGTCTTCGAGGTGGATGAACGCGCCGCCTGCGTCGCGGGCCCGCACGATGCGTTCGGCGGCCTCCTGCGACATCCCGCGGATGCGGTTCAGGCCCAGGCGCACCGGGTGCACGGCGCAGCCTGCCTGATCCGGCGCCTCCAGGCTGCTGCCCCAGGCGCTGAAACGCACGTCCACCGGCCGCACTTGCACGCCGTGTTCGCGGGCGTCGCGCACCAGCTGCGCCGGCGCGTAGAAGCCCATCGGCTGGCTGTCGAGCAGCGCCACCAGAAACGCATCGGGTTGGTGTCGCTTGATCCAGCTGCTGGCATACGCCAGCAGCGCGAAGCTGGCCGCGTGGCTCTCCGGAAAGCCGTATTCACCGAAGCCCTGGATCTGCTTGAATATGTTTTCGGCGAACTCGAGCTCGTAGCCTTTCTCGACCATGCGACCGACCAGCCGTTCGTGGAACGGGTCCAGCCCGCCCTTGCGCTTCCAGGCCGCCATCGCGCGGCGCAGGCTGTCGGCCTCGCCGGGCGTGAAGTCGGCGGCCAGCACCGCGAGCTGCATCACCTGTTCCTGGAAGATCGGTACGCCCTTCGTGCGCGACAGCGCCTCGGCGATCTCCGGGCTCGGGTAGACCACCGGATCGATCCCGTCGCGGCGGCGCAGGTACGGATGCACCATGCCGCCCTGGATCGGGCCGGGGCGCACGATCGCGACCTCGATCACCAGGTCGTAGAACACTCGCGGCTTCAGGCGCGGCAGCATGCTCATCTGCGCGCGGCTCTCGATCTGGAACACACCCACCGTGTCGGCGCGGCAGATCATCTCGTAGGTGGCTTCGTCTTCGGGCGGCACATCCTGCAGCTCGAAGCGGCGGCCGAGCTTGTGGCCGATCAGATCGAGCGAGCGGCGCAGCGCGGTGAGCATGCCCAGCGCCAGGATGTCGACCTTCAGCAGCCCCAGCGCATCGAGGTCGTCCTTGTCCCACTGGATCAGGCTGCGCTCGGGCATCGCCGCGTTCTCGATCGGCACCAGCTGCGCGAGCTGATCGCGCGCGATCACGAAGCCGCCCGGGTGCTGGCTGAGATGCCGCGGGAAGCCGATTAGATGCTCCGTCAGCTCGATCCACCGCCGCGTGATCGGCGAGCTCAGGTCGTAGCCCTTCTCGCGCAGTCGCTCGGGGTCGATGCGGCGACCATCGAACCACTGCTGGCTTTTCGCGACCTCGTGGATGCGATCCAGATCGAGGCCGAGCGCGCGGCCCACATCGCGCAGCGCGCTGCGCGGCCGGTAGCTGATGACCACGGCCGTCAGCGCCGCGCGGTCGCGGCCGTACTTGCGGTAGATGTACTGGATGACCTCTTCGCGGCGCTGGTGCTCGAAGTCGATGTCGATGTCGGGCGGCTCGTTGCGCTCGGCACTGATGAAACGCTCGAACAGCGTGTGCTGGCGCGTCGGATCGACCTCGGTCACGTGCAGGCAGTAGCACACGGTCGAGTTGGCCGCGCTGCCGCGCCCCTGGCACAGGATGTCCTGCGAGCGCGCCCACGCCACGATGTCGGCCACCGTCAGGAAGTAGGGTTCGTATTGCAGCTGCGCGATCAGCGCCAGTTCATGTTCGATCTGTGCGCGCACCTGGACCGGCAGGCCTTGTGGAAATCTCTCCGGCGAAAAGCGCCGCAGCGCGCCCGCTTCGGTCAGCGCGCGCAGGTGGCTGGTGGGGGTGGCGCCGGGCGGCACGATCTCGCGCGGATATTCGTAGCGCAGCTCGTCGAGCGAGAAGGTGCAGCGGCCGGCCAGCACGGCGGTGTGTGCCAGCCACGCCGGTTCGTACAGCGCCTGCAAGCGGCCGAGCGGGCGCAGGTGCTGCTCGGCATTCGGCTCCAGCTGCCAGCCGCACTGCGCGAGCGGCAGGCCGAGCCGCGTGGCCGTCAGCGTGTCCTGCAGCGGCTTGCGTGAGCGCACGTGCATCAGCACATCGCCCGCCGCCGCAACGGGCAGGCCGGTGGCTGCGGACACCCGGCGCACCCGCTCGATCAGCACGTCGTCGCGCGCACGCAGCAGCAACTCTAGCGCGATGCTGGCGCGATCGCCGAACACCGCCTTCAGCCACGCCGCCTGGGCGAGCACCTGCTCGACCGGCTGCGTGACATCGGGCACCAGCAGCGCGAGGCAGTCGGGCAAGCCGGCGAGCCCGCTTTCGCCGTTCACTTCGAGCGGTGCTTCAACGTCCGACCGGTACGCGTGATAGCGCCCCTTGCCTGCGCGCCGCCGCGCCAGCGTGATCCACTGCGACAGGTGGCCGTAGCCCCGTCGCGTCTGCGCCAGCAGCACCAGGCGCATGGGCTGCAGATCGGCGTCCGGGTGGGCGCCGCCGTTTGCGTCGGCCGCTCCCGCATCGCCCACCGGCGACCGCGTGACCCACATCTCGGCCCCGATGATCAGCGGCAGCCCGCAGCGTTTGGCCTCGGCATGCGCCCGCACCACGCCCGACAGCGAACACTCGTCGGTGATCGCCAGCGCGCCGTAGCCCAGGTGCATCGCACGAGCCACCAATTCCTCGGGATGCGATGCCCCGGTCAGGAAGCTGAAGTTGCTGCGGCAATGCAGCTCGGCGTAGGCAGACAAGGCAAGCGCCCGGCAGCGCGAGGATCAGGCCGCCCAGGCGCACAGAGGGCTGCGCATTGCGCCGCCACCCACAGCATCACCGCCCGTCTCGGCAGGGTGCCACATGTCGTGAAACCGGACGAAGACCCGCGCCCAGTGGCTGTACGCCTGCTCGGTGCGCAAGCTGTCGTGCAGATGGCGAACACGCTCACGAACCTGACCCGGCAGGCGGGTTGAACGCAAGGGCGGAAGCGGCGCCTTGTTCGTGCTGTGTTGCATGATCGTCAATTACTGTAGTTGCATACAGCTTACGTCGCGAGGGCCTGTTCATGCAACCATTCGGTCTCAGATCAAGCGTCGGATGCGCCGCAGGAATGGCGTGTTACGCAGCAGCGCTACGCGGCAGAATTGAGCTTCACAAACGGTTAGAACTCTTATGGACCTCACACTCATTCAAGGTGCCATCTCCGGATTGAAGGTGGCATCCGACCTAACCAAGGGCTTCCTCGACCTGAAATCAATGGTCGAAGTCCAAGGGAGGGTCATTGAACTTCAGAATGCGATCCTTGCAGCGCAGAGCAACGCACTTGCCGCCAATGCCGACCAAGTGGCAATGGCAGAGGAGATTCGAAGTCTCAAAGAAGATGCCTCGCGCCTGAAGGCCTGGAACACTGAAAAGTTCCGCTACGAATTGAGGGCGCTAGAGCCGGGAATCTTCACCTATTCGTTGAAACGAGAGTCGGCAGCGGGCGAGCCGCCACACTGGGTCTGCGCTCGCTGCTACAACGCCGGCTCAAAGTTCTTACTTCAAGGCGAA
Organism: Pseudomonadota bacterium; assembly: GCA_030271615.1. GTDB lineage: Bacteria > Pseudomonadota > Gammaproteobacteria > Burkholderiales > Burkholderiaceae_C > PBB1. Next base: position 11,036 of record JARXKP010000053.1, read on the forward strand.
GGCGATTTCTACGGCGCCACGGAATATGTCTGCCATGCCTGCAACTCCAAGATCAAGATTGCGTCGGCTATCACGCCAGAGTTCTCTTAAGAAACACCCCTCAAGTGATTGACGCACGAGGTGCGCATACAGTGGCGGTTGTTCTGCTTGGCTCACAACATCGAGAAGGTGGCGAACAGCGGGAAATGGGCATGAGGCAGAGAACGGGCGCTGAGCCTGCGCAAGGTGCGAGGACGGCGAAGAAGTCGATCAGAATGTGCCGATCGGACCTCGCCAGCGAGGCAAATCCAGCGATGAGAAAACTTCCTCCGCTGCAAGTAGGCCGCCCCTGCACGACCCGCAGAAATCGGGTTATTGCCCAGCCTCGTCAGGTTTCGGAGTGCGCCACCTTCAACCCAAGGTGCTCTTGGAAGGGGTCGAAGTCACGGTCAGCATGTAGCAAGGTCAGGCCGCTTTCAATACACCGGGTCGCGATGATCGAGTCAATCGTTTTGCGCACAGTAAATCCGAGAGTGCGCAGCGTCCGGAAGTTCCGGGCGGCCTGAATCGCAATGTCCTTGCCACCCAATTCCACAACAGTGAAGTCCTCAAGGGTTCTTCGCACGAGATTGAACTCCCGTTCATCACGAACACCTTGAAGAACCTCAGCAAGAATTAGATCGCCAACGGCAAGTGGAGTTGACCCCAGCAAAGAATCGAGTCGTTCAACCTGTGGTGTGGGCGCACCGCGAAAGAAGTCGATCCAAACGCTTGAGTCAACCAGAATCACTTGTCTGTCCTCATCGCATCCAAGTCACCTTCCCAGGTAATCTTGCCTTTCAGTTGACGCATGCGTTCTTGTTGGCCCAACTGAATCAGTGTTCGCAAACCCAGCTCCACAGCCTCACGCTTCGTCTTCACGCCGGTGGTCTTCAAGGCGTCTTTCATCAACTTGTCGTCAATCACAATGTTGGTTCGCATGATGTGCACTCCAATGGCTGTTCGTACACATTCTATTCCCCGCATCGAACGACTGAAACCTCGCGGTCGAACCGGCAAACTTCAGCAAGCTGCACTTTGCGGCTCACCTCGAACTCCATAGCTCGACGCGGCTTCGCAATGCGAAGGCCTGTGCATCGACACCTTGCCACCGGTGATCTTGGTGCCGGCGCACAGGGCCCAGCCAAGCCGCGAAGTGCGGGTCGCTGGTAAGCGAAAATCGGGCGTTCTAAATCAGGAGTTGTTGATGAGCTACGGTTACCCAGCTGAGAAATTCTCTGCCGCTCGTCGGGCATTGACGCCGCCGCATACCCAAGGCGAGCATGAAGCAGTGGTGAGCGCTTTTCACGAATGCCGTGCCGGCCTGCACAGAATGAACCGTTCAAAGCTGGACGAGAACGCGCGATCGTGGATTTACGCCCTTGAATGCTTCATGGACACCGAGGGCTTGTCCGTTTCCGGGGGCGAAAGCGCCTGGACTGTCAAGGCGAGAAGTCTGACCGCTGACGACAAGTTGGAGATCTCCCGACTGGTGGATCAGTTGGCTCACTGGTTCGACAGCCAGGAACAGTAGAGACGATTGCGTGCGTGGGGGCTCCCCCGATTTCGGCGCTTCAGTCTGCTTCCGCAAGCATTGCCACACAGGGCCACCATGAGCGACCTTCCGCCTCTCCCCGAAGCCAAGCCGGGCCGCTACCGTCACTACAAGGGTGGCGAGTACGAGGTCGTTGGCGTCGCGCGTCACAGCGAGTCGCTGGAGCCCATGGTTGTCTACCGTCCGCTCTACAACCTTTCGGGCCTCTGGGTGCGTCCGTATGCCATGTTCTTCGGGGACGTTGAGGTGAACGGTCAGTCTCAAGTCAGGTTCGCCGCCGTGGACACGGCCTCCGCAACAATCACGCCGCAGCAAGCGCAAAGCGTCCGGGCACCTTTCATTTTCAGCAAGGAGACAGCGATGAAGAAGTTCGCGGTAGTACGGGGATTGGCGGGGGTTGCATTGTTCTCGCTGGGTGTCGCGACGGGACTGGTTGCACAGACGAACAGCGATTCGCCTCAGCGCGTCGAGCAGAAGAGGGCGGATCTGAGTGGTGCGCCGGACATGGAAGTGATCGCGTCGATCGCGGAGTACAAGCCCGGCGACGAGATCCAGCTGCACACGCACCACGGCGTTGAAGCCGTCTATGTCGTCCAGGGCGCCACCGTGCAGGCTCCCGGAAAAAATCCGGCGAATCTGCCCACCGGCGCAACCGTCTTGAACCTTCGGGACATCAGGCACGGCGGTATCAAGGTGGTCGGGGACGGCTCCCTCAAGTTGTTCACCGTGCACGTCGTGGACAAGAACAAGCCTTTGTACGACTACTCCCACTAGGCCGACGCAGCCAACCAACATTGCGTGGCGTCTCGCGTCGGAACCCGACCCTTCGTCCCGTCCAACCGCCTTCGGTGATTGCTGAATTCACTCGTTGTGCGTCAATGACGTTGCGCGAGCGGCACCACTCGTAGCGCTGATGAGATATCGAGGCCCATGAAGAAATACGTTCTTGCCCTCGTTGTTCTCGCGGCTCTTTGCGTCGGGTTGGGTCGAACCACGGGCCTGAGTCACTTCACCCGTGCGCCTGCCGCTCAAACGCAATCCGCACCGAGCGCTCACGCCGAACCGATCGAAGCCGTTGTTGCCGCCTTCAGTGAACAGGCCAGCGGCACCCAGGTCACCGGCGAGGGCGTGGTCACCCGGATCCTGGCCGATGACGCGAACGGCAGCCGTCACCAGCGCTTCATCGTGACGCTGCCGTCTGGACAGACCCTCCTGATCGCCCACAACATTGATCTGGCGCCTCGACTCGCCTCGCTGAAGACCGGCGACTCGGTCACGTTCCATGGTGTGTACGAGTGGAATGAAAAAGGCGGCGTCATTCACTGGACACATCGCGACCCGAGTGGTCACCACGAGGCGGGTTGGCTCAGGCATGCCGGCCAGACCTACGATTGAAACGAAGTCGCGCCTACCATCTCCCATGAAGAGGTCCATGCCGAAACGCCCCCCGGGGAGTCTGAAGGGTCGAAGCAACCGACCCGTGGGCGAGTGATCGAGCTTTCCATTTGCAGCGGTGAAGGAAAAATGAGCTACCTTTTTCGTGCCCCTCAAATCAAACGGCCGACCACACCCCATGACCATTACAGCTCCCGGCTTTGAACGAAGGCAGCATGAGCGCCGCTATCTCCGGACCGTGGCGACCGTCGTCCTGGGACCGGTGCAAACGTTCGAAGTTCGCACGGTCGATATCAGCGCTGGCGGCATGGCCGTGGTCGCGGCAGCGAATCCTCAGCCCGGCACCACCTTCACCATCAGGGTGCCGCTGTCGTTTCCGCACGAGGGGGTGGTGGTGGTCGAAACCCGCGCTCAAGTCATGCACAGCGTGCTGGCGAGCGATGAGCAAGGGTTCAAGATCGGTCTCCGTTTCGTGAGTCTCGAGGCAGCGGCGGCGTCGACAATTCTTCGGTACCTGAAGTAGCTTGAACGCTGAAACCGCACCCGGTCGGGTTCGGTCCCCCATGACTCCGTCGCCCGATGGAATCAGCGCGCAAGAGGCGCAGGCGTTCCAGCGGACGACGGAGCTCGTCCGGCAAGCCGCCTTGCGGCAGTTCGCCAACCAGTCGGCCCACTTCGCTGCCGTCGAGTTCGTCGGCCAGCTCCACAGCGGGATCGATCGGATTCACGATTCGGCGTAGCGCGCAGGCGTCGAGTTGGCCTGCAGGACCGGGTGCAGCCATTGCTGCAGCGCGAGGGTGGAAGCCTTCGCGCCGGAGATTTTCAGGATCGCCGAAGAACTGAAAACCTGGCCTGCGCAAGCGCGCGAAGCTGTTGCGGTCCGCATGAGAGATCACGTTGCTGCGGACGCCGGCACGGCCTCGTGGAGCGACCGACCCGAGTGTCCGTTTCTGGTCGACAGACGCTGCTCCGTCTATGCCGTGCGTCCGAGCGCGTGTCGCAAGGCGCATTCGCTGGCCGTCGAGGCCTGCGCCGCGAATGCGCCGCGGATTCCACAGAGCCTCAAGCTCGTGGTCGGTACCGCCGCGCTGACCCAGGGCACGCTGGGTGCTTACGCTGAAGCGGGCTTCGATGCGTCGCAGCACGAGATGGTGAGCGCCGTCCTGACTGCTCTGGACGATCCAACTGCCGAGGCTCGCTGGTGCGCGGGCGAGCCGGTTTTCGGTCCCCGTGGAACCGCGGTCTGACGCAGGCCTTGCGATCGAAGGTCATACGCGGTGATGTCAAAACCGTACAAGAAACTCAATCGAGCAGACCTTCTCAGGACGCTGGTGTGGGCGTGGTGCGTCGACGATGTCGAGGCTGAGTCCGGCGAATCTGTCGACGAGTTGGCGGGCATCGACTG
>JARXKP010000054.1 GCA_030271615.1 Pseudomonadota bacterium
ATGTCAGGAAGGTCTCGACCCACTTCGGACGCAGGTTGCGGTAGTCGATGTAGTAGGCGTGCTCCCACACGTCGACGGTCAGCAGCGCCTTGTCGCCCGTGGTCAGGGGCGTGCCGGCCGCACCGGTGTTGACGATGTCGACCGAGCCGTCGGCTTTCTTGACCAGCCAGGTCCAGCCGGATCCGAAATTGCCGACCGCGCTCTTCGTGAACGCTTCCTTGAAGGCGGCATAGCTGCCGAACTTGGCATTGATCGCCGCCGCCAGTGCACCCTTGGGCTCACCGCCGCCGGCCGGCTTCATGCCGTTCCAGAAGAAGGTGTGGTTCCAGATCTGCGCGGCATTGTTGTAGACGCCACCAGACGACTTCTTGATGATTTCCTCGAGGCTCAGGCTCTCGAACTCGGTGCCCTTCTGGAGGTTGTTCAGATTCACCACATACGCGTTGTGGTGCTTGCCGTAGTGGTACTCGAGCGTTTCCTTGCTGAGGTGCGGGGCCAGCGCGTCAAGCGCATAGGGCAGTGCCGGTAGGGAATGTTCCATCGGGATCCTTTCAGTTGTGGGGTACGACCCATTAGAAAACTCGGTACAGCTTTTCATTGTAGGCAGCGATGCCGAAATCCATGGCGCCAGCAGGACTCGCGGCGCAGCGCTTTCCGGGCGCTTCGCCGGCTTCAGTCGGAGGAGTTTGTCAGCGATGTGATCCGCGCCATGGCGACTCCGTCGGCCAGCACGGCACGCACCGACTGCCCGACGGACAGCTGCGACGACGACACCAGCGTTCGCCCGCTTTCATCGCTCAACCATGCATAACCGCGCCGCAGCACACCCGCCGGGTCGAGTCCGCAAAGCCGCGCCTCAAGGCGATCGAGGCCCTGCCCTGCGCGCTGCGTCGGCACTCCGCTTGCTCGCTGGAATCGCTCGACAAGGGCCCGCAAGTCCTGACGACGAGCGACGGTGGCGTGCGTCGTGGCGCTCACCAACCGGTGCGACCACAGGTCCAGCGTCTGCAGGTGCCGCCGAACCGTTTCCAAGGGGCGCAATGAGCGCATCGCCAGTCCGTCGATCCGCTGCGCCTCGGTCTCCATGACCCGGTGCACCCTTCTGCGCATGGCGAGGGCGGCCACCGCCAGCATCGCCTGGCTGTCTGCGGTGGACGGCGAACTCAGCTCCGCCGCGGCGGTGGGAGTCGGCGCTCGCAGGTCGGCAGCAAAGTCGGCCAGCGTCGTGTCGGTCTCGTGCCCGACACCGCTGACGGCGGGGATCGGCGACGCGGCGATGGCGCGCACGACGCGCTCGTCGTTGAACGCCCACAGGTCTTCCATCGAACCACCGCCGCGGCACACCAGCAGCGTGTCGACTTCACGTCGGCGACCGGCGCTCTCGATGGCCGCCACCAACGCGGCGGGGGCTTCGCTGCCCTGGACCAGACTGGGATAGACGATCAGTTCGACATGGGGTGAGCGACGCGCGAACGAAGACACCACATCGTGGAGCGCCGCGGCATCGAGCGAGGTCACCACCCCGACGCGCCGGGGGTACGGGGCGACCGGCCGTTTGCGCGAGGCGTCGAACAGGCCTTCGAGTTCCAGCTTCAGCTTGATGCGCAGGAACTGTTCGTACAGCGATCCGTCGCCACTGCGCTGCATGGCCTCGACGATGAACTGAAGTTCGCCGCGCGGTTCGTAGACCGCGACGCGACCGCGCAACTGCACCTGTTGACCATCCGCCGGCTGAAACTGGAGCAGGCCGGCAGCCCGTTTGAACATGGCGCAGCGGATTGACGCCGCGTCGCCATTCGCGTCCTTCAGGCTGAAGTAGCAGTGCCCACTGGCGGCCCGCGTGTAGCCGGACAGCTCACCGCGCACCGTGCACGCCGAAAAACGGGCCGACAGGGTGTCGCCGATCGCGTGCACCAGCCCGGCCACACCCCACACGATGCGCTGAAAACCAGCGTCTGCAACGTCAACCACGCGCTGGCCCAGCATTCATGCGGGTCGAGAAGTCCACAACGGCACCCATCAACGCTTTTTGACCTATGAACCCTGTCATCTGGCTTTCACATTCTTTCAAGCTATTGATTTGCATGAAGTTATTACTGCCTAAAGATGAGGCAAAGTGTTCGAAGCACTGTGAATCAGCGGGTTTTTCACATCGGAACCGCAGATATCCACAAAGTTATCCACATATTCGGTGGGCATCGTGTGCAGTCGATTGATTCTGACGCGCATCCCGGAATCGCTGAGCGGCAACGGCCGTCGCGAGGGCGCTGGTGACACTGCCGGGCTTCGGCGTCCTGCGCCGCAGTGCAGGCCATAATCATTCAGCTCGCGAGCCCTGTTTGTCCACGCCACAGTGCGGAAAGTACCGACGTGATTTCGATCATACAAGCCGCTGGATGGCCGATCTGGCCCTTGATTTTTTGTTCGGTGGCCGCGCTGGCCTTGATCATCGAAAGGCTGTCCAGCCTCCGGTTGATCAAGGTCGCTCCGCCTCGTCTGCTTGAAGAAGTGGTCTCGGTGACACGCGCCAGCCTGCCCTCCGCCGATGTCGTCAACAAGCTGTCCGACAACTCGGTGCTCGGCACCGTGCTGGCCAGTGGCGTGCGTGCGGTGATCGCCGAGCCCCGTATCACCGAACCCGCGTTGCGCGAGGTGTTCGAGTCTGCCGGCCGGGCTGCCGTCCATCGCCTGGAGCGTTACCTGAATCCGCTGGGCACCATCGCCTCGTCGGCGCCCTTGCTCGGTCTGCTGGGCACCGTCATCGGCATGATCGAGATCTTCGGCTCGCAAGCCCCCACCGGTGGCGGCAACCCGGCGGCGCTCGCCCACGGCATCTCGGTCGCCCTGTACAACACCGCGTTCGGTCTGATGGTGGCCATTCCATCATTGATCGCGTACCGGCATTTTCGCGGCCGCGTCGACGCCTACACGCTGGATCTGGAACAGGCCTGCGAGCGTTTGACGCCGCATCTGATGCGGTTCTCTGTGCCCCGCTCCGCCGGCTGACCCTCAGATGGCGATGAATTTCCGCAAGTCGCGGCCGGAAGAGCCCGAGATCAACCTCATTCCGTTCATCGACGTGCTGCTGGTGGTGTTGATCTTCCTGATGCTGTCGACGACCTACTCGAAGTTCACCGAGTTGCAGGTCACCCTGCCCTCGGCAGATGCCGACAAGCCCCGCGAACGGGAGCGCGAAGTCATCGTTGCGGTATCGGCCGACGGGCGCTACGCGGTCAACGGGCAACCGGTGGACGGGCGCAGCGTCGAGCTGCTGACCGCAGAACTCGGCAAGGCCTCGGGCGGCCCGGGCGACGTGCCGGTCGTCGTTTCGGCCGACGCGACGGCGGCCTACCAGTCGGTGATCAATGTGATGGACGCCGCAAGACGGGCCGGTTTGCCAAGGCTGACATTCGCCGCCCAACGCAACGCGTCCGACGGCGGCCGTTGACGGTGTCGGCGTCCACCGCCGACGCAGCGCTGCAGCGCGTGTGGATGCGCCGGGGTCCGCTCGCGATCGCCCTGTGGCCGCTGTCGGTCTTGTTCCGGACGCTGGTCGTCACTCGTAAAACTTTCTACGCGCTTCGACTGCGCAAGCCGCTTCCGCTGCCCGTCCCGGTGGTCGTGGTCGGCAACCTGATCGCGGGCGGCGCCGGCAAGACGCCGACGGTGATGGCGGTGGTGCGGCGGTTGCAGGCGGCGGGACGGTCGCCTGCCGTCATCTCGCGCGGCTACGGCCGCGCCGGCAACGCTCCAACGATCGTGGAGGTGGAGCACGACTCGCCAGCCACGCAAACAGGCGACGAACCACTGCTGCTGCGGCTGCGGCTGAACGTGCCGGTGTTCGTCGGTGCAGATCGCGTGGCAGCGGCACGGGCTGCGCTGGCGGCGCATCCGCAGGTCGACGTGCTGGTCAGTGACGATGGTCTGCAGCACCTGCGCTTGCCGCGTACGGCACAGGTCGTCGTGTTCGACGAGCGCGGCGCAGGCAACGGCTGGATGCTGCCGGCGGGGCCGCTGCGCGAACCGCTGACCCGACTCCCGCCGCCTCGAACGGTGGTGCTGTACAACGCGCCGCAGGCGTCAACCGCCTGGACGGGACACCTTGCCCAGCGCCGACTCGCCGGCCTGGTCGATCTGGCCGGCTGGTGGGCCGGTCGGCCGGCGACGATGGCAAGCCTGAAACTGCTGGCCGCGAACGAAACACCCGTGATCGCGGCGGCCGGTGTCTCGCGGCCCGAGCGTTTTTTCGGCATGCTGCGTGCAGCCGGCCTCGCCATCACGCCACTGCCGCTACCCGACCATCACGCTTATGCCACCCTGCCCTGGCCAGCCGACGCACCTGACGTGATCGTGACCGAGAAGGATGCCGTCAAGCTGCGAGCCGAGCGTTTCGGCTCGGTCCCCTCGGCCACCCGGATCTGGGTCGCGCCATTAGACTTTTGCGGCGACACGGCTTTCGACGCCGCGTTGCAGGCTTTGCTGACCTGATTCATTCGACCAAGGACACCCGATGGACACCCGATTGCTTGAACTGCTGGTGTGCCCTCTGTGCAAGGGACCGCTGGACCACTGGCGCCCGCCGCATCAGGAGCGCCAGGAACTGGTGTGCCATGCCGACAAGCTGGCATTCCCGGTGCGCGACGGCATCCCGGTGATGCTGGAAAGCGAGGCCCGTCCGATCGGCAACGAGCCGCCGGCGCCACCGATCTTCCCGATACCACCAGCGACGGAGCCGACCTCGCCACGATGAGCTTCTCGGTGCTGATCCCGGCGCGCATGGCGTCAACACGACTGCCACGCAAGCCGCTGGCCGACATCGCCGGCTTGCCGATGGTGGTGCGTGTGGCACGACAGGCCGCGATGTCGACCGCGAACCAGGTCGTCGTCGCGGCCGACGACGCCGAGATCGTCGCGGCCTGCCGGGCGCACGGCGTCGCGGCGATCCTGACCCGCAGCGACCACGTCAACGGCAGCGACCGCCTGGCCGAGGCCTGCGCGCTGCTCGGCCTGGACGGCGACGCGGTGGTGGTCAACGTGCAAGGTGACGAGCCTCTGATCGAACCGGCCTTGATCGATGCCTGTGCCGCCACGCTGGCGACGCACCCGGACTGCGTCGTCGGCACCGCCGCGCACGCCATGACGCTGGCGAGCGATCTGGCCAACCCGAACATCGTCAAGGTGGTCTGCGACCAGGCCGGCCGGGCGCTGTATTTCTCGCGTGCACCGATCCCGTGGTGGCGCGATGGAAGCGTCGCCGGCTCACCGGCCATCGGTTCGGTGGCGCCGCTGCGGCACATCGGCATCTATGCGTATCGGGCGGCGTTTCTCAGGCGCTTTCCGAGCCTGCCGGTGAGCCCGCTGGAAGCGATCGAGTCGCTCGAACAGTTGCGGGTGCTGTGGCACGGCGAGCGCATCGCGGTGCACCTGAGCGAGCATCCGGCAGGCATCGGCGTCGACACACCTGAAGACCTGCAGCGGGTGCGCGAACTGCTGGCCTGATGCACATGTAAGCCTGCAAGAAGCCGTTCGGTTTTAGACTAGCGGGTCCGGCCCGAAGGCATGTCGGAGCATCTCGATTCGATCGACCAGACAACAAGGACACCCATGAGACTGATTTTGTTGGGCGCGCCCGGTGCGGGCAAGGGAACTCAAGCCACCTTCATCTGCAAGAAGTTCGGCATTCCGCAGATCTCCACCGGCGACATGCTCCGCGCAGCCGTGAAGGCCGGCACACCGCTCGGCCTGGCCGCCAAGAAGGTGATGGACTCGGGTGGCCTCGTCGGCGACGACATCATCATCGGTCTCGTCAAGGAGCGCCTCGCTCAGCCCGACTGCGCGAGCGGCTTCCTGTTCGACGGCTTCCCCCGCACCATCGTGCAGGCCGACGCGATGAAGGCCGCGGGTGTGCAACTCGACCTCGTGCTCGAAATCGACGTGCCCGACGAGGCGATCATCGAACGCATGAGCGGGCGGCGCGCGCACCTGGCTTCGGGCCGCACGTACCACGTCAAGTTCAACCCGCCGAAGGTCGCGGGCATCGATGACGTGACCGGCGAGCCGCTGATCCAGCGCGACGACGACAAGGAAGAAACGGTCGCGAAGCGGCTCGACGTCTACCAGAAGCAGACGCGCCCGCTGGTGGCCTATTACGCGGACTGGTCTGCTTCCGGCGATCCGCACGCACCGAAGTGCCGCAAGATCAGCGGCACCGGCACGGTCGACGAGATCATGTCGAGGGCGCTGCAGGCCTTGTCCTGATCCAGATCAGACAGCGACAGCAGCCACTGCGCAAGCCACCGGATCGCATGATGCGATCCGGTGGCTTGCGCTTTTTCAGGGTGCGAACTGCTCGTTGCCGACCATGCCCAGCTTGGTGACACCCAGTCGCTGGGCGCTGGCCAGCACCATCGCCACCGCGCCGTAATCGGCCGCCTTGTTCGGCCGCAAGTGCACTTCGGGTTGATCGGTCTGCGCCGCCGCCAGCCGCAGCCGCGCCTCCAGCGCCGGGCGGTCGGCCAGCACCTCGCCATTCCACAGCACCGCGCCATTGGCATCGATGTCAACGGTGACGACGATCGGCGGAGCGGCTGGGGGCGGGTTGCCGTGCGGCATGTTCAGGTTGACCGAGTGCAGCTGCACCGGGATCGTGATGATCAGCATGATGATCAGCACCAGCATCACGTCGATCAGCGGCGTGGTGTTGATGTCCATCATCAACTCGGGTTCATCGCTGCGGCCGGAGCCGATGTTCATTGCCATGGAGCGTCCTTGCTGCGCCGGCGTCAGCCCTTGGGCGGCGGTTCGGTGACGAAACTGACCTTCAGGATGCCGGCCCGCTGACAGGCGAACACGACTCGGCCAACCGATTCGTAGCGGGCCTTCTCGTCGCCACGGATGTGGACCTCGGGCTGCGGGTTCTTGACCCCCTCGACCTTCAGTCGTGCGACCAGCGTCGCATGATCGGCCACCGGCTGCGCATTCCAGTACACCGCGCCAGCGCGATCGACCGAGATCTCGATGTTCTCGGGCTTGGTCTGGCGCGGCAGGTTGACTTCCTTGGGCAGCGACATCGGAACGGTCTGCGTGACCACCGGGATCGTGATCAGGAAAATGATCAGCAGCACCAGCATCACATCCACCAGCGGCGTGGTGTTGATGCTGGCGACGACCTCGTCGTCGTCGCTGCCCGGTCGGAGCTGGAGGGACATGCCGTGTCGTCCGGAAAGGTTCAGTGCACGCCCTGGGCGCCCATCAGGATGCCGTGCAGGTCGGCACTGAAGCCGCGCACCGCATCCATCGTGATCTTGTTGCGGCGCACCAGCCAGTTGTAGCCGAGCACCGCCGGCACGGCCACGGCCAGACCGATGGCCGTCATGATCAGAGCCTCGCCGACCGGACCAGCCACCTTGTCGATGCTGGCCTGCCCGGCAATGCCGATCGCCGTGAGCGCGTGGTAGATGCCCCAGACCGTCCCGAACAGGCCGATGAACGGTGCCGTCGACCCGACGGTGGCCAGCACCGCCAGACCGTCCTGCAGGCGCGACTGCACCTCGTCGACGCTGCGCTGAACGCTCATCGTGACCCAGGTGTTGCGGTCGATGTGTTCGGTCAGCGTGCCCTGGTGGTGTTCACGCGCACCGATGCCGGACTCCGCGATGAAGCGAAACGCGCTGCCCTCCTTCAGGGCCTGCGCACCCGACTGCAGGCTCGCTGCCTTGAAGAAGTCCTGGCGAGCCGCCCGCGCTTCGGCCGCGATCTGGAAGCTCGCGTACAGCTTGGTGACGAGGATGTACCAGCTGCCCATGCTCATCAGCACCAGGATGAGCAGCGTGCCCTTGGCGACGAAGTCGCCTTGCGCCCACAGCGCCCCGAGGCCGTACGGATTGTCGACCGCCTCCTTGTCGATCGTTCCGTTGTGAACGCGAGCGGGCGACATGTTGCTGCCTGCCGCCTGCACCGGCACCGCCGATGCGCCCGGGTCCTGGGCGCGCGCAGATGGAGCCATCAGCGCCGATGACGTGAGCATCAGGAATACGGCGAGCCGAAGCGCACCCGACCACGGTGTGCGAGGCAGGGACAGCAGGTGTCTGAAGGTCTTGAACATCGTCATGAATATCTCCGGCAGGACAGTGCGAGGAAGCGGTGCAGAAAGTGAGGCAGCGAAAGTGAGGAATCAGCGGATGTCGAAGTAGAACTCCTGGCGAATCTGCACGCCGTCACCGGTGCACACATAGCCTTCCTTCATGGCCGTCTCGACGGCGTTGACGAAGGCACGCAAGGTCCGGCGGTCCGTCACGCCCTTCAACGTGTTGCGTTCGATGTCGACCTGCACGACGCGGCCGTTCTTCAGTGTGCCGATGACGAAGAGGCTGCCCTTCACCTCGATCGACACGTTCGGCGCGATCGGCGGCGGTGTTCGGCTGCAGACAATGCCTGCAGCGACCGGCCCGGCAGGCTTCGTTGGCGGCGCCGGCGCGGGCTCGGCCGCCGGTGTCGGCGGCGGGGCGGGCGTGATCTCGACCGGCGCTGGCGGCGCAATCGGCGTGACCGCCGTGATCGTCGCGGCGACCGGAGACGGAGCGGTCACGACGACCTCGGGCGGCGGCACGAAAGGAGGGGGCGGCGCCACTCGCTTCGGAGGCGGCGGGACGACCGCTTCGGGCGGAGGTGGAGGTGGTGGTGGCGGCTTGACGATCTCTTCGATCAGACGGGTCTCGACCGGCGGATGCACGACGTCGACCACCTTCTTTGCCAGACCATTCAGCAGCGCATAGATGATCAGGATGTGGAACGCGACGACGACGGAAAACCCGACCAGATGGCGGCGAGGGTCATCTTGCCGCTTCGAAAAATCCATGGACTACAAGCTCCGCTGCATGCACATCAACAGACAGCGATTGTCAGTTGAATCCTCGTGGGTTTCGGCCTTCATGGCGCGCAACACGCGACAACGCGGCGTCAGAAGCGGTAGGTCAGATTCGCATAGAACGTGCGGCCGCGCGGGTCGTAGTAGCGATCGTCGTAGCCGGTCTGGAACCCTTGATTCAAGGCGCCGACGGTCAGCGACAACGGCGGGTCGGTGTCGAAGACATTGACCAGACCGACATTCAGGCTCAACTGCTCGGACACGCGCCAGTGGGTCTGCCAATCGACCGTCAGGTGGTCGGAGACGCGCCGCTTCAATGAATCGACGAGTTCGCCGATCGAGCCGTCGGCATTGACCTTGTTGACATCGACCAGACCGGTGGCGGCGAAGTCCTGATCGCGGTACCCCGACTTGTAGTTCAGGGCCAGCGTGTGGGTGGCGGCGCCCACCACGAACGTGTTGACCCAGCGGGCTTGCCAGCGGAAGGTCGCGGTGCCGTTGTCCCCCATCCGACCCAGGCTGCTCGCGTAGGCACCTCCATCGATCAACTGGTACTGGTCGCGCAGCATGTAGGTGGCGGTCACCTGCGATGTCACACCGACGCCGGCGACCAGACTCGTTCTGCCGACCACATCGAAATCGATGCCGGAGGTGTAGCTCTTGCCCTGATTCAGGTTGGGCGTGAACAGGGCCAGCTGGTTGCGGCCGGTGGAAGCGCTGAGCGAGGTCGTGTAGCTGTTGCGGTATTGCACGTAGTCGCTGAGGATGGCGTTGGTGTCGAGCTGTCCGATGGTGTCGCGGATGCCGACGGTCCAGAAGTCGGCCCCGAACGAGACAGCCGGGTTCGGCTCGATCCGGAAACCCAGGGACGCCTGCGTGGACCGCTCCGGTTTCAGCCGGGTGTTGCCCTGGGCAATGACGTCGGCCTGCACGCCGTCCGCGCAACTGACGTCGGGCCCCAGCGACGCCGCGATGTCGTTCAGCGTCACCCCGTTGCGGTCGGGTGCCGAGCAATCGAGGTTGCCGCCGCTGACGCCGAATTTCTGGCGCGCCGCCTTCACCTGAAGGATCGACGGCGCCTTGTAGCCGGTGCCGACCGATCCCCGGATCAGCAATCCGTCCACCGGCTGCCAGCGACCGGACAACTTGGCGTTGGTCGTGTTGCCGAAGTCCGAGTAATGGTCGTGCCGCAGCGCGGCCGTCAACTCGACGCCTTTCGCCACCGGAGCCACCAGTTCGGCAAAGAGGCCGAGCACGTTGCGTGCGCCGGCCGAGGGCACCTCGGCCGCATCGTCGCCGAAACGCACTTCACCGCCCTGGGCCTGCGCCAGTGCGCTGGGCCGCGTGCTGTACTTCTCGCGGAACGCGCTGACCCCGCCGCCGAACTGCATCGCGCCGCCCGGCAGCGCCGCCAGCTCGGTCGAGCCTCGCGCCTCCAGTCCGTCGAGCGTCGACTTGCCGCCGTTCCAGTAGCCCACGTACTTCGCGTCGGCAATCGCCTGCTGCGCCGCAGCGCTTTGCTGACCCGGCAGCGCGAACGGATTGACGACGCTGTTCAGTGCGCTCAGGACCCGGCTGTTGTAGCCGTAGCCGTCGGCCAGACTGCCTCTGACCGTGCTTTGCGAGTGGGTGTAGGCCAGGTTGTAGTCCCAGGCGCCAAGCGTGCCGGCCACGCCGAGCACCGCATGGAAGGCTTCGGACCGATCGTCGGTCTGGCGCCGCCCCAGGTCGGTGAACCGGTAGCCGGCCAGCACGCCCAGATCGCCCTGCGCGGGGTCGGTGTTGTTGTATCCGCCAGCGGCCACCGCCTGATCGAAGTACGGCGAGTCCGGCGAAATCACCACGAGGCTCGGGTTGTAGGAGACCGTTCCGCGTGAGCGGCTGCGCGCGTAGACAACGTCGCCGAACAGCCGCGCACCGCCGTCGAGCTGGCGATCGAAGGACGTCACCAGACTCTGCCGTTGGCGGTCGGGGTAGATCTCGAGGTCGCCCGTGAAGTCGTAGCTGCACGCCGTGCCGGAAATGAAGTGCCGCGGCGGGCATTTGCCGTTGGCCTGCAGGTACGGGTTGTGGGCGTTGAAGTCCTGGTCGAAGACGTTCGCCGGGATGCTCAGGATCGACGACGCCTGGAACCGGTACTTCTGCCCGCCCTCCTTGAAGAAGATCTCGCCGGTGCGCGCGAATCGGCGATCGGTCGCGGCCAGCTGCGTGCGTCGGTCGGCGCTGGCCGACAGCAGCACGCTGTAGCCGTCGGCCTCGAGGTCGCCGAATCCCTTGGACATGCTGACGTTGGTTTCACGCGCCCCGCCGCGCGGAAACGAGACGCCTGCAGTGGCCACGCCTTCGGTGCCCCCGCGCCGGGTGATGAAATTGACGACCCCGGCGATCGCATCCGAGCCATACAGGGCCGAGGCACCGTCGGTCAGCACCTCGATGCGCTCGATCGCCGAGATCGGGATGCTGTTCAGGTCGATGGCGTTCTGCGCGCCGGTCAGGGCCTGCCCGCCGAAAGGCGCGAGGCGCCGACCGTTCAGCAGGACCAGCGTGCGGTTCTCGCCGATGTTGTGGATCGACACGCCGGCGAAACCGAAGCTTTCTCCGCCCACGGTGGCCGACTCGCCGGTCGACCCCATGACCGCCGGCAGGTTCTTCATCAGGTCGGTGGTCGAGGTGTAGCCGCTGCGCTCGATCGCGTCGCGCTTGATGATCTGCACCGGCAACGCCGACTCGGCATCGATGCGCCGTATCGACGACCCGGTGATTTCAACGCGTTCGAGCGACTGTTGAGCGATCACCGGTCCGCCAGCGGTACAGCACGCGGCGATCACCAAGTGGGTCTGCCACGTCCTGATGCGATTCATCCTGCGGCCGCTTCTCATCGTGTCTCCTGTTCTTTTCTTTCGCCCCACGATTACCATTAGACCCCCACCAGGCGCGGCACCGCCGCCAGCAAGCGGCGCGTGTACTCCTCACGCGGATCGGCGAGCAGCGCCGCGGTCGGCCCCGACTCCTCGATGCGGCCCCGGTACATCACCGCGACGTGATCGGCGATGTACTCGACCACGCCGAGGTGGTGCGTGATGAACAGGTAGGACAAGCCCAGTTCGCGCTGCAACTGCTTGAGCAGATTCAGGATCTGCGCCTGCACCGACACGTCGAGTGCCGAGGTCGGCTCGTCGCAGACGATCAACCGTGGCTCGACCGCCAGGGCCCTGGCAATCGCGATGCGCTGCCTCTGGCCGCCGGAGAATTCGTGCGGATAGCGCTGCAGCTCCTCGCGGCGCAGGCCGACACGATCGACCCAGGTTTCAAGCACCTGTCGGCGCGCGGTCGCGTCGAGTTCGGGGCGCAAGCTCAGCAGCCCTTCCTCGAGCAGTTCGAACACCCGCATCCGCGGGTTCAATGACGCATACGGGTCCTGAAAGATCATCTGCACCGAGCGCCGCGCCAGCCGCAGCGCATCCCCGCGCAGGCCGAACAGGTCCTGCCCGTTGAGCAGCGCCCGGCCTCCGATCAGCGCCTGGCCGCGCAGCAATTGCACGATGGCCTTGCCGAGCGTGGTCTTGCCGCAACCGGATTCACCGACCAGCGCGTAGGTTTCGCCGCGGCGGATCTGCAGCGAGACGTCCGCCACGGCCGCCGCGTGCGAGCTGATGCGCTGAAGCAGTCCGGTGCGGATCGGGAAACCCACCGACAGGTGCTGCACATCGAGCAGCAGATCCGCGCCGGGCGGCGCTTCGGCAGCCGCCAGCGGCGCAACCGAAACGCAGCCCATCGCGATCGATGCGGTCGTCAGCGGCACTGCAGGCGCCGCTTCAGCACCGTTCGGTACCGCATGCAGCCAGCAACGCACCTCGCGCTGCAGCGCAGCCCCGGTTGAAGGCATCGGCACGACATCGGCCGGGCAGACGGCCGGTGCCGACAACGCCGGGGCCTGCTGTCGACAGCGGTCGAACGCCCGATCGCAGCGCGGCTCGAAACGGCAGCCGGTGAAGGTCTGGGACAGCGGTGGCACGGTGCCTGCGATCGCAGCCAGCACGCTGCCGCGCTTGTGGGCGCCCGGCAGCGACTGCAGCAGCAGCCGCGCATAGGGATGCTTCGGTTCGGCGAAGAATTCAGACGCGGACGCCACCTCGACGATCTGCCCCGCGTACATCAGCGCCACCCGCTGCGCCATCCCCGAGACCACCGCGAGGTCGTGCGTGATCAGCAGCAGACCCATGCCCTGCTCGCGCTGCAGCCGCTTCAGCAGGTCGAGGATCTGCGCCTGGATCGCCACGTCGAGCGCGGTGGTGGGCTCGTCAGCGACCAGGAAAGCAGGCTCGGCCGCCAGCGCGATCGCGATCATCACGCGCTGCTTCTGGCCGCCGCTCATGCGGAACGGGTAGTCGTCGACGCGCCGCTCGGGCTCGGGAATGCCGACGCGGCCCAGCCACTCGACAGCCTTGGCGCGGGCCGCCGCGCCGCGCAGATCGGTGTGCGCTTCGATCGCCTCGACGATCTGGTCGCCGACGCGCATCACCGGATTCAGGCTGGTGGCCGGCTCCTGGAAGATCATGCCGACCTTGCCGCCGCGCAGCCGGCGCATCGCCGACTCGGGCAGCGACAGCGCTTCCTGGCCGTCGATCTCGACACGACCGTCGGTGACGCGTCCGTTGTCGGGCAGCAGACGCATCAGCGCGAGCGCGGTGAGGCTCTTGCCGCAACCCGATTCGCCGACCAGCGCGAAGGTCTCGCCGCGTTCGATGCACAGCGACAGCCCGTCGATCGCGCGGACCAGTCCGGCATCGGCGTCGATCGCCACTTGGAGGTCGGTGATCTTCAGCATCGCGCGTCAGTCGATGCGAAGTGCAGCGTCGACGGCAGACGGCGCCAGCGCCGGCTTCTTCAGCCGCCGCGCACGGAACACGCGGGCCCGCGGATCGAACGCATCGCGCACGCCGTCGGCGAAGAAGTTCGCCGCCAGCACCACCGTCACCATGAAACCGAAGGCCGCCGCGAACGACCACCAGACGACTGGGTCGCGGCTCATCTCGCTGCGCGCCAGATTGATCATTCCGCCGAAGCTGTTCATCGACGGATCGACGCCGACACCGACATACGACAGCACCGCCTCGTACAGGATGAGCCCGGAAAAATCGAGCACGGTGGTGATCAGCACCAGGTGCATCACGTTGGGCATCAGGTACCGCGCCATGATGCGCCACGGCCCGACGCCGAACGCGGTGGCAGCCTGCACGTACTCGAGCTCGCGCAACTTCAGCGTCTCGGCGCGCAGCAGCCGGCACAGCCCGGCCCAGCCGGTCACGCCGAGGATCGCGCACAGCAGGAACAGCTTCAGGTCGGCGCGCTCGGCGCCGGTCTCGAACAGCTCTGGGTGCTGGTCCAGGTAGACCTGAACCATCAGCACGCAGGCGGCGATCAGCAGCACGTTGGGCACCGACGACAGCACGGTGTAGAGGTACTGGATCGCCTCGTCGACCCAGCCCTTGAAGTAGCCCGCCATCAGGCCGAGGCCGACCGCCAGCGGCAGCGTCGCGACGGTGGCCAGCGTGCCGATGACGAAGGCGGTACGGATGCTCTTGAGCGCTTGATAGAACACGTCGTTGCCGGTGCGGTCGGTGCCGAGCAGGTGATAGTCGTTCATCAGCAGCGCGGCCGGTGCGGCCAGCAGGCACAGACCGGTCAGCGTCATCAGAGCGGCACGCCAGCGAATGTCGGTCTCGTCGCGCAGCACGCGGCTGGCGGCTTCGCGCCAGTGCCAGCGGTGTCGGCGCGCGACGCCGCGCACGATCCACGCACCGAGCAGCAGCGCCGCGATCGCGCCGAGCGCCAGGCCACCACCGACCCGCATCGCGATGTCGCCCGACCACTCGCGCACCGGGTCTCGCAGGTGCGCGCCCCCGTGCAGCAGACGCGGCGGCAGCCGGCGCACCTCGCCGTCGACGGTCAGCGATTCGAGCGTGAAGCTCTGGTACGCGAGTGGCCTCGAATACGTCGCCTCGCGCGACTCGACCATCCGCACCAGCAGTGCATCGAGGACCGATTGCGTACGGGTGTCGTAGGCGGTGGATCGGACCGCTGCATCGGCAACGGCCGCCGTCGGCAGCGCGCGCCGGAAGTGCGCGCTGTCCAGCAGCGTCAGCACCAGGCACAAGCCGAGCACGATCGCCGACGCGAAGGCCGCTGCGTCGCGGAACACCAGCGTCCAGCTCGCCCGCAGGTTCGGGCTGCGCCACACGACCCGCGCGTAGACCAGCAGCGCGACGACCAGCGCCCACATCACCGCATCGGTCCACAGCAGCACGAACTTCGGCAGCATGGTGCTCATGTCAGTTGGTCCACCGCACTTCGCGCGACCCACGACCGATGAAACGGGCGGGGGATGTGGGCGCGCTTGCCGGGGACGCTGGGTACCTCCCTCCGCGAATGTCCCCCGGCTTCGCCTCCTCCTTGATTTCG
>JARXKP010000055.1 GCA_030271615.1 Pseudomonadota bacterium
CCTGCGGATCGGAAATATCGGCCGGCGTGATCTTGTTCATCACTTCGGCCGCCGTATAGCCCAGCATGCGCTCGGCGCCGACGTTGAAGATCTGGATCACGCCCTTCGCGTCGGTGGCAATGCTGGAGAAGTTGGCGCTGTTGAAGATCGCACTTTGCAGCGCGCCCGCCCGGCGCAACGCCTCTTCGGCCTGCTTGCGCGCCGTGTTGTCGGTGCCGATCAGCAGGTAACCAATGATGGTGTTGCCCTCGTCGCGCAGCGCCGTCACCGACACCACCGCCGGGAAACGGCTGCCGTCCTTGCGGATGTAGGTGAGTTCGTAGATGTCCTCGATGCCGCGCGAGGCCTTGAACACCAGCGCCTCGGGGGGTGGTCGGGGTTCACGCGGCTGCGCGAACCGGTTTGCACGCGGGTTGCTCCAGCGTGGCGTCATGCCGCTGGCGGTAATCGGCGACGGCGGCCTTGATGGCGTCTTCGGCGAGGATCGAACAGTGAATCTTCACGGGCGGCAGCGCCAGCTCTTCGGCGATGGTGGTGTTCTTGATGGCGAGCGCCTGGTCCAGCGTCTTGCCCTTGACCCACTCGCTCACCAGCGAACTCGACGCGATCGCCGAGCCGCAACCGTAGGTCTTGAATTTCGCGTCCTCGATCAGCCCGGTCTCGGGGTTGACCTTGATCTGCAACTTCATCACGTCGCCGCAGGCCGGCGCACCGACCATGCCGGTGCCGACGTCGGCGTCTTCCGCAGTGAAGGCGCCGACGTTGCGCGGGTTCTCGTAGTGCTCGATGACTTTTTCGCTGTAGGCCATGGTGGGCTCCGTAGTGATTCGGTTCAGTGCTCAGCCCATTGCACGGCGCTGATGTCGACGCCGGCGCAGTGCATGTCCCACAGCGGGCTGAGCTCGCGCAGGCGTTCGACGGTGGCCTTGACACGGACCAGCGCGGTATCGATGTCTTCTTCGGTCGTGAAGCGCCCGATCGAGAAGCGGATCGAGCTGTGCGCCACTTCGTCGGACAGTCCGAGCGCGCGCAGCACGTAGCTGGGTTCGAGGCTGGCCGACGTGCAGGCCGAGCCCGACGACACCGCGATGCCCTTCATGCCCATCAGCAGCGACTCGCCCTCGACGAAGGTGAAGCTCAGATTCAGGTTGTGCGGCACGCGCTGCGTGAGGCTGCCGTTGACGAGCACCTCGGGGATCTGCTGCGCGCCGGCCAGCAGGCGGTCGCGCAACTGGCCGATGCGTGCGTTCTCGCTGACCATCGCCTCGCGCGCCAGCCGGTAGGCCTCGCCCATGCCGGCGATCTGGTGCGTCGGCAGCGTGCCCGATCGCATGCCGCGCTCGTGGCCACCGCCGTGCATCTGCGCCTCGATGCGAACCCGCGGCTTGCGGCGCACATACAGCGCACCGATCCCCTTGGGTCCATAGGTCTTGTGAGCCGACAGGCTCATCAGGTCGATGGGCAGTTCGGTCAGGTCGATCGCGACCTTGCCGCTGGCCTGGGCCGCATCGACGTGGAACAGGATGCCCTTGCTGCGGCACAGCGCACCAATGGCGGCCACATCCTGAATCACGCCGATCTCGTTGTTGACGAACATCACCGAGACCAGGATCGTGTCCGGCCGGATCGCCGCCTTCAGCACCTCGATGTCGAGCAGGCCATCGGATTGCACGTCGAGGTAGCTCACCTCGAAACCGTGGCGCTCCAGCTCTCGCATCGTGTCGAGCACGGCCTTGTGCTCGGTCTTGACGGTGATCAGGTGCTTGCCCTTGCCGGCGTGGAACTGCGCCGCGCCCTTGATGGCGAGGTTGTTGGATTCGGTCGCGCCGGAGGTCCACACGATTTCACGCGGGTCGGCGCCGATCAGCGCGGCGACGTGTTCACGGGCGATCTCGACCGCCTCTTCCGCGGCCCAACCGTAGGCGTGGCTGCGCGAGGCCGGGTTGCCGAACTGCTCGTACAGGTAAGGCACCATCGTGTGCACGACCCGGGGGTCGACCGGCGTGGTGGCAGCGTAGTCCAGGTAGATCGGTCTGGCGTCGAGCTTGAGGTCCATCGCAGTACTCCCACGTCATCGGATGCTCTTCCTTCTCAAGGAACGTGCCAGTCGATGTCGCCGCGCGACGCAATGCGGAAAAGCGACCGCGCATCAGGCACTTGGCGCGTTTTGGGTCGCGGTTCGGGGCGCGCCGGCGGGTGGGGATCGATGTCGGATCGCTGTCGGCTTTGTCGCAACCTCGACGCGCCGAACGTGCATTCGTCGCCCGTGGCGCCGGGCCCGGGGCTTGCGTTGCCTGCTCCCATCAACCGAGACACGACATGAACCTGTTCACCGGCGAATCCGCCGACGCCTTCTTCGGCGGCGACATGCCCGAAGCCGCACGCAACCTGCTGCATCAGGCTGCGCAGTCGGCACGCGGTGAGGTGGGCGCACTGCTGTGGACGGCGCAGGCCCTCGCACCGCAGGCCCTGGGCATCTACTACGCGCTGTACAAGCACCACGCCGGCCTGCGCGAGTTCGAGCAAGCCGAGCGCGCGGCGCAGCGCGGCCTGCTCGAAGCGGCGAAGCAGGCCGGGTTGGCCGAAGACTGGCGCCAGGTCGCGCCCGGCAGCGTGCCCGACGGCATCGACTTCCGCGGCAACGGAGCGGCACGCTTCTGGCTCTTCACGCTCAAGGCGCTGGCCTTTATCGCGTTGCGCAGCGGGCGACCCGAGGACGCGCGCGAGCTGCTGGCCCGCATCGCCGCGCTGGACGACCAGGCGCACATCGGCGGCGAGGTCATCGCGACCCTGCTGGCTTGCGTGACGAGTCGGCCCGGTGCCTGAAAACCTGGGGCGGGCGGGTCAGTGCCAGGCCTGAAACAGCCCGGGCTGCTGCTCGCGGTAAACGCGCAACCAGCTCAGGGTCGCCGGCACCAGCGACTGCACGGCGAACCACAGTGCCTCGTCCTGCTGTGCGCCGGGCAGCGGCAGCGCCAGCCGCGTGGCACGCCAGCCGGCCCAATCCATCTCGGGCATCAGATGGCGCAGCGCATCCGGCGCGTCCGCCAGCGTGTCGGCCAGGCAGCGCACCTGGCGTTGCACCTCGGCGCGCGTCAGACGCGAGCGCAGCAGTTCGGATTGCTGCAGCCCGTCGGTCAGGATCAACACGGCCTCGCAGGCGTCGTTCGTCAGTTGGAGCATCGGTGCAGTGATCATCATCGGCGACACATTGCAGCTTTCGCGCCAGCACGACGCGGCTCAAACCGCCATCACCCGCGATGAAGCGCATGCTGCACACCGAGCGACTGCGCCTGCGCGCGCCGCAGCCGGGCGACGAGCACGCGGCCTTCGACGGCTGGGCGCAGGACCCGGACGTGTTGCGCTACCTGGGTTGGCGGCCGCACGGGGCCATCGCCGACACCCGCACCCAGCTCGACTGGGACCAGGCACGCTGGCTCAAGCGCAGCGCCTGGACCTGGCTGCTCGTCGAGCCGCGAGGCGCCGCGATCGGGCTGGTTCAACTGATTCCCCAGCGCTTCGATGGCCCGGCCCACCATCTGCGCCTGGGTTATCTGCTGGCTCGCGGTCAGTGGGGCCGCGGGCTGATGCGCGAAGCCGTCGCAGCGGTGCTGTCCGAGGCGTTTGCGCAGACCCCGGTGTGGCGCATCGACGCACTGTGCGATGTCGACAACCACGCGTCGGCGCGTCTGCTCCACGCGCTCGGCTTTGCGCACGAAGGCGTGCTGCGCCGGCACAGCCTGCATCCCAATGTGAGCGCCGAACCACGCGATGTCACGGTCCACGCCCGACTGCGACCCGACGGCGCGTGACTCAGACCCCGAGCACGACGTGGCTGGCCTTGATCACCGCGATGTCCTGACCACCTGCGACAGGTCTCAGCAGCTATAACCCGGTGACGACATCGTGGCCAGATCACGCGGTGAAGGATTGAACTCGAAGGATCGATGACGTGATGAAACTGGAATTCCGGATGTTGTTGCTTCTGGCGATCACCGCCTCGGCAACGGTCGCCGTGCCGTCGCAGGCCGACGAGGTGGTGGTGGCGGTCGCGGCCAATTTCGCCGGCCCGCTGGCGAAGATCGGTGAAGGTTTCACCGCGGCCACCGGCCACACGCTGAAGGTCTCGGCGGGGTCCACCGGCAAGTTCTATTCGCAGATCGTCGCCGGCGCGCCGTTCGAGGTGTTGATCGCCGCCGACGACGAGACGCCGAAGAAGCTGATCGCCGAAGGCCTGGCGGTGGCGGGCAGCAACTTCACCTATGCGATCGGCAAGCTGGTGCTGTGGAGCGCGCAACCGGGCTACGTCGACGACCAGGGCGCGGTGCTGGCCACGGGCCGGTTCGCACACCTGGCGATCGCCAACCCGAAGCTGGCGCCATACGGACAGGCGGGCATGCAGGTGCTGAAGGCACGCGGCCTGACCGATGCGGTCGCGCCCAGGCTCGTGACCGCCGAGAGCATCGCGCAGGCCCATCAGTTCATCGCCACCGGCAACGCCGAGCTCGGCTTCGTCGCGCTGTCGCAGGTGGCGACTGCGGGCAAGCCGGTGACGGGCTCGTACTGGCTGGTGCCGACGTCGCTGTACGGCGAGATTCGCCAGGACGCGGTGCTGCTCAAGACGGGCGAGAAGAACCCGGCCGCTGCGGCCTTGCTGACCTACCTGAAGAGCGCGCCGACCCAGGCGGTGATCCAGTCGTTCGGCTACGGGCCATGAAGTTCAACGCCATGACCACCCGAGGCCTGCGCGCATGACACCGGCCGCCTGGACCGCGATCCGCCTCACCGCCGAGCTGGCGGCGCTCACGACGGCGCTGCTGCTGATCGTCGGCACACCGATCGCATGGTGGCTGGCCCGCACGCACTCGCGCTTGAAGCCGGTGTGGTCTGCGGTTGTCGCGATGCCCATCGTGCTGCCGCCCTCGGTGCTGGGCTTCTACCTGCTGCTGCTGATGGGGCCTTTCGGGCCGGTGGGGCAGTTCACGCAATGGCTCGGCGTCGGTCGGTTGCCATTCACGTTCGGTGGTCTGGTCGTCGCTTCGGTGCTGTATTCGATGCCGTTCGTCGTGCAGCCGCTGCAGCAGGCGTTCGAGGCGATCCCTGAGCGCACGCTGGAAGCTGCGGCCACGCTGCGCGCCTCGCCGCTGGATCGCTTCTTCAGCGTCGCGCTGCCGCTGGCACGGCCGGGTTTCGTCACCGCCAGCGTGCTCGGCTTCGCGCACACGGTCGGCGAGTTCGGCGTGGTGCTGATGATCGGCGGCAACATCCCGGGCCAGACGCGGGTGTTGTCGGTCGCGATCTACGACCATGTCGAGGCCGGCGAATTCAGCGAGGCGCATCGTCTGGCGGCCGGCATGGTGGCGTTCGCCATGATCGTGCTCGTGACGCTGTACGTGGTGAACAAGCCGCGCCGGGACGATGCGGAGGCCCTGCGGTGATCGAAGCCACCTTGCGCCTGCAACGCCGGGACTTCCGGCTCGACGTTGCGCTCGCTTTTCCGGCGCACGGCATCACCGCGCTGGTCGGCCCGTCGGGCTGCGGCAAGACCACCGTGCTGCGGGCGCTGGCCGGACTGGAACGCGCTTCGGGCCGCATTGCCTGGGGCGCCGAGGTCTGGCAGGACGACGCCACCGGCTGCTTCGTGCCCACGCACCGGCGGCCACTGGGCTACGTGATCCAGGAGGCGGCGCTGTTCCCACATCTGGATGTGCGCGGCAACCTGCACTACGGGCGCCAGCGCAGCGACGGCGAGTCCGGTCGCATCTCCCTCGACGCGGTCGTCGATCTGCTCGGCATCGGGCACCTGCAGTCGCGGCGCACGGCCACGCTGTCAGGCGGCGAACGCCAGCGCGTGGCGATCGCTCGCGCGCTGGCCACCGGCCCCCGCCTGCTGTTGATGGACGAGCCGCTGGCCGCGCTCGACGCGGCACGCAAGGCCGAAATCCTGCCGTACCTCGAGCGGCTGCATCGCGAACTGGCGCTGCCGGTCGTCTACGTGACGCATGCGATGGACGAGGCGGCGCGCCTCGCGGACCATCTGGTGCTGATGCGCGATGGACAGGTCGAAGCGGCCGGTCCGCTGGCCGAGTTGATGGCACGCACCGATCTGCCGCTGAGCCGGCAGGACGATGCCGGAGTCGTGATCGAAGCGCAAGTCGTCGAGCACGACCGGCCACACGGCATGACCCGCATCGGCTTCCACGGCACGAGCCTGTGGGTCGGCGAGGCTGCTGCGGCGCCGCCGGGGGAGCGCGTGCGCGCGCGGGTGCTGGCCCGCGACGTCAGCGTCACGCGCCAGCGGCCCGGCGAGACCAGCATCCTGAATGTGCTGCCCGTTGTCCTCGAAAGCGTGCAACGCGAACGCACCACCGCACTGCTGCGACTGCGCGTCGGCCACGACGCATCGGAACACGACTGGACCCTGCTCGCACGCATCACGAGCAGGAGCTTCGACACCCTGGATCTGCAACCGGGCGACGCGCTGCACGCGCAGATCAAGGGTGTCGCATTGATGTAGGACCCACGATGGAGCGAATCGACGACGACGAATTGAGGCGCTGGCTGCGCGAAGACGCGCCGCACGGCGACCTGACCACGCGCACGCTGCGGCTGGGCAGTCAACCGGGTCGTCTGCAGTTCCAGGCCCGTGGCGCCATGTGCGTGGCGGTGATCGAGGAGGCCGCGCGCCTGTTCGAACTGTGCGGATGCGAGGCGGTCGTGGTCGTGCCCAGCGGCAGCGACGCGGCGCCAGGCGAGACGCTGCTGAAAGCCGAGGGACCTGCGGACGGGCTGCTGCTGGCGTGGAAGGTGGCGCAGACGGCCGTCGAGGCGGCCAGCGGCATTGCCAGCGAAGCGGCACGCATCGTCGCGCTGCTGCGCACCGCCGGGTTCAGCCAGCCGCTGGCCTGCACGCGCAAGAACTGGCCGGGAGGTCGTGCGCTGGCCGCACGGGGGGTGTGGGCCGGCGGCGCGGTGATGCATCGGCTGGGCCTCTCGGAAACGCTGCTGGTGTTCCCCGAGCACCGGGCCTTCCTGGCACCCGCCGACGTCATGGCATCGATGACCGCGCTGCGAGCTGCCCAGCCCGAGAAGAAGCTCGTCGTCGAGGTGGGCAGCGAGGACGAGGCGATGGGCTTCGCGCGCGCCGGCGCCGAGGTGCTGCAGCTCGAACGCTTCAGCCCGGCGGCACTGGCGGCGCTGCGTCGGCGCCTCGACGCCGAGGGACTGCGGCCGCTGCTGGCACCGGCCGGCGGCGTCACCGCAGCCAACGCGCTGGACTACGCGACCGCAGGCGCCGACTTCCTGGTGAGCTCGGCCCCCTACTTCGCCCCGCCGGCCGACGTGAAGGTCTTCATCGGGCCGCCTCCGTCGGAACGCTAGTGCAGTACGCCACGCTGTTTTGTACTGATCAACCGATGAGCGCCGGCATCAGTTTGGTGATGGAGCGCCTTCTCTGGGTTCTCATACCCAACAGCGAAGCGGGACCTCGCGGACCGAGGCACCTTTTGCGGGCGTCTGATTCCTGGCGGAAAGTCGAACCGCTCTTTCCGACCCTCTTCTGTTCTTCGCCGCGACAGCCTGAGCGTCAACAACGCAGCGGTTGCTGCTGTTCACCACCGGGTCATGAAGGTACGGTGTCTGCGAGATAACTGCCGTCCAGGTGCCGAGGGCGTCCGGGACAGGATGGCAGCTTTCAGGATACGTCCGACCTTCCCAACGAGCATCCGGGTTCGAACTTCCTTAACGACCGCTGTCTCGATCCGCGAACTGGAACTCTCGTCCCATAGCCGCCGGTGGCGGACTTCTCGTCGTCCGACCGGTCTAACCTGGGACTTGACCTTCGCCGACGCCGCCAAGCCAGCGGGAGTTCGCGACAGTGGCCGTTCGCGAGCGGCCGGGCCACCGCTTCAGGTTCGCGGCCAAACGACTGCTTCCGAAACTCGCGAGCTGACCCTGCCGCTCCAATGCGTAGGACAGAACTATGCGTAGATCCGCGGTACCCGGCACCGACCGCCGATACGTCGACCGCCGTGCGCGCGCAGTCAACGAGACGCGCCCCGTTAAGGGGCGTCGATGGCAGCGCCCCGCAGGCGCAAGGCATTGCCGATCACAGACGCCGAGCTCAGGCTCATAGCCAGGGCCGCGATCATCGGCGACAGCAGCCAGCCGGTGAATGGGTAGAGCAGCCCGGCGGCTAGCGGGATGCCCAGCGAGTTGTAGACGAAAGCGAAAGCCAGGTTCTGCTTCATGTTGGCCACCGTGGCGACCGAAAGCGCGCGCGCCGTCGCGATGCCGCGCAGGTCGCCTTTGACGAGGGTGAGCTGGGCGCTGTTCATCGCCACGTCGGTGCCTGTGCCCATGGCGATGCCGACATCGGCGCGGGCCAGTGCCGGCGCATCGTTGATGCCATCGCCCACCATCGCGACGATGCGGCCTTCGGATTTCAGCTTCTCGACCAGCTTGAGCTTGTCCGCCGGCTTCACCTCGCCGTGCACTTCCTCGATGCCCAGTCGCTTGCCCACGGCCTGCGCCGTGGTCAGGCCATCACCCGTAGCCATGATGACGCGGATGTTCGCCTTGCGCAGGGTCGCCAGTGCGTCGGCTGTGGTCGCCTTGACGGGATCCGATACCGCGAGGATTCCGGCCAGCTTGGCGTCCACGGCCAGGTGCATCACGCTTGCACCTTCGGCGCGCAACGCCTCGGCCTCTGCAGCCAAGGAGGCCACGTCGACGCCCAGTTGCGCCATCCACGCCGCGTTACCCAGCGAAACCGCATTGCCAGCCACGCTGCCGCGCACGCCGATCCCCGAGGCGGAGTCGAACTGTTCGGGCTTGTCCAGCGTGAGCTTCTTCTCGCGCGCCGCAGCCACGATCGCCGCCGCCAGGGGGTGTTCGCTGCCCTGGTCGAGGCTGGCCGCCAGGCGCAACACCTCATCCGGCTCGAAGCCGTTCACACCAACCGCCTTCTCGAAGGTGGGCCGGCCCTCGGTCAAGGTGCCAGTCTTGTCCACGATCAGCGTGTCGACCTTGCGCAGGTTCTCGATCGCTGCCGCGTCGCGGAACAGCACGCCATGGGTTGCTCCGCGCCCGGTGGCCACCATGATCGACATCGGCGTTGCCAGGCCCAGCGCGCAGGGGCAGGCGATGATCAGCACCGACACCGCGTTGATCAGCCCGAAGACCCAGCTCGGCGCGGGTCCAAAGAGGCCCCAACCAAAGAAGGTCAGCACCGCGGCCGTCACGACCCCGTAGACGAAGTAACCGGCCACCGCATCGGCCATTCGCTGCATCGGCGCGCGCGAGCGCTGCGCCAGTGCCACCATCTGCACGATCTGCGACAGCACGGTGGCCGAGCCGACGTGCTCGGACTGCATCACCAGCGCGCCACTGGTGTTCAGCGTGGCGCCGATGAGCTTGTCGCCAACGCGCTTGGTCACCGGCAGCGGCTCGCCGGTCAGCATGGATTCGTCCAGCGCACTGCTGCCTTCGACCACGACACCGTCGACCGGCACCTTCTCGCCCGGCCGCACGCGCAACTTGTCGCCGACGTGCACGTTGGCTAGCGGGATGTCCGCCTCCGAGCCATCCGCCGCAATGCGCCGCGCTGTCTTCGGCGCCAGACCGAGCAGCGATTTGATTGCCGCCGAGGTTTGCGAGCGCGCCTTCAGCTCCAACAGTTGGCCCAGCAGCGTCAGCGAGATGATCACCGCCGCAGCTTCGAAGTACACCGCGACGCGGCCCATCGAGACGAAGGAGTCCGGGAACGCCTGCGGCGCCACGGTGGCCACCACGCTGTAAACAAAGGCCGAGCCCGTGCCCAGGCTGATCAGCGTCCACATGTTGGGGCTGCGGTTGACGACGGATTGCGCACCCCGCACGAAGAACGGCCAGCCGGCCCACAGCACGATGGGCACCGAGAGCACAAGCTCCACCCAGCTCTGCGTGCCCATGGCCATCCAGCCGAGTCGGTGGCCGAACATGGCCAGCACCGTCACGATGACCGTCAGCGGCAGCGTCCACCAGAAGCGATGCGTGAAGTCGGCCAACTCCGGGTTGGCCTCGTCGTCCAGGCTGGGCATGACAGGCTCGAGCGTCATGCCGCACTTGGGGCAGTCGCCCGCGTGATCCTGGCGGATCTCGGGGTGCATCGGGCAGGTGTAGACCGTGCCGGCAGCAGCAGGCGTGGGCGCGGCAGGCGATGTCACGGGGGCCAGGTACTTCTGCGGCTCGGTCAGGAACTTGCTTCGGCAGCCGGCGCTGCAGAACCAGTAGGGTCGGCCGGCATGCTCGGCCTTGTGCGGCGATTCCGTGGTGACCGTCATGCCGCAGACCGGGTCCTTCAGCGCCTCTTTGGCGGAGCCCGGTGCAGAGTGCTCCTCATGGTCGTGTGCATGCTCGTGCTGATGGCCGGCATGGCTGCTGCGCTCGGAGTGGGTGGGCATGTCCATGGGCGTCAGCCCTGGCCAAGTTGGCGGCTGTGACTGTCATGCTTTCCGTGGCCACCGTGTCCGTGGAACAGATGCATCAGCGGGCAGGCCAACAGCAGCAGGTAGGGCCAGGACCCCGCCACATGGTTCCAGTGTTCGCGCAGCAGATAGAAGCCAGCGATCAGCGCCACCATCAGCAGCGCCGCGCCCCAGGCTCGGGGCTTGCGCTGAGGTGGTTCAGGCGTCAATGTGTCGTGATTTGCGGCATGGTCCATGCTGATCTCCTTCGAAGCGTTGCGTGGGCATCAACGCAGGACAAGCATGAGCCTTCCCACCGTCGGAAAGTCAAGCGCCGTCGCGTTGGTGGGCATCCCTGTCCAGCAGGGCCTTGCGTTCTTCGTACTGCTGCGGGGTGATCTCGCCTGCAGCGAGGCGCCGCTGCAGGACAGCGCTTGAGCCCTCGCGGCCGGCGTGCTGCCGCCGGGCCGACCCGCCTCGCAGCGAGGCGAACAACACCCCGATCAGGATCACCCAGAACAGCCACCACCAAGCATGCATGCCAACCATGTAGCCACCGTCATGAAACATGGCTGGCTCCCGATCAGGTGCTTGCGGTTGTGGTCAATGCCGCGGGGACCCGCTCCAGCCGGGCTCGCACGTCCTGCGCAACCGCTGCCACTTCGGGGTTGCTGGTCATCTGCATCACAGCCACCGGGTCCATGAACGCCACGACGAGACCACCATCCGCTTCTTCGCGCACGACGACGTTGCACGGCAAGAGCAGCCCGATGTCGGGCTCGGCCGACAGCGCCCGGTGCGCCAGTGGCGGGTTGCATGCGCCGAGGATCCGGTAAGGCAGGCCATCAATGCCGAGCTTGCCCTTCATCGTCGCCTGGACATCGATCTCGGTCAGGACGCCGAAGCCTTCGGCCTTCAGCGCATCGGTCACCTTGGCTACGGCTTGCACGAAGTCCTGCTTAGGCAGGACACAGTGAAATCCATAACTCCGCGATGCAGGCGACCGAGTCGCGGCAAGCATGCTGCTCATGGCATCGCGCTCACTTGACCGTCGCGGCCGGCGGCATCCGGTCAGCCATCATGTCCATCATCGTCTGCATCATGGCCATGTGGTCGGCCATCATCTGGTGGCGCTTGGCCATGTCGGTCGGCATGCCTTTGCCGTCGCCCATCCCGGCCATCGGAGCCGCGTTGCCGGACGAACCCATCATGCCCATGCCGCCCATGCCGCCGGCGCCGTGCATGGCCTGCATCTCCTTCATCATGGCCATGCCACCCTGCATCGCCTTCATGTGATCGGCCATCAGAGCCTGCCGGTCTGCGGGCGTGCTGGCGTTCACCATTTTCTGGTGCATTTCCTGCATCGCCTTCATGCGGGAGTCCGGCGCCGCCATCGACCCCGATGCGCCCATCGCCATGGGCGCCGTGCTGGCAGAGGGTGACGCGGCATTCATGGGGCCGGGATTCGCGCAAGCGCCCAAGAGGGCGGCGACCGACAAGGCAGCAAGGGTTCGAAAGGTGGTCATGGTGAACTCCTGAAGGGTTGGGTTGACTGCCGGTCACCCGGACGCTTGGCGGCTGAGGTGAATGGTGAATGCGGTGTTCGTGGCATCGCTTGCGCAACGCGGGCGAACTCATGCGCGTGAAAGCGGGTGGCTGAAACTACGATCAATTGCGGTCGGCGTCTGTGCGGCACCGAACCCGCATGCACCCGCTGCGCAGATCAGCGGCTTAGAGTGAGCCCATCGAGGCGGCGGACGCTTGATGAGCATCAAGGCGCCCACCATCTGATCGCTCAGCGGCAGCAGCAACCGCTGCGCGGCGCCGCTTGCCCCACCGCCATCTCGTTGTCGGCGATCGGCACAGGTGTGTAGCCAGCCTCACGTATGGCGTCGCTCAGCCGGGTCGTGTCCGACTCGGTCGACTCGATCCGTACCCGGTGCGTTGCCAGGTCGGCACTGACCTGGGCGCCCTGGTCGATCGCGCGGACTGCCTTGGTGATGCTGCTGACGCAATGTCCGCAGGTCATGTCCTGGACTTCGAAGGTGATCATCTTGCTCTCCGTTGGTTTTCGATGAGCCGACTGTCATCCTTACTACCGTGGGAGGGTCAAGGACTTTGGGTGATCACCCTTCGGCCGGCATGTCGGCGCGGCCCGCTTGACCTTGCTATGGTTGGAAGGTCTAGACTGATCTGCAATCAATGAGCAGGAAGGATGGCGCCATGATGAACATCGGTCAGGCAGCGAGCGCGTCGGGCGTGTCGGCCAAGATGATTCGCCACTACGAAGAGTTGGGCCTGCTGCCTGCCGCACAACGAACGGAATCCGGCTATCGCCAGTATGAGCAGAACGATGTCCACACCTTGCGGTTCATCCGGCACTCCCGCGACCTCGGCTTCTCGCTGACGGAGATCGCCGAGCTGGTGAGCCTGTGGCAGAACCGCCGCCGCCCTAGTCGCCAGGTCAAGGCCCTTGCCGAAGCGCACATCAAGGAACTGGAGCAGAAGGCAGAGGAGCTGTTGGCGATGAAGTCGGCGCTGGAACACCTCGTGCATTGCTGCCACGGGGACGATCGGCCGGAGTGCCCCATCCTGGACGGTCTGGCGGGCGCCGACACCTTGTCGTCGGCGGCATCCGCCACCCAGCGCCGTGCAGTTCGTGGCGCACACCGCGTCCCGGGTTGAGTCGTCTTGCCCTGCGCAGGGAACTTCGGATGCACTGCAAGCACTGAGCTGTGAACCGATAATCCTCCCACGTGAAGAATCTGCGCGTCGTCATCCTGGTTCTGTTGGCGTTGTTGCTCCCCATCCGGGGCGCGATGGCCGTTGCCATGCTGTGCCCGGGTGACGGATCGGGCCCAAGTTCGGCCTCCGCCGTCGAGCAGGTCCATGTCGCAATGCCTGCAGAGCACGGCTTGCACAACGAACAAGCCACGGCGCATCACCATCCTTCTGACGGGGATGCCTCCCATCACGGCACGTCAGTCTCGGATGGGCACCCGACCGCTTGCCAGGTCTGCGCCAGCGGTTGCTGCTTGACGCCATTGGCATTCGCGCCGCCCTCGGTGCAGGCCAGGGTCCTGACGACGTCGGTCGTTTGCCCGGCGCTTTCGCTGGCCATCCCAGCCTTCGAGTCGGGCGGCCAGGACCGTCCTCCACGAACCATCTGACCCCGACGAGCCTCCGTCGAGAGGCTCCACTGGGCCCGTGCGTCCGCAGCACGAGACATCTGCCGGTGGCGTGCCTGCCGGTGCATCAGAGGAACTCGAACGATGAACACGATATTGGCATTCGCCGTCTTGGCATTGACCGTGAGCACGGCCTTCGCCCACGGCGACACTCACATGGCGAAGAAGCCGGCCTACGACGCCTCGAAGGTCGAGGAGCGTGCCTTCGGCCGCGCGGGTGACCCCACGAGGGTGACACGCACGGTCAAGCTTGACATGACCGACGCCTTCCGGTTCACGCCGGCTGACGTCACCGTCAAGCGTGGCGAGACGGTGAGGTTCGTCGTCGCAAACAGTGGGGATGTGCTGCACGAGATGGTTCTCGGCACGACCGAGGAGCTGAAGGCGCACGCCGAGCTGATGAAGAAGTTTCCCGATATGGAGCACGCCGACGCGAACATGGCGCATGTGAAGCCTGGCGCGAAGGGCGAAATCGTCTGGCAGTTCACCCAGGCCGGCGAGTACCAGTTCGCCTGTCTCATCCCCGGCCACTACGAGGCCGGCATGGTTGGAAAGGTGGTCGTGAAATGAAGCGTCGTGCCGTTCTCAGCTTGCTCACCGCCGCAGCGGCAGCCCTGGTACTTCCTGTGGTGGCGAAGGAGGCCTTGCCGCAGGTACAGGTCTTCAAGAACCCGAGTTGCGGCTGTTGCGGTGCCTGGGTGGAGCACATGAAGGCTGCCGGCTTCTCCGTGACCGTGACCGAGGTCGACGACACGTCGGTCGCGCGCAGGAAGTACGGGCTCCCGGACAGGTTTGGCAGTTGCCACACGGCGGTCGTCGGCGGTTACGTCGTGGAAGGCCATGTGCCCGCCAACGATGTGAAGAAGCTGCTGGCGATGAAGCCAGTGGCCGTCGGCCTTGCGGTGCCGGGGATGCCTGTCGGCTCGCCCGGCATGGAAATGGGCTCCCGCAGGGACCCCTACCAGGTTCTGCTCGTCGCCAAGGATGGCCGCGAGCGTGTCTTCTCCAACTACAACTGAATCCAGGACCTCACCATGAAGATTTCATCTCTCTTTGCCGCTACGGCTCTCGCTTTGTCTGGCACGGCCTTCGCACAGACGTCGGCTGCCGATCATGCTGCGCATCACCCTGCTGGTGCATCGGCGCCCGCTTCGACCACGCCGATGGCCGACGGCGAGGTCCGCAAGATCGACAAGGAGCAAGGCAAGGTCACGCTCAAGCATGGCCCGATCGCCAGCCTCGACATGCCCGGCATGACGATGGTGTTCAAGGTCGCTGACCTGAAGATGCTCGACACCCTCAAGCAGGGCGACAGGGTGAAGTTCGCGGCCGACAAGGTCGACGGCGCCATCACGGTGACAGCCATCGAAGTGGCGAAATGAGGGCGCCTCTCGAGGCTGTCCGGCTGGCGTAGACCATGCCGAGGCGACTGCAAGCGCTGACCTGGACTCCGGAGTTCAACGTCGCGCTGTTCGCGTTCCTGCTGAACCTGCCGTGGGAGCTGTGGCAGGTGCCGCTGTTCGAGCACATGCCCCTGGCACCCCACTGGGAGGCTGTGAAGATCTGCAGCAAGGCGGCGGCCGGCGATGCCGTGATTGCCTTGGTGGCTTACTGGGCCGTGGCGCTGGTCGTGCGCCATCGCGGCTGGGTGGTCGTGCCCACGG
>JARXKP010000056.1 GCA_030271615.1 Pseudomonadota bacterium
GATCGACCAACCGGTTCTTCTTGATCCACGGCATCATCGCGCGCAACTGCTCGCCTACCACCTCAATCGGGTGCTCGGCCGTCAGGCGGCGGCGCGACAGCAGTGTCGGCGCTCCAGCACGGTTTTCGAGGATGAAACTCTTGGCGTACTCACCGGTTTGAATGTCGACCAGCGCCTTGCGCATCGCAGCGCGAGTTTCGTCGGTCACGATCTTCGGGCCGGTCACGTACTCGCCGTACTCGGCATTGTTCGAGATCGAGTAGTTCATGTTGGCGATGCCGCCTTCATAGATCAGGTCGACGATGAGTTTCAGCTCGTGCAAGCACTCGAAGTAGGCCATCTCCGGCGCGTAGCCAGCTTCAGTCAAGGTTTCGAAACCGGCTTTGATCAGTTCCACCGCCCCACCGCACAACACGGCCTGCTCGCCGAACAGGTCGGTCTCGGTTTCTTCGCGGAAATTGGTTTCGATTACGCCGGCCTTGCCACCGCCGTTGGCTGCCGCATAGCTCAGCGCCAGATCGCGCGCCTTGCCACTCTTGTCGGCGTGCACGGCAATCAGGTGCGGAACGCCACCACCCTGTGTGTAGGTCGAGCGCACCGTGTGGCCCGGAGCCTTTGGTGCGACCATCCACACGTCCAGGTCAGCGCGCGGCACGACCTGGCCATAGTGCACGTTGAAGCCGTGCGCGAACGCCAGCGATGCGCCTTGCTTGATGTACGGTTCGACATCGTTCTTGTAGACGGCGGCGATCTGCTCGTCGGGCAGCAACATCATCACGACGTCGGCCGACTTCACCGCCTCGGCCACCTCGGCAACTTTCAAACCCGCTTTCTCGGCCTTCGACCAGGACGCGCCGCCCTTGCGCAAGCCGACCGTCACCTTGACACCACTGTCGCTGAGGTTTTGCGCGTGCGCATGGCCCTGCGAGCCGTAGCCGATGATGGTGACGTTCTTGCCCTTGACGAGGCTGAGGTCGGCGTCTTTGTCGTAGTAAACCTTCATGGTCATTTCCTTCAGTTCAGTTCAGTTTTCGGATTCGAGGGACGAGATGCGGGGTCACACGCGCAGGATGCGCTCTCCGCGCCCGATCCCGCTGGTACCGGTACGCACGGTTTCAAGAATGGCCGCTCGGTCGATCGCTTCGATGAATGCATCAAGCTTCGAAGAATCTCCGGTCAGTTCCATGGTGTAGCTTTTCTCGGTCACATCGATGATGCGACCGCGGAAGATGTCGGCCATGCGCGTCATTTCCTCGCGCTCCTTGCCGACCGCGCGGACCTTGATCAGCATCAGTTCGCGTTCCGTATAGGCCCCCTCGGTCAGGTCGACGACCTTGACCACTTCGATCAATCGATTCAGGTGCTTGGTGATCTGTTCGATCACGTCGTCTGAACCGGTAGTGACGATGGTCATTCGCGACAGCGACGGATCTTCGGTGGTGGCAACCGTCAGGCTTTCGATGTTGTAGCCACGAGCAGAAAAGAGGCCCACCACCCTGGAAAGGGCGCCCGCTTCGTTTTCGAGCAGCAAGGCAATGATGTGTTTCATGTTTGTTTCGGCCAACTATCGGGTGAGAGGCAACGGTAGTTGCCAAGCCCCTGGGTCGAGCCTGAAAAAGTTTCGGATATGTGTTGTGGTTTCGGATGCGGGCGTGGTTCGTCAACGTAAATGCAGGCGTGGTAACGCCTGCGTCGCGTTGACGTTCAGCGCCTCACAGGTCTTCCGACCCCAGCAGCATCTCGCTGATGCCCTTGCCGGCCTTGACCATCGGCCAGACGTTTTCTTCCTGGTCGGTGCGAATGTCGAGGAACACGGTACGGTCTTTCAATCGAATGGCCTCGCGCAGCGCACCTTCGACATCCGAAGGCTTCTCGATCTTGATGCCGACGTGACCGTAGGCTTCAGCCAGCTTCACAAAGTCGGGCAGGGCGTCCATGTAGCTGTGCGAATAGCGGCCGCCGTAATCCAGTTGCTGCCACTGACGCACCATGCCGAGGTAGCGGTTGTTCAGAGAGATCACTTTGACCGGCGTGTTGTATTGAAGGCACGTCGAAAGCTCCTGGATGCACATCTGGATAGAGCCTTCGCCCGTGACGCAAAACACGTCGGCTTCAGGCTTCGCCAGCTTGATTCCCATGGCATACGGAAGCCCGACGCCCATCGTGCCGAGACCGCCTGAATTGATCCAGCGTCGCGGCTCGTCGAAGCGGTAGTACTGCGCTGCCCACATTTGGTGCTGGCCCACGTCGGAGGTGATGTACGAGTCGGTGTCCTTGGTCAGTTCCCAAAGCCTCTCGATCACGTACTGCGGCTTGATGACGACGTCGCTGTTCGTGTACTTCAGGCATTCGCGTTTGCGCCAGTCGGCGATTTGCGACCACCATGACGACAGCGCGCCTGAATCGGGTCGGGCCTGCCCCTCTTTGATCTGCGCGATCAGTTCCTGCAGAACTTCCTTTACGTCGCCGACGATCGGGACATCAACCTTGACGCGCTTGGAAATCGACGATGGGTCGATGTCGATGTGAACGATCTTGCGCTCGACCGAGGCGAAGTGCGCCGGGTTACCGATCACGCGGTCGTCGAATCGTGCGCCGACCGCCAGCAAGACGTCGCAGCTCTGCATCGTCATGTTGGCTTCGTAGGTGCCGTGCATACCCAGCATTCCAAGGAACTTCGGGTCACTGGACGGATACGCGCCCAAGCCCATCAACGTGTTGGTGCACGGGTAACCCAGCAAATTCACGAGTTCACGCAGTTCGGCCGATGCGTTCCCGAGGATGACCCCACCGCCGCTGTAGATGTAGGGTCGCGAAGCTGCCAGGAGCAGGTTGACCGCCTTTCGTATTTGTCCGGCGTGGCCTTTGCGAACCGGGCTGTACGAACGCATTTCCACTGTCGCTGGGTACGAGAACGGTGCCGTTTTCAGTGACACGTCTTTTGGAATGTCGACCACCACGGGGCCGGGTCGACCAGTGCGCGCGATGTGAAAGGCTTTCTTGAGCGTCAGGGCCAGGTCGCGCACATCTTTCACCAGGAAATTGTGTTTGACGATCGGGCGCGTGATGCCGACGGTGTCGCATTCCTGGAAAGCATCGAGCCCAATGGCCGGCGTGGGCACCTGGCCGGTGATGATCACCATCGGGATGCTGTCCATGTAGGCCGTCGCGATGCCGGTGATCGCATTGGTGACTCCAGGTCCGGAGGTGACCAGCGCAACGCCGACTTCGCCGGTGGCACGGGCGTACCCGTCAGCCGCATGCACTGCCGCCTGTTCATGGCGTACCAGCACGTGCTCAATGGTGTTTTGCTTGTACAGCGCGTCGTAGATGTAGAGGACGGCGCCGCCGGGGTAGCCCCACAGAAACTTGACGTTCTCTGCCTGAAGGCAACGAATCAAGATCTCGGAGCCATTCGGCTCGACATCAGGACAGGGTGGTTGAGTAGGCGCACCTTCGGCGCGCTTGATTTCAGCGGCAGACATATCCATCTGTAACCTTTGCGATTTTCTCTAACGAAAAACCATCGGTGCGCCTCTCCTCGCTCTTGTGGAGCGGGTGTGGCGCCTGTTGGATCACCCTGTTGGTGGCTCAGGTCGAGCGCACCGGGAACGATCCGACTGTTGTGCAACCCGCGATTATGTCACTCCATTGAAATCGACCGCCATGCACCGCACTGCCCAGTCTGGTGCGGTGAGATACTCGCCAGCTGCTTGACTCGCTTCTTGATGAGGCGCCCTCGACTTGGCTTCCGAACAAGAACTGTCCGATTTTCTCAAGAGCGTCGAAAAGCGCGCATTCAAGCGAGCGGTTTATGCCGTGCGCGACGAGGATGCAGCGCTGGATATCGTGCAAGAGACGATGATCAAATTGGCCGAGAAATACGCAGATCGCCCTTCTGCGGAACTGCCACCGCTGTTCCAGCGCATCCTGTCGAATGCAACGATGGATTGGTTTCGACGCCAAAAAGTGCGCGGGGCCCTGTTCAGAAATTTCTCAGAGTTCGAACCGGCCGGCGGAGACGGTGATTTCGACATTCTCGAAACGCTGGAGGCGCTCGCGGGCAGTGCTGCGACCGAAAGCGCGTCGGAAACGGTCTCCCGGGAGCAAATATTGCTCTTGATCGAACTGGAAGTCGAACTGTTGCCCGCGCGTCAACGCGAAGCGTTTCTGCTGCGTTACTGGGAGGAACTGAATGTTTCAGAGACAGCGCTGGCCATGGGTTGTTCGGAGGGCAGCGTCAAGACGCATTGTTCCCGCGCCGTCCACGCGCTTGCCAAAGGTCTCAAGGCGAAAGGAATAACCGCATGATTGCCATCGAAAATGTTGCGCCGGTTCGGCTTGATGCGCTTGAATCCCGCTTCGGTTTGCGACTTGCATCACGCTTGAGTGAAAGCGTTGACCAGTTGCCGCATGACGTCACGGAGCGTCTGCGTCACGCCCGCAATACCGCGCTGGCTCGGCGACTGGTGGTCAAGTCAGTCCCTGTTGACGCGATCTCGATTGGGCTCTCCTCTGCCGCGACCTTGTCATTCGGCTCGGGCCCTTCGCGTGGAAAATCCTGGTGGGCATCCTTGACTGCGCTCGTACCCTTGGCGGCGTTGGTGGGCGGTCTCTACTTGATCGGGCACTTCCACGCGCAGGAGCAAATCGCAGCTGCTGCCGAAATTGACGCTGCGTTGTTATCTGACGATCTTCCGCCCGCTGCGTACAGCGATCCGGGTTTCGTCGAATTTCTCAAGACGTCACGAGACTGAGCTGTCCTGGTATGCCCCGCGCTGTCGATTCACTGATCCGGTTGAACCCAGCCGCAACGGTCCGAAGGATCGCGTTGATCAGTGTCTTGATTGGTGCTGTAGGCGCCTGCTTCAACTCGGACGCGGCGCCTCTTGCGCCCGGCAAAGGCCAGACCGCGACCGCCATCCCCACCGATACGGAGCGCTCCCCGACGTGGTCTGCCTT
This sequence comes from Pseudomonadota bacterium, assembly GCA_030271615.1. GTDB lineage: Bacteria > Pseudomonadota > Gammaproteobacteria > Burkholderiales > Burkholderiaceae_C > PBB1. The sequence continues at coordinate 4,963 of JARXKP010000056.1, forward strand.
GTCGGCGGGGCAGCAGGCGGCATTGAAGCCTCTGGAACGGGACTGGCACAGCATCGGTTCAGACCACAAGCAGAAATGGCTGGAGATTGCGGCGCAGTTTCCCGTCATGTCGGGCGATGAGCGCCAGCGCATTCAGGCTCGGATGACCGAGTGGGCCACGCTGACTCCTCAACAACGTGGCACCGTTCGCTTGCAGTTCAAGCAAGCCCAGCAGCTGTCGCCGTCGAACCGACAGGCACGCTGGGAGGCTTACCAGGCCTTGCCGGAAGCTGAAAAGAAGCAACTCGCCTCACGTGCTGAGCCGGCTGCACCTGACGGTGCCGCACTTCGTCGGGCCCGATCAACTGAAGCAGCTGACAGAAGCCCATCCGGCGTGCAGGCTAAATCGAACGTGGTCGCTCCGCTGGACGCAGGCCGCCCCGTTCGGTCGGTCGCACCCACATTGGTGCAGGCCCCGACCGGGGCCACGACCACGCTCATCTCTAAGCGGCCAATGCCACCCGTGCACGAGCAAGCCGGGTTGTCGAAGATCACCGCGTCTCCCAATTTCGTGAACCCGTCGACGCTGCTTCCTCAACGCGGCCCCCAGGGTGCTGCGGTGGTTTCCACGGGTGCTTCGGCGGCGCTGGCTCGCCCATGATGTGTCGGACATGACGACTACACGTATCGCGGGCACGTGGCCCTTGGCAGGACAGGCGCCGAGCTTGTCGCGGCGCATGGCGTGCTTCGTCTACGAAGGGATGATGCTGTTCGGTCTCTTGCTGATCCCCGGCGCGATCGGGGCGTTGTTTGTCGCCGTGACCGGGAGCGCTCATCCGCTGGTGTTGGAAGTCATTGCGTTCGTGGTGTTCGGCATCTATTTCACTTGGTTCTGGTCGAGGCGCGGGCAGACCCTGCCAATGCAGACGTGGCATATCCTTGTCTTGACAACGTCTGGACAACCGCTGAGCCAACCCCGCGCGTTGCTGCGTTATGCCGCCAGTTGCGCTTGGTTCGCACCCGCCTGGCTGATCAAGGTGCTCAACCATTGGACAGGCTGGGACGGGATCGCAGCCCTCGGTATCGGCGTGGTCGCTTATGCACTGTTGGCGCTGCTTCATCCACAGCGCCAGTTCTGGCATGACGCGATCTGCGGTACTCAGTTGATCGACGCGAAGCCCGAGCCACGGCGTAAGTCTTGATCCGCAGCGGCGGGCGCGTGCATCCGCCGCGCATGCACAATCGCCGCCGATGATGACCAATCCCTACAAAGGCCGCACCGGCCTCGACCGCGTGCTGCGGGCCACCGGCTACTCGATGGCCGGTCTCAAGACGGCGTACCGCGGAGAAAGTGCATTCCGGCAAGAGGTGTGGCTGGCCGTCGTGATGCTGTCCACTGCCTTCTGGCTTGGCAACACCTGGATCGAGGTGGCGGTGCTGGCCGGTTCGGTGATGCTGGTGCTCATCGTCGAGTTGTTGAACTCGGGCATCGAGACGGCGATCGATCGCGTGTCTTTCGAATTTCATGACCTGTCCAAACGCGCCAAGGACCTGGGAAGCGCTGCGGTCTTTCTATCTTTGCTGCTGTGCTCCGGTGTCTGGGGCGCCGCGTTGTGGCATCGTTTCTCGGCGTGATGGCTCACAAAAAAGCCCGCTAGCAGCGGGCTCTTGATACAAGTCGATCGGTGTCAGATCGCAGCTTCACCGATCTCACCAGTGCGTATGCGCACCACCTGCTCTATCGATGTGACGAATATCTTTCCGTCACCGATCTTGCCGGTCTTGGCGGCCTTCACGATGGCCTCGATGCATCGGTCCAGATCGATGTCCTTGACCATGACTTCGACCTTCACCTTGGGCAAGAAATCGACAACGTACTCGGCGCCTCGATACAACTCGGTGTGCCCCTTCTGGCGTCCGAAGCCTTTGACTTCGGTCACCGTGAGACCGGTGACGCCCACCTCGGCCAGCGCCTCGCGCACTTCTTCGAGCTTGAACGGTTTGAGGATGGCGGTGATTTGCTTCATGAAGCTTTCCTGCTGACGTTGATCTCGTCCGAGTTTAAGCGCGGAATTTCGAGGTGATCGGGTAACGCCAGTCGCGTCCGAACGCGCGGTGTGTGATGCGTATGCCCACAGGCGCCTGGCGTCGCTTGTATTCGTTGACCTTGATCAACCGGGTCACGCGCTCGACATCGGCGCGATCAAAGCCAGCCGCCACGATGTCCTCGATGCTCTGGTCTTCTTCCATGTAACGCTCGACCACTTCATCGAGAACCGCGTACTCGGGAAGGCTGTCCTGGTCCTTCTGGTCCGGCCGCAATTCCGCCGAGGGTGGCCGCGTCAGGATGCGTATTGGAATTACCTCGCCCTTGCCATCGTTGGCCTGCGAGTTTTTCCAGGCACAGAGCCGATAGGCCAGCGTCTTCGCGACGTCCTTGATGACGGCGAAGCCGCCGGCCATGTCGCCGTACAACGTGCAATAGCCGGTGGCCATTTCACTCTTGTTGCCGGTGGTCAGCACGATCGAGCCGAACTTGTTCGACAGAGCCATCAGCAAGGTCCCGCGGATCCGCGCCTGGATGTTCTCCTCGGTCGTGTCCTCGGATCGGCCGGCGAACTCCGTGGCCAGGCTCTGCTTGAACGACGCGAACATCGGCGCGATCGAGATCTCGTCGTAGCGCACCCCCAGCCGCTGGGCCATGTCGCGCGCGTCGATCCACGAGATGTCGGCGGTGTAGGGCGACGGCATCATCAACGTGCGCACCCGGTCGGGCCCGAGCGCATCGACCGCGATCGCAAGCACCAGAGCCGAGTCGACGCCGCCGCTCAGGCCGATCAGCACGCCCGGAAAGCCGTTCTTTCCGATGTAGTCGCGTACGCCGGTCACCAGCGCAGCCCAGGCTTGCGCCTCGATGCACGGTACGTCGGTCACCACGCCGATCGCCTTGTCGGCCGAGACGTCGACGAGCAGCAGCGACTCCTCGAACATCGGCGCACGCGCCGCGATGTGGCCGGTGGCGTCGACCGCGAACGATGCACCGTCGAATACCACTTCGTCCTGCCCGCCGATCAGGTGCGCATACAGCAAGGGCAGGCCGACATCGCGCGCCCGCTCACCCATGCGCGCTTCGCGTTCGTCGACCTTGCCGAGGTGGTAGGGAGATGCGTTCAGCACGCACAGCACCTGCGCGCCCGCAGCCTTTGCCGAGCGCGCGGGCTCGTCGAACCAGGCGTCCTCGCAGATCGCCAGGCCGAAGCGCAGCCCACCGACCTCGAACACCACCGGCCCCAGTCCCGCGTCACGACCGGAGGCGAAATAGCGCCGCTCGTCGAAGACCTGGTAGTTGGGCAGCTCGCGCTTGCAGTAGGTTGCGATCACCTGCCCCGCAGTCACTACCGAGGCCGCGTTGTGGCGCTGGGGTACCGCATGCGACTTGGTCCTAACATCCACCTGCCCACCCCATTGATGCGGATGACCCACCACCACATGCAAACCAGGCAGGTCGGCGAGGGCTGTCGCGCAATCGTCGAGTGCTTTGACACAGGCCTGCATGAAGGCTGGCCTCAACAACAAGTCTTCGGGCGGGTAGCCGCACAGGCTCAACTCCGGCGTCACGACCAGTTGCGCGCCCTGAGCGTGTGCGCGGCGCGAGAACTCGACGATCTTCGCGACGTTTCCGGTCAGGTCTCCTACCGTCGCGTTGATCTGCGCCAGGGCGACCTTGACCGGAGAAGTTGAGGGCATGTTCAGGGTGAAACCACGAGGCAAAAAGCGTTGAAGAATTATGTCATTCGGGTCCACGATCACCCTGCCGGCATCGATGCCGAGCAATGGAATGCGCTGCTCGCCGAACAACCCAGTGCCACGCCTTTTATGCGTCACGAGTACCTCAGCGCGCTGCACGACTCCGGTAGTGCCACGGCCGAAACCGGCTGGCAGCCGCAGTTCCTGTCGGTACATGACGGCGATATCCTGGTGGCCGCGTGCCCGCTGTATGCCAAGGATCATTCTTACGGCGAATACGTCTTCGACTGGGCGTGGGCCGACGCGTACCGTCGCCACGGCCTGAACTACTACCCGAAGCTGCTCGACGCAGTGCCGTTCACCCCGGTCCCCGGGCCACGGCTGCTGGCCCGCGACGCAGCATCGCGCATCGCGCTGCTGCAAGGCATGCAGCAGCTCGCGACTCAGGCGGGCATGTCGTCTGCACATCTGTTGTTTCTCGACGAAGCCGACAGCGCCGCCGCTCGGGAGGCGGGCTGGATGATTCGCAGCACGGTGCAGTTCCACTGGGCCAACCGAGTGCCGCGGCCCTATGCCGATTTCGCCGAATTCCTGGCCAGCCTGCAACGCGAGAAGCGCAAGAAAATCCAGCAGGAACGGCGCCGGGTCGCAGACGCTGGTGTGCACTTCGTGGTTTTGCGTGGACGCGATATTGCCGACACCGACTGGGATTTTTTCTACCGCTGCTACACGCTGACGTATCAGTCGCACCATTCGACGCCGTACCTGACACGCGAGTTTTTTCAGCGCATGGCGCAGGCGATGCCCGAGTACTGGCTCTTGTTCATCGCCAGTCGCGACGATGTCCGGATTGCTGCGTCACTGCTCGGTATCGACACCGCCAGCGGCGCCGCATTCGGTCGCTACTGGGGTGCCACCGAACCGGTGAGTTGCCTGCATTTCGAGGCCTGCTACTACCAGCCACTGGCCTGGTGCATCGCACAGGGTTTCAAGCGCTTCGAAGGCGGCGCTCAGGGCGAGCACAAGATGGCCCGCGGATTGCTGCCGGTGCAGACGCAATCGGCCCACTGGCTGGCACACCCGCAGTTCGCTCAGGCGGTCGCCGATTTCCTGCAGCGCGAAGGCGCTGGCATCGACCAGTACGTCGACGAGCTCAATGAGCGGGGGCCCTTCAAGGTTTCTTGAAATCGCCCGCGAATCCGTAGACGAAACTGTCGGGTTTGAGGTGCTTGCGCAAGGCTTCGTTGACCTGGTTCAAGGTCAGCGCCAGCAACTGAGCATCGACCTGGGCGGAGCGTTCGAAGGTGCGCCCGATGTGCAGGTTGTTCGCCAGACCAGAGGCGACCGTGGAGTCCTGGGCGCGCGACAGACGCCGGAAATTCAGCAGACCGCGCTGGCCCTCAGACAATTCCTTTTCGGTAAAGCCATCCTTCAGAGCGCGTGCCATTTCCTCGCGAAATGCGGCTTCGACCTTGGGCCGGTTCTGCGGCGCGAAGATCGCGCTGGCCGACCACTCCGAGTTCGGTTCGAAGCTGCTCCAATCCACCGAACTGCGTACGTCGTACGACAGGCCCTCAACCTCGCGAATGCGCTTCCACAGCCTCGAGTTGCCACCCGATCCGAGGAGGTAATTGGCCATCGTCAGCGCGGCGTAGTCCGTGTCGTTGTCGGACAGCGGCAGTGGCAGCTCGACAACCATCGTTGCGTTCTGCTTGTCCGGTGTCGGCAGCATCAGACGCTGGGGCGGCACAGGCACCAGCGGCTGCGGGATGCGCGTATAGGGCATGCCGACCGACCAGTCTCCGAACGCCGATTGCAGCGCCTGGCGCACTGCCGGCACGTCCATATCTCCAACGGCGGCGAACTCGCCCGACGACGCGCCGTAGAAACGGATGTGGTGCTCGCGCACTTGATCCAGAGTCACGCTGCTGACCTCTTCGACGATCTCGTCAAACGTTCGTGCGTAACGCATGTCACCACGCGGGTATGGGTTGGCCAGGCGCGCCAATGCGTTCCCCACCACGGCCTCGGGCTCCTTGCGCTGCTGCTCGATCGACGACAGCGACTGCCGCTTCACTTCGACCAGGGCCTCGGCCGGAAAGCTCGGGTGGCGCAGCAGGTCTGCGACCAGCATGATCGCTTCGGCCAGATGCTCGCGCCGCGAGCTGAGGTTCACCGACACCGAACCGGCACCGCCGCCGATGGTCATCTCGGTCTGCAGCGCGTCGAGGCGGTCCTGGACTTGCTGACGGGTCATCGTCGCGGTGCCCTTGTCCAGCATCGACGCGACGGCCATGGCCACTTCCCCCTGGCCGAACAGCGTCTTCTCGTCACCGAAGTGCAGGCTCAGTGTTGCCTGCACTGCGCTGCCACGCGATCCCTTGGGCAACAGTGCGACCCGCACGCCACCTGCATTGAACCGCTGCGTGAGGCGCTCGATGTTGGCTGGAGTGGCCTCGAAGGCCTCGACAGCCGCTGCGGCGCTTCTGGGTTTGAAGGATTTCAGCTCTGCCGCGACGTCGACCCGAGCCGGCGTTGGCGCGCGCTGCGGCTGTTCCGACGGCAGGTAGACGCCGAGCGTGCGGTTCGAGACCAGCAAACGCTGCTCAGCCACGCGCTGGACATCGGCCAGAGTCACGTCGTGCACGCGGTCTCGCGTCAGGAAGAACAGACGCCAGTCGCCCAGGGCGACGCTTTCACTCAGCGAGATGCCGATCGTCTCGGGGTTGGTGAAGGCCTGGTCCCAGCCCTTCAGCCATTTGGTCCGGGCACGCTCCAGCTCCTCGGTGGTGATCGGTTCTCGGGCCACCGATTCGATCGTCGCCAGCAACTCGTTGCGGGCAGCATCCACATCCTGACCCGGCCCCAGTTGCGCACCGAACAGCGCGAAGCCCGGCTCGGCCAAACCTTGCGCGAAGGCGTAAGTCGTCGACGCCAAGCCCTTCTCGGTCAGCCGTTTGTGCAGCCGACCTGCCGGTGCCTCGCCCATCACCAAGCCCAGCAACTCGACGGCCGCGTAGTCCGGGTGCGAGCCGGGTGGCACGTGATACGCCGCATAGATCACTGGCACGCCACCGCTGCGGCGCAGGGTGATGCTGTGTTCACCATCCTGCACCGGGTCGAGCGTGTACAGCGTGGGCAGCACCCGTGTTGGCTTCTTGATGCTGCCGAACGCCTGCGTGATCCATGTCAGCACCTGGTCGCGGGGAAACTTGCCTGACACGATGAGGGTCGCGTTGTCAGGCTGGTAATACAGACGATAGAAGGCCTGCAGGCGCGGGATGTCGACGTTCTCGACATCGGAGCGGGCGCCGATCGTGTCCTTGCCGTAGTTGTGCCATTGGTACATCGCCGCGAGCGTCTTCGAGAACAGGATGCGATCGGGGTTGTTCTCTCCCATCTCCATTTCGTTGCGCACCACTGTCATCTCGGTGTCGAGGTCCTTGCGCGCGATGAAACTGTGGGTCATCGCATCGGCCTCCCACCCCAGATACCAGCGGAGGTTGTCGTCGTTGGCGGAAAAACTGGCGGTGTAGTTGGTGCGGTCGAACCAGGTACTTCCGTTGGCTGCCAAGCCGCGCTTGGTGAACTCGGGCCAGACGTTCGGGTGCTTCGGCGAGCCCTTGAACAGCAAGTGCTCCAGCAAGTGCGCCATGCCCGTTTCGCCGTAGTTTTCGTGGCGCGAGCCAACGTGGTATGTCAGGTTGACGGTGGTCGTCGGCTTGGAATCATCGGGGATCAGCAGCACCTGAAGGCCGTTGGTCAGGCGGTATTCGTCGATGCCTTCAACTGACTGCACGCGGCTCATGCCGACCGACAGGGCTTTCGCCGATGCGGGCGGCGCTGCGAAAGACGGCACAGTCACCCACAACGAAAGGACAAGGGGGAGTGCGCGCAGCAATGAGTTCACGGTAATGCTCTGCAAGCCGGAGTGGGCGGGCAGTGTAGATCGCAGATTCAGTCCGACGGTTCCATACCGCTTGCACACAGGAGTTGCACATGAGATGGCTGAAAGTCGTCTTGGACGCCTTACACCGTGCCCTGTATGCGAGTACGCACTGGGCAGGTCAAGCCTGAAGTGCTCAGATATTGAACGTGCTGGGCGCACCAACGAAAAAGGGAGCCGAAGCTCCCAGTGAGTGAACGCCCCAAGCGGGCCCTGTGTCGGTCCCCGCGGACTTGGGTCAGGCGCTCGGCGCCTTCTTCTTGAAGGCAGCAATGCCGGCAGATATCTCCTCGTGAGCGGCTTCCTGACCGACCCAACCGTGCACCTTGACCCACTTGCCGGGTTCCAGATCCTTGTAGTGCTCGAAGAAGTGCTGGATGGTCTTGATGCGCAACGGGTTCAGGTCTTCGGGCTTTTTCCACTGGCTGTAGATCGAAAGCACCTTGTCGATGGGCACCGCCAGCAACTTGTTGTCGCCGCCGGCCTCGTCCTCCATCTTCATCATGCCGAGGGCTCGGCACGTGACCACCACGCCCGGAATGAGCGGCACGGGCGTGATCACGAGCACATCCACTGGATCACCATCGTCAGACAGCGTGTTGGGGATGTAGCCGTAGTTGCACGGGTAGTGCATCGCCGTGCTCATGAAACGGTCGACGAACAGCGCACCTGTCTCGTGATCCACTTCGTACTTGATCGGGTCCGCGTTCATCGGGATCTCGATGATCACGTTGAATTCTTCTGGCGCCTTGGCGCCCGGCGTCACGTTATGCAGACTCATGGAGGGATCTCATCAATATTTAGGTCCGCCCATTCTACAAATCGCGTGTGCTGATCCCCGCGCAACGCCGGACCCTGATTTCTGCAACCGCAGGAAAACACCGTGCTCGAGCAAGGGTCTAACCCGTAAAGTCAAAAACGGACCACCAAGCTGGTTGTCGGTGCAGCCTGCGGGCAGCAGCAACGCAGGGTGGCCTATTCATCACAGGGTTTGTACCGGCGAAGGGAATACCGTGACTTTGATTTCGACCAACATGGCGCTCTATGCAGCGTTGGGGTGTGGCCTCGCGGCTGTCGTCTATGGTTTTGTTCAACGCAACTGGATATTGCGCCAGGACGCGGGCAATGCCCGCATGCAGGAGATTGCGGGAGCGATCCAGCAGGGCGCGGCTGCATACCTGGCACGTCAGTACCGCACGATTGCGATCGTCGGCGTCGTGCTGGCGATATTGATCGGCTTGTTCTTGGACGTAACGTCAGCGGCGGGCTTCGTGCTCGGTGCCGTATTGTCGGGCGCCTGCGGTTTCATCGGAATGAACGTCTCGGTCAAGGCCAATGTGCGCACCGCCCAGGCGGCTACGCGCGGCATTGGCCCGGCGCTTGACGTCGCCTTCAAGGGCGGTGCCATCACTGGCATGCTGGTCGTCGGATTGGGCTTGCTGGGTGTCGGCCTGTTCTTCCTCTACGTCACGGGCAACGGCAACCTCAAGCCCGACCAGACGTTGTCGAGTGCGCTCAAGCCGCTGCTCGGGTTTGCCTTTGGCTCGTCGCTGATCTCGATCTTCGCGCGGCTGGGCGGCGGTATCTTCACCAAGGGCGCCGACGTGGGTGCCGATCTGGTGGGTAAGGTCGAGGCCGGCATCCCCGAGGACGATCCACGCAACCCGGCGGTGATCGCCGACAACGTCGGTGACAACGTGGGCGACTGTGCTGGAATGGCCGCCGACCTGTTCGAGACATACGCCGTTACGCTGATCGCCACCATGGCACTGGGAGCGTTGATTGTGGTGGGACCGGCTCAAATGAGCGCGGTGATCTACCCACTGCTGCTGGGGGGGGTGTCTATCATTGCTTCGATCATCGGCTGCAGCTTTGTCAAGGCTTCTCCGGGCATGAAGAACGTGATGCCGGCGCTCTACAAGGGGCTGGCCGTGGCGGGCGGGTTGTCGCTGATCGCTTTCTATGGCGTCACGACCCTGGTGATGCCCGATGACGCGTTGGGTGCAGGAACCCAGATGCGCCTGTGGGGCGCCTGCTCCGTCGGCCTGGTGCTGACCGCCGCCTTGGTGTGGATCACCGAGTACTACACGGGCACGCAGTACCCACCGGTCAAGCACATCGCCCAAGCCTCGACCACCGGCCACGGAACCAACATCATCGCGGGCCTGGGCGTGTCGATGCGTTCGACGGCGTGGCCGGTGATCATGGTCTGCTTGGCCATCCTTGCCTCTTACCGGCTGGCTGGCCTGTACGGCATCGCCATCGCCGCCACTGCCATGCTCAGCATGGCCGGCATCGTGGTGGCCCTTGACGCCTACGGACCGATCACCGACAACGCGGGTGGCATTGCCGAAATGGCCGAGCTTCCCAAGAGCGTGCGTGATGTGACCGACCCGCTGGACGCCGTCGGCAACACCACCAAGGCGGTAACCAAGGGCTATGCCATCGGCTCGGCCGGTCTGGCTGCCCTGGTTCTGTTTGCCGACTACACCCACACGCTCGCAGGCCGTGGCATGAGCGTGAGCTTCGACCTCAGCGACCCCCGGGTGATCGTCGGCCTGTTCATCGGCGGCCTGATTCCCTACCTGTTCGGCGCGATG
>JARXKP010000363.1 GCA_030271615.1 Pseudomonadota bacterium
TGCTGACGACCGCGCAGGGCCTCGGCGCCGAGGTGGCTCCGGGCCTCTTCGAGACGGAGCTTGCGTACCTGCACCGTCACGAGTGGGCGCGTTGCGCCGACGACGTGCTGTGGCGGCGCACCAAGCTCGGCCTGCATTACAGCGAAGCCCAGCGGGCCGCAGTGGCACAGTGGTGCACGACGCGCTGGGGCGCTCCGGGCGACGCCGCGATCCCTCATCCCGAACACGCAGAGACGCCATGCAACTGACGCTCGAACACATCGAACAGCGGCAGGGTGCGCAGCGCCTGCTGTACCCGCTGCAACTGAGCCTGGTGCCGCGCGCAGTGACCGTGCTTCTCGGCGCCACGCAGGCCGGCAAGACCACGCTGATGCGGGTGATGGCCGGGCTCGACGCGCCGAGCGCCGGTCGCGTGCTGGCCGATGGTCGCGACGTTACCGGTGTGCCGGTGCGCGACCGGAATGTCTCGATGGTCTACCAGCAGTTCATCAACTACCCGTCGATGACCGTGGCCGACAACATCGCCTCGCCGCTGAAGCTGCGCGGCGACGGCCTGGACAAGCGCGGCATCGATGCGCGGGTCCAGGCGCTCGCCGCCAAGCTGCACATCGAACCGTTCCTGAATCGCCTGCCGGCCGAGCTGTCGGGCGGCCAGCAGCAGCGCGTGGCGCTCGCCCGCGCGCTGGCCAAGCAGGCACCGCTGATGCTGCTCGACGAACCGTTGGTGAACCTCGACTACAAGTTGCGCGAAGAGCTGCGCGACGAGCTGACGCAGTTGTTCGCAAGCGGCGAATCGACCGTGGTCTATGCGACCACCGAGCCGACCGAGGCGCTGCTTCTCGGGGGTCACACCGCGGTGCTCGACGCCGGCGAATTGCTGCAGTACGGTCCGACCGCCGAGGTGTTCCACCGGCCGAAGTCGATCCGCGTCGCGCGCGCCTTCAGCGACCCGCCGATGAACCTGGTGGCCGGCACCGTGGCCGCCGACGGCGTGGCGCTGCCGAGCGGCCTGCGCCTGGCGCAGGCCTTGCCGGGAGTCGCCCAGGGCTCGGCGGTCACCGTCGGGCTGCGCGCCAGCGCGTTGCGCGTCGTGCCGCAGCCCGGTGACCTGAGCCTGCCTGGTCGGGTCGAGCTGGCCGAGATTTCGGGGTCCGACACCTACGTGCACGTCGAGACGGCGATCGGTGAACTGGTGGCCCAGTTGACCGGCGTGCATGTGTTCACGCTGGGCGCGGCGGTCACCCTGTACTTGAGCCCCTCGCAGGCCCATCTGTTCGATGGCCGCGGCGACCTGCTGCTGGCCCCCACGATCGAGAAGCACTGACATGGCCCGCATCGACCTGGACCTGGCCCACGCCTACAAGCCGAACCCGCAGCGCGACGAGGACTACGCGCTGCTGCCGCTGAAGATGACCTTCGAGGACGGCGGGGCGTATGCGCTGCTCGGCCCGTCGGGTTGCGGCAAGACGACCCTGCTCAACATCATCTCCGGGCTCGTCACGCCGTCGCACGGCAGCGTCTCGTTCGACGGCGTCGACTCGACGCAAAGGACGCCGCAGCAGCGCAACATCGCCCAGGTGTTCCAGTTCCCGGTCATCTACGACACCATGACGGTGGCCGAAAACCTGGCCTTCCCGCTGCGCAACCGCGGCGTGGCGCCCGACAAGATCAGGCAGCGTGTCGGCCAGATCGCCGAGATGCTCGAGATGAGCGGCCAGCTCGACGTGCGCGCCGCTGGGTTGGCGGCCGATGCCAAGCAGAAGATCTCGCTGGGACGCGGCCTGGTGCGCGACGACGTGTCGGCGGTGCTGTTCGACGAACCGCTGACCGTGATCGACCCGCACCTGAAATGGCAGCTGAGGCGCAAGCTCAAGCAGATTCATCACGAGCTGAAGCTGACGCTGGTCTATGTCACGCACGACCAGATCGAAGCCCTGACCTTCGCAGACCAGGTGGTGGTGATGACGCGCGGCCGCGCAGTGCAGATCGGCACCGCGTCCGAACTGTTCGAACGCCCGCAGCACACCTTCGTCGGCAACTTCATCGGCTCGCCGGGCATGAACTTCCTCGACGCGCGGTGCAGCGAGACCGGCATCGAAGTCGCTGGCGTCACGGTCGCCCCGCCCGACCCGGTGCTACGAGCCCTGGGCCGTTTCACGCTGGGCGTGCGACCGGAGTACGTCACGCTCTGCGCCGCGCAGGCCGGCGGCGCCGTGCCGGCGACGGTCACGCAGGCGCAGGACATCGGCACCTACTGGCTGTTGACCGCGCGCCTCGGCGCCGACGGGGGCGGCCCGCCGATCCGCGCACGCCTGAGTCCGCAGCAGCGCATCCCGCGCGCCGGCGAAGGAGTGTGGCTGCAGGTGCTCGGCGCCCACACCTGCTTCTATGCCGACGACGTGCTGGTGCCGGACGTGCAGATCGCAGCACAGGGGGTGCCCGCATGAAGCCCGTCAACCAGAAAGCCTGGTGGCTGATCCTGCCGGTCGTGCTGTGCGTGGCCTTCTCGGCCATCCTGCCGCTGATGACCGTTGTCAACTACTCGGTGCAGGACATCATCTCGCCCGAAAGGCGGGTGTTCGTCGGTACCGAATGGTTCAAGGCGGTCATGCGCGACGAGGACCTGCAAGGCGCGCTGCTGCGCCAGATGGTGTTCTCGCTGTCGGTGCTGGCCGTCGAGATTCCGCTCGGCATCGCGCTCGCGCTGGCGATGCCGGCAGCCGGCTGGCGCTCGTCGGCCGTGCTGGTGACGATCTCGATCTCGCTGCTGATCCCGTGGAATGTCGTGGGCACGATCTGGCAGATCTACGG
>JARXKP010000364.1:0-1111 GCA_030271615.1 Pseudomonadota bacterium
AACACCTGGGCCGGGTCGGCGCTGATGCAGGACGAGCCCCTCGCGTTGAAGATCATCGCGGCGGTGGTCGCCGCCTGCGAACCGCACCGCGTTCCGGTGACCCTGAAGATGCGCACCGGCTGGTGCCAGGCCGAACGCAACGCACTGGTGATCGCGCGTGCCGCCGAGGCTGCCGGCATCGCGATGGTCACGGTGCACGGACGCACTCGCGAGCAGGGCTACACAGGCCACGCCGAGTACGACACGGTCGCCGCGGTGAAGGCCGCGTTGCGCATTCCGGTGGTGGCCAATGGCGACATCGACAGCCCCGAGAAAGCGCGCGACGTGCTGCGCCACACCGGCGCCGACGCGCTGATGATCGGTCGCGCTGCGCAGGGTCGACCGTGGATCTTTCGAGAGATCGCGCACTTTCTGTCCACCGGCGTTCACCTGCCGGCTCCGGCCGTGACTCAGGCCAAGCGCTGGCTGCTGGAGCACCTGCACGATCACTACAGCCTGTACGGCGAATTCGCCGGCGTGCGCACGGCGCGCAAGCACATCGGCTGGGCGGTGCGGTCGCTGCCCGGAGGTGAAGCGTTTCGCGCCGAGATGAACCGGCTCGAGTCGTGCGATACCCAGGTGCGGGCGGTCAGCGACTGGTTCGATGAACTCGCCGACCGGCACGACCTGTGGCCGGCTGTTCCAACCGCGGCCAACCAGCCCTTCGTCCGCCTGACAGCATGAGCGACAAGAAGCACATCGAAGACTGCATCCGTGATGGTCTGGAGGACTATTTCTCCGACCTCGATGGCGTCGAGCCGGCGGCGATGTACGACATGATCCTGAAAGTGGTCGAGAGGCCGCTGCTCGATGTCGTGATGCAGCACGCCGACCACAACCAGAGCCGCGCAGCCGAGTGGCTGGGCATCAACCGCAACACGTTGCGCCGCAAGCTGGTCGAGCACAAGCTGACCAAATGACCTGACGGCGCTGCTGTTGGTCTGCACTTCCTCCCGCGCCCCGACGGCGCACCCCACGACGACACCCAGAGACCTGTGATGCACGCACTGATTTCCGTTTCCGACAAGACCGGCGTTCTTGAACTCGCACGCGGTTTGCACGCCCTGGGCAT
>JARXKP010000364.1:1211-2809 GCA_030271615.1 Pseudomonadota bacterium
TTTCCGACAAGACCGGCGTTCTTGAACTCGCACGCGGTTTGCACGCCCTGGGCATCCAATTGCTGTCCACCGGGGGCACTGCCAAGCTGCTGTCCGAGGGCGGCCTGCCGGTCACCGAGGTGGCCGACCACACCGGCTTCCCCGAGATGCTCGACGGTCGCGTGAAGACGTTGCACCCGAAGATTCACGGCGGCCTGCTCGCGCGGCGCGATCTGGCCGAGCACCGCGCTGCGCTGACGGCACACGGCATCGACACCATCGATGTGCTGGTGGTCAACCTGTATCCATTCGAGGCCACCGTCGCAAAGGTCGGCTGCACGCTGGAGGATGCCATCGAGAACATCGACATCGGCGGCCCGGCGATGGTGCGCTCGGCGGCCAAGAACTGGGAGCACGTCGCGGTGCTGACCGACGCTTCGCAATACGCCGGTGTGCTGGCCGAACTGAAGTCTCACGGCGCGGTCCAGCGAGCCACTCGATTTGCGCTGGCTGTCGCGGCCTTCAACCGCATCTCGAACTACGACGCGGCGATCAGCGATCACCTGTCATCGCTGACGCTGGTCGACGGCTGTGAGCCGACCCGCAGCGAATACCCGGCGCAGAGCAACGGTCGTTTTGTCAAGCTGCAGGACCTGCGCTATGGCGAGAACCCGCACCAGAGCGCCGCGTTCTACCGCGACCTGCATCCGGCGCCTAGCTCGCTGGTGACGGCGGTTCAGCTGCAGGGAAAAGAGCTGTCCTACAACAACATCGCCGATGCCGATGCGGCCTGGGAATGCGTCAAGTCCTTCGGGCCCGACGATGCACCCGCGGCCTGCGTGATCGTCAAGCACGCCAATCCGTGTGGCGTTGCCGTCGGTTCCAGTGCCGGGGAAGCCTATGCGCAAGCCTTCAAGACCGATCCGACGTCGGCTTTCGGCGGGATCATCGCTTTCAATGTCGAGCTGGATGTCGGGGCGGCAAGGCAGGTCATCACGCAGTTCGTCGAGGTGCTGATCGCGCCGTCGTACACCGCCGAGGCACTGGCCGTGCTGGCTGGCAAGACCAACATGCGCGTGCTGAAGATTCCGCTCGAGGGTGTCGAGCGGAACGGAGCGACGGCCTGGTCGCGCGGCCGCAACCTGCAGGACGTGAAGCGCGTCGGCTCGGGTCTATTGATCCAGGGGGCCGACAACCGCGAGATCACGCGCAGTGAATTGAAGGTGGTCACCAAGCTGCAGCCGACAGAGGCCCAGTGGCGCGATCTGCTGTTTGCGTGGAAGGTCGCGAAGTACGTCAAGAGCAATGCGATCGTCTACTGCGGACGCGGCATGACGCTGGGCGTCGGTGCGGGGCAGATGAGCCGCATCGATTCGGCGCGGATTGCGTCGATCAAGGCGGCTAACGCAGGGTTGACGCTGGTCGGCTCGGCGGTGGCGAGCGATGCGTTCTTTCCGTTTCGGGATGGACTTGATGTCGTCTGCGAAGCGGGGGCTTCTTCGGTCATTCAACCGGGCGGCTCCGTGCGGGACGATGAGGTCATCGCGGCGGCGGATGAACGCGGTATTGCCATGGTGTTCACGGGCGTTCGGCACTTTCGGCATTGATGTTGCCTGTTG
>JARXKP010000365.1 GCA_030271615.1 Pseudomonadota bacterium
CGGCTGCTGGCGGGTTGTCGATGTGTCGCCTGAAGCCGATCCTGATCAGGGGTTGACGCTGGGCGCCGATGAAGGTGCCTGCGGCGAAGTGCCGACGTCTCGATCGACCGCCCGTTGGCGCATCAAGCGGCTGTCACCCGAAGGGCTGTTGATCGCTGTCGAGATAGACCGCATCGAGCCGTCCGGCTTGCACGTCTGAACGAAGGGCCAGGATTCGCCGTTGTTCCGTGCACCCGAGCGAGCAATCATTCTCCTGACGCGCCGATCTGCGCTGTGTTGCGCAGCAAGCCAATTCGGTTAAGCAGCAGAATTGGGCTTCACAAAGGGTTTGATGACCACCTCCGCCAGATCCGAATGGCTCGTGCCCGCCGGGTTGATAGCGCTCAGCGTCATCCCTGTTGTTGCGGGCTCCGTCCGTCTCTTCCAGCTTGCCGGCGGAGCGGGGATCACGCCGGACAACGCGCGGTTCTTCGCAGCACCTTTGCCCGTGGTGCTGCACATTGTCAGCGTCACGGTTTTCTGCGTCTTCGGCGCCTTCCAGTTCGCCCCCGGTTTCCGTCGCCGCCAACCCAGCTGGCACCGCGCTGCCGGGCGGATGCTGGTCCCTTGTGGGCTTGTCGCCGCACTCTCGGGCTTGTGGATGACCCAGTCTTATCCGCACGTCGAACATGACGGCGCGATTCTTCATGCCATTCGCCTGCTGGTGGGTTCGGCGATGGTCCTGTTCATCTGTCTCGGCCTGGCTGCCATTCGACGGCGCGACATTCCGCGTCACCGCGCCTGGATGATGCGTGGGTATGCCCTCGGCCTTGGCGCCGGCACGCAGGTGCTGACCCACCTACCCTGGTTTCTGTTCCCCAACATCCAGGGCGAGCTGACCAGGGCGCTGTTCATGGGGGCGGGCTGGGTGATCAACCTCGCTGTGGTCGAATGGTTCCTTCTGCACCAACGCCGTCGCAGGGCATCTTCAACATTCCGCGATGTCTGACCTGAGGGGATGCCCAGGAGGCTGTGCCTTTGTCACTCCTCATGGCGAACGTGGACGATGCAGCCTTTCGGAGTCTTCAGCATGGCCACCTCACCCCGCACCGGCAGGCCGAACGGCGCATCGCGGTTCACCTGCCCGGCCTGCAGATTCCCGATCTTCAACCGGCGTGTCGCCACCTGCGAATCGTGCGGGGCGGCGTTGCCCGCCGAGCTTCTGTTCACCGCGCAGCAGCTCAAGGTGATCGACGCCGAGCATCAGCGCAACGAGCAGGCCAGAAAGGATCTGGCGAACGCCGCGAAGAAGAAGCGCCGCGGGTTCGACAGCGGCGATCTTGATTTCGATTTCGGCGACTCGGGGGCAGTGGTGGCGATGGGGGCGGAGACGGGGGTGGCGACTGAAATGGTCGCCACGCCACGAATGATGTTCAACAGGCCGCCGCTGCGATCAGCCGCCCTCCTTCAGGTTGTTCCCGCCAGCACTGCCGCCATCGCCACTGCCGTCGCTTCGACGTTCGATGAGTTCAATCCCGCCACGCACATGCGGCCCGAGCGCAGCACGTAGACGGCGTGCTCTTCGCGCAGCCGGTCGGCTTGTTCGGCGGTCAGGCCGGTGTAGCTGAACATGCCGCGCTGGGTGATGAAGTAGTCGAAGTTGCGGCCCGGCAGCTTGGCGCTCAGCACCGCGTGCAGGCGCTGGCGCATCGCGTGGATGCGGTCGCGCATCGCGTCGAGTTCGGCCGCCCACCGGGCGCGCAGCGCGGGCGTCTGCAGCACGCGCGCGACGATCTGGCCGCCGTGCGTCGGCGGGCTGCTGTAGTTCTTGCGCACTGTCGCGCGCAGTTGGCCGAGCACCAATTCGGCTTCGGCGGCGTTCGGGCACACCACGCTCAAGGCCCCGCAGCGCTCGCCGTACAGCGAGAAGCTCTTCGAGAACGAGCTGGCGCAGAAGAACACGATGCCGGCATCGGCCAGCGCGCGGATCGCGAAGGCGTCCTCGTCGATGCCGTCGCCGAAACCCTGGTACGCAATGTCGACGTACGGGATCAGCTGGCGGGCGCGGATCACCGGGATCAGCTCGGCCCACTGCGCCGCGTTCAGGTCGACGCCGGTCGGGTTGTGGCAGCAGGCGTGCATCAGCGCGATGCTGTGTTCGGGCAAGGCCTTGAACGCGGCGAGCATCTCGCCGAACTTCAGGCCGCCGGTGGCGCTGTCGTAGTACGGGTAGGTGTTCACCGTGAAACCGGCGCCCTCGAACATCGCGCGGTGGTTGTCCCAGGTCGGGTCGCTGACCCAGACCTGCGAGTCGGGGAAGTAGCGCTTGAGGAAGTCGCTGCCGACCTTCAGGCCTCCCGATCCGCCGATGGTCTGCACGGTGGCGATGCGCCCGCCGGTCACCGCTTCATGCGTCGGGCCGAACAGCAGGTGCTGCACTGCCTGGCGGTAGTTCGCGGCGCCTTCCATCGGCTGGTAGGGGCGCGCGCCGATGGTTTGCAGCATGGCGGTCTCGGCCTCGCGCACCGCACTCATCACCGGCAGCTTGCCGGCGTCGTCGAAGTAGATGCCGATCGACAGGTTGATCTTGTGGGGGCGCGGGTCGCGGCCGAACGTCTCGTTCAGGGTCAGGATCGGGTCGCCAGCGTAGGGGTCGATGTGTTCGAACATGAAGGTGCGTGAGCGTGAAGCGGGTGAAGGAAGAAAGGTCGATGAAGTGGGGTCAGGCCGACAGCGCGGCTTCGATGTCGGCTCTCAGCGACGCGGGCGTGTCGGTCGGCGCGTAGCGCTTGATGACCTGCCCGTCGCGGCCGACGA
>JARXKP010000366.1 GCA_030271615.1 Pseudomonadota bacterium
CCACATCAGCAGGAAGAACGCCATCATCGCCGTCACGAAGTCGGCATAGGCGATCTTCCAGGCGCCGCCATGGTGACCATGGCCGCCCTTCTTGATCTTCTTGATGATGATCGGCTGGAGCTTCTTCGAATCGCCAGCCATCAGCAGCTCCCGTCCAACCAAGCGAGCGAAGCGATGCGTTCCTCAAGCCACGCCCGAAGGACGGGTTTCCCGGCCCGATGGGTGGCGCCCCTCGGGGGCAGGAGCGAAGCGACTGGGGGGCTCACTTCTTGCCTTTGACGTGGCTTTCCAGCTCGGCGAAGGTCGGCCGATCGGTCGAGAACAGCACCTTGCGGCCGAACTCCACCGCCACCTGGGGCGCATAACCCTGCATGCTGGCCAGCAGCGTGGTCTTGATGCACTGCAACTCCTTCGAGCCGTCTTCGACCTTCTGTTCGAGCAGCCCGCCCAGCGGTTCGACAAAACCGTAGGCCAGCAGGATGCCGAGGAAGGTGCCAACCAGTGCCGAGGCGATCATGCCGCCCAGGATGGCCGGAGCCTGACCCACCGATCCCATCGTGTTCACCACGCCCAGCACGGCGGCGACGATCCCGAAGGCCGGCAGGCCTCCCGCCAGGCGAGCGATCGCGGCCACGGCGGCATGTTCTTCGTTGTGGTGGGTTTCGATCTCGCTGTCCATCAGGCTTTCGATCTCGTGCGCGTTCAGGTTGCCCGAGACCATCATGCGCAGGTAGTCGGTGATGAACTCGACCACGTGGTGGTCGTGGCCGACCACCGGATATTTCTTGAAGACCGCCGAGTTGTGCGGGTCTTCGACGTCCTGTTCGATCGACATCAGGCCTTCCTTGCGGGCCTTCTGCAGGATGTCGAACATCAGCGCCATCAATTCCATGTAGCGCGCCTTGCTGTATTTGCTGCCCTTGAAGCAGGAACCCAGCCCCTTCAGGCTCGACTTGATGACCTTCATCTGGTTGTTGGCCAGAAAGGCGCCCGCAGCCGCACCGAAGATGGTGATCATCTCGAACGGCAGGGCGTGCAGGATCACGCTGATGTTCCCGCCGTGAAAGATGTACACGCCAAAGATGCAGACCATTGCCAGGCCCCAACCGATGAGTACGAACATGGTGAGAGTTTCCGAATTGAAGACCCGTCGCGCACTGTGCCGCGACGTTGTTCCTATATCGACCCGTTCGATCGTGGCTTGAGTGTGTGGCGCGGGGCTCGGGCTTGATGCCCGCATCAGCGGTCGAATGAACGGCCATTCCGCGAGCAAAAAAAACGGACCCCGAAGGGTCCGACGAAACGCACATGCGAGTGCGACGAGGAGACAAGCAAGAAATCACTGACGACAGAGTGTGTTCATCGGCAGGAAGACATTCGACTTGAGCGCGGCGACCGCTGCATGTCGACGAAATCAGTGCAGCTGGATGCCGCCGACGGCCTTGCCCTTGCCGGCGCGCGCTGGTGGGTTGCACAGGCCGCAGATGTAGTGGCGTGAAATCTCGTGCGGGTGCGTCACGAAGTGCCCACCGCACTTCGAGCACTTGGTCATCGTCAGCATGCCGTTGTCGATGAACTTCACCAGGCGCCAGGCGCGCGTCACCGACAGCAGCGCTTCCAGGCCCTGCGCCTGAGTCTGCTCCTGATAGAGCTGGTAGGCCTTGATGACGGTGTCGATCTCGTCCATCTCGGCGACCTTGTTCAGGTACTCGTGGATGTTCAGGAACAGCGACGAATGGATGTTCGGTTGCCAGGTCATGAACCAGTCGGTCGAGAAGGGCAGCTGGCCTTTGCTTGGCGACTTGCCGGCCACTTCCTTGTACAGGCGCAGCAGGCGCTCGTAGCTCAGGTCGGTTTCGCTTTCAAGCACCTGCAACCGCGCTCCGAGGTTGATCAGGGTCACTGCGCGTTCGATTTGACGGGCTTCGGTCAGGATACTTTTGGTGCGCATGGTGTCTGTCTCTCAGTGAATGTCGAAGGGTTCCGGGCCAGCGCCGGGCCGCTTCCTAGCAGGCCCGAAACCCCCGCGCCGGGGGTCAGCAGTTAGGCGGCTTCTTGATGGCGGCCGGCCATCAGGATGCTGGCGTGCAGGCGGGTCGTCATGTCGTTGGCGGCGCCTTTGCCGTGGTTGGTCAGCAAGCCCCAGACCATGTCGTCGTCCATGCGGAAGCGGCACAGCAGCGTGTTGCCCGACGCGATCTTCATCATCTGCGACGGCGTCAGCAGGTTCAGCAGGGCGGCGTTCTCTTCGCTGATGCCCAAGCGGTACAGCGCCTGTTCGCGGTCGGTGCGGATCAGGCTTTGCGCCAGCATCAGGTACGACAGGTTGGCTTCACGGATTTCGGTCAGGATCTGGTCGGCGTTCATGGCAATGTCCTTGGTCGTGGGTTTCGGTGGCGAAGTGGATGAGCGGGTGTTCGGTTCGCGCTGCCGGTTTCGGATTCGTCGCAACGTGAAACAGATTGTGTTGACCAGAGATGGGGGCTGACATCAGGTCATCTCTGTCGCTTGAGTCCCTCTTTTGCCATCTGGCGTGTCAGGCAAATTCCTACACGACGACCTTCACGGCGGGTGTTTCGGGGATGCCGACGCTCTCAGACCTATCATCGCGGCCATGTCGAAGAAGGCGTTCCACCCCGCGTCGTGTGCAGTCCTGTCTTGGACTGTCGGCACGGCGCTGCTCGCGCTGACGGGCTGTGCCGCCCCTCCAACACCTGCTCCGATCGCAGCCGTGCCCGTTGTATCGGTGCCTGCGGCCTGGGTGGCGCCCCCACTTGTC
>JARXKP010000057.1 GCA_030271615.1 Pseudomonadota bacterium
TCGCAAGCCGCCGGCATCTTCGGCAACCTGGCCGCCGTCATCCCGTTGGTGCTGGCGGTGCAGTGGGCCTGGCAGGCGGTGTTCGGCGTGCCACTGGTGCACGGCCACGACGCCGAGCATGTGCTGGACACGATCACGCTGCTCGGTCCCACCGCGTTGTTCGCCGCGTTCACCGGGGTCTTGCTGTTCGCGAGTTCGCTGATCGCCGGCTGGGTGGAAAACTGGTTCGTCTGGCACCGCCTCGACAGCGCGATCGCCTGGAATCCGCGCATCGTCGCGCGCCTGGGCGCTGCACGCGCCCAGCGCTGGGCGCGGTACTGGCGCGCCAACATTTCGGGTTATGCGTCGAATATCTCGCTGGGCCTGATGCTGGGCCTCGTGCCCGCCGTGGCGATGTTCTTCGGCTTGCCGATCGAGGTGCGGCACGTGACCTTGTCCACCGGCCAGCTTGCGGCGGCGGCTGCCGCGCAGGGCATCTCGGTGCTGCAGCACGGCCCCTTCTGGTGGTGCGTGGCCGGCATCGTCGTGACCGGCGTGCTGAACCTGACGGTGAGTTTCTTCCTCGCCTTCAAGGTCGCCATGCGCTCGCGCGGCATCCGCCTGGCCGACCGCAGCCGCATCCGGCGGGCGATCTTCAGGCGCTTGGGCAGCCACCCCGGTTCATTCGTGTTGCCACCCAAGCCTTGACGCTCGTCGATGTCGATGTCGGCGGCGCGGGGTACGTCCTCGTGTTCAGTGCCTGGAGTCCGTGGCGTCGCGCTCGCCGTTGCGGCGGCCCGAGAACATCGTCCACCAGACAATGAATATCAACAGCGCCAAGGCTCCAAACGCCTCCAGGATCAGCAGCCACATGACACGGTTCCTTGCTTTGTGTTTTTTGATTCTAGGAGCGCTGGCCGGCTGCTCCAGCCTGCCGAGCAGCGCACCGGCACCGGTCGAATCGCTGCCGTCCGGAGCACGAACTGCCCCCGCGCCGTCTGGCGAGGGCGCCGTGCTCCGCGGGCGCGCCCGCTGGGTGCCGGCTCGCTGGTCGGACCTGCCCGGCTGGGATGCCGATCGCACCGCCGAGCTGTGGCCGGCCCTGCTGCGCGGTTGCGAGCGGCCCGCCGCCGGCTGGGCTGCCGCCTGCGCCGAGGCCCGTCGGCTCGCCCCCGTCGACGATGCGAATGCGCGCGCGTGGCTGCAACGCTACCTGCAGCCCTATCGCGTCGAGTCGCTCGACGGCTCGGACCAGGGCTTGATCACCGGATACTTCGAGCCCCTGATCGAGGCCAGCCGAGCGCCGCAGGGTCGCTTCCGCGTGCCCGTCCACGGGGTGCCGCTCGACCTCGCCGCCCGCAAGCCCTACTGGACTCGCCAGCAGCTCGACACGCTGCCGATCGCGCAGGCCAGCGTGCGCGGCCGCGAGCTGGCCTACCTGGCCGACCCGCTGGACCTGCTGGTCCTGCAGATCCAGGGATCGGGGCGGCTGCTCGTGACGGAGCCCGATGGCAGCCGCCGCCAGGTGCGCGTCGCTTTTGCGGGGCACAACGACCTGCCCTACAAGTCGGTCGGGCGCTGGCTCATCGATCAGGGTGAACTGCGTGCGGACCAGGCCTCGTGGCCCGGCATCAAGGCGTGGGCGCAGCTGAATCCGCAGCGCATCAACGAGCTGCTCTGGTCCAACCCGCGCGTGGTGTTCTTCCGCGAAGAAGCGCTGCCGGACCCGACCGTGGGGCCGCGCGGTGCGCAGGCCGTGGCGCTGACGCCGGGCCGTTCGGTCGCGATCGACCCGACCAGCATTCCCTACGGCACCGCGCTGTGGCTCGACACCACCGAGCCGCTGTCCAGCACGCCGCTGCGCCGCAGCGTGATGGCGCAGGACACCGGCAGCGCGATCACCGGGGCGGTGCGGGTCGACTACTTCTGGGGCTGGGGCGACGCCGCCGAGCAGCAGGCCGGCCGCATGAGGCAGCCGCTGCGTGTGTGGGTGCTGGCGCCGCGAAGCTGAGCCACCTCGGCTTTGCGGCCCACTCAGTCAGGGGCTTTGTCGGCGTCGGCATCCAGAGCGAGCTGCTTGGCGGCGATGCTGTCGTCCGTCGCCACGGTGCCGTCGAGCGCGGCTTGCGCATCGGCGATCTGGGTCGCCGTGGGCACACCCAGCCCCGACCCCGGCGATTCGTTCGGATCCATGCTGCCGCCGCAGCCGGCCATCGCCAGCGCCAGAGACGCGCCCAACGCCAGCGTGCGACGCGGCGCCTTCGACCCGCGAGCACGGTGCGCAGAGGGATTGATGTGGGAAGTCATCACGCCCTCCGTCAGTTCACCACGGCGGGCAGGACGATGTTCTTTTCGCCATTGCCGCAGTCGGCGTGCTGGTAGCCGGTGTTGCCGTACATGATGCCGTCGTCACCGTCGGGCGCTACCGGCTGGTTGGAGGTCCCGACCTGAGCGCTGCGCACGCCGCCCGGCACGCGGTTGGCCACCTTGACGCCGGAATAGCCGCCGATGGCCAGCCGGTTGCGCAGCTTCCAGGCGATGTTGTGGTCGGCGCAGGACGTGTCGCCGCTGACGCCAACCGCCCCGAGCTTGCCGCCCGCGCTGTACAGGCCGAGGCCACCACCGAACACGTTGATGCCGCCGGGCTTCAGTCCGATCATCGGATCGGTGGGCGTGCCGTACTTGGTCGGGTCGCCGCGGTAGACCACGCGCGGGTCGACCGGGTTGCTGAACTGCAGTCCGTTCAGCGAATTGCCGTTCTGGGTCGGCGAGAAGAGGTTGGCGGTCGACAGCGCGTGCTTCGGGCGACTGAAGCCGTTGGCCGTGGACGCCTTCTGTGCCGAAATCGCGCGGCTGTTGAGCCACGCGTCGTCGGCCACGCTGGCCGACGTGGCCACCGCGCAGACCACGCCGTAGCGGTTGACCACCGTGGCCCACATCGGGAAGTCCAGGCCGCCGTTGGTGGCGCCCGTGCCCCCGGCGGTGGAGCTCACCACCGCCTTCAGTGCGGCCTCGAGGATCGAACTGCTGGGCAGGCCGACGCAGTCGTTGGCGGGGTTGGTCGGGGCGGCCCAGGCCGCCTGCCCGGCGACGGCGCACATCGCGGTGACGGCAGCGGACAGCAGGACGCGGGATGGTGAAAAAGATGGGATGGTCATGGGTCGATTCCTCTCGGAAGGCAAGATCTGACGGCCGCCCCATTCGCACTGTTTGGCGTCCAGGGGCCGACGCGCATCAGACCACGCCTTCCAGGACCAGAACATCCCCAGGTTGTCGCTCCATGCCTGTGCGGCCGCTGGTCATGGCCTCAACTCGTACAAGCCGCGGGCCGGTCTTGCAGCTTTCCTGATGGCGTCGACCCTTTTGGGCGTCTTGCGAAATGGGCACCGCGCCGGTAGCCTGTGGCGAGTTCCATCACCGGGGATTTCCATGGATGCTGACCTCGCCCGCTACGACGACGTCGTGCATGCCATCTACGACGCGGCACTGAAGCCCGCGTCCTGGCCCGGAACCATTGCGGCCATCGCAGACTTGCGCGGTGCCTCGAGGGCGCTGCTCTTTACCTGGGCGCACTCACCTGCCAATGGCGGCTTCACCTTCCCGCACAACATCTCGCAGCAAGCGCTGGAACTGTGGGCGGCGAAGAGCATGCATGAAGACCCCTACGTGCGAGAAGCCTCCAGACGCAACCTGATGATCGAGGGAGCGGTCTTGCTGTGCGATGAGCTGGTGTCGCCAAGTGAACTGCTGACCACCCCGTTCTACCGGGAGTTGTGGCAGCCCTCCGGCATCGCGGGTTGCTACAGCAGCATCGTCTTCGACACCACCGATACCCGCAAGCTGCCCACCGTCTTTTCGATCTATCACGGGCCTGATGAGCCGCGCTTCACCCCCGGCCAATCGGCCCTGTTGAGACGGATCGTTCATCACCTGTCTCGCGCGCTGGGCGTGATGTTCCATCTGCGGGACCAGCAACTCCAGGTCGCATCCAGCCTCGCCGCACTCGACCGCCTGCCCAGTGGCGTGCTGCTGCTCGACGCAAGGCGCACCGTGCAGTTCGCCAACCGGGCCGCACAGGCGGCCATCGAGCGCGGCAACACGTTGGTCATCCGCCGTGGCGACATGGCGTCCGAGCCCGGCGAGCTGCATTTGTGTCGCCGGCTTCGATCGCATGAAGCCGAGCTGCAGCGTGCGATCCACGCAGCGCTGGCGCAGTCCGACGACGCCGTGCCCGAGCATTTTTCGCGGGCGCTGGTGATTCCTGACGAGACCGGCCGGCCCCAATGCGTCATCCATGTCGCGCCGCTGGGGCTGGGCCACACCTTCGCGGTGTCCGGTGACGCGCCGCGCGTGATCGTGTTTCTGTTCGACCTGAATCTCGCGTCGGCGATCCGGCCTGAAATCCTCTGCGATCGCTTCGGCATGACGCCTGCCGAAGCGCAGGCGGCGCTTCAGGTGCTTCAAGGTGGCAGCGTCGAAGCCATGGCCGCCCGCACCGGTGTTTCCATCAACACCCTGAAGACCCAGTTGAAGGCTGTCTATGCCAAGACCAGCACCAACCGGCAGGCCGATCTGCTGAAGCTGCTGCTGGCTTTGGCGACGACTTGAGCAGATGGGTCGGTCGTCACCCGGCCGGGTGATGACCGCGGATGGGTGGTCGCAGAGCATCGAATCAGGTTTGAATTGTTTCAGACCATCCGTCCCTCTGAAAGCAGGTACATCATGAAGATACCTACATCTGGACTCGTCGCTGCGGCCACCGCATTGTTGGCTGCCTGCGGCGGCGACGGAGGCTCCGACAACACACCAGCGCCACCACCACCGCCACCACCCTCGCGGGGCAGCCTGATCGATGGGCCGACGACCGTCGGCACGCTGCCCGTCGCGCAGATCAATGCCGGCGTGGATGCCAGCATCGCTGCAGGCGTTCTGCCGCTGGGCTTGAACTCGGCAAGCAACCGGGCCAAGTGCGACGTGAAGGTGGTCGCACTGAACTACCGGACCCCGGGCGCGAAGGGCGAGGACTCGAACGCATCGGCGGCCTTGCTGGTGCCGGTCGCGAGTTCCACCTGCACCGCTGCATCGTCCTCTGCGCTGGTGGCCTATGCCAAGAGCACTGACGTGGAGAAGCCGCGCACGCTGGCCAACCCGGACGATGGCGAGACGTTCCTGCTGGCGGCGATCTACGCCGCACAGGGCTACACCGTCGTGGCCACGGACTACCTCGGGTACGCCAAGTCGGGCTACGGCTTCCACCCCTATCTGCACGCCGATTCGGAGGCCAGCACGGTCATCGATTCGATCCGAGCCGCGCGCAATGCCGCATCCGGGGTAGGCGTCACGCTGTCCGGAAAGGTGATGCTGACGGGTTACTCGCAAGGGGGGCATGCATCGATGGCGGCGCATCGCGCAGCCGAGCGGGACAACGCTTCTGAAATCGCCATCACGGCCGGAGCCCATCTGGCCGGGCCCTACAACCTGTCTGGCGTGGCTCAATTGCCTGGCGCGATCTTCGGCTACCAGCTCTTCGTGCCGTTCTCGATCACCGCCTGGCAGAAGGTCTACGGCAACGTCTACAGCGACGTGACCAGCGTGTTCAAGGCGCCCTACTCGGGTTACATCGAGAGCCTGCTGCCCAGCCCCGACCTGAACTACACGACGCTGTTCACCTCCGGCAAGCTGCCGTCCGGCACGGCCACGCAGGCGCGCGACGCGATCATGCAACCGGCCTTTCTGGCGGACCTGCAGACCAATGCCAGCAATGGCTACGTCGTCGCGTCGAAGAAGAACGACCTGCTGGGCTGGAGCCCCCAATCGAAGATGATGTTGTGCGGTGGCGCGGGTGACCCGACGGTGCCGACCTCGGTGCATCGCGACGTGATGAAGGCTGACCTCGATGCGCGCGGTGCCAGTGTGGTCGGCGGCGTGACACGGGTGACAACGGTCGATGTCGACACCGATCTGCAAACCAACTTCGCACCCGGGGGCATCGCACCAACCGACCCGACGTCGGCCGCCTATTTCACCTACTACGGCAATTACCACGGGGTGTACGAGCCGACCCTGTGTCTGCTCGCAGCACGGACGCTCTTTGACTCGGTGAAATAGCCTTCACGGCCGGGGCCGAGAGACCCCGGCGTCGTCGTTGTTATCCTCACCCGATGGGCCTATTCGCAGTAACCGTTTTCCTCTCCGCTTTTCTTCTCTTCCAGATCCAGCCCATCGTGGCCAAGATGATCCTGCCCTGGTTCGGCGGGTCATCGTCGGTGTGGAGCGTTTGCCTGGTCTTCTTCCAGGTCGAGTTGCTGGTGGGTTACGCCTACGTGCACTGGCTGCACGAGAAGGTCGCCGCCCGACGGCAGCCGCTGGTGCACGGCGGCTTGCTGCTGCTGAGTCTGGTGATGCTGCCGGTCGCGGCCGACCCGGCCTGGAAGGGCTCCACCCTGGCGCCGGGCTTGAGCGTGCTGGCGGTGCTGGCGATCGCGGTCGGCGCACCGTACCTGATGCTGTCGACCACCGGGCCGCTGATGCAGACCTGGTACGCCCGGTCGTTCCCGCGCTCCGGCGCCGACTCGAAGCCTTACCGGCTCTACGCCTTGTCGAACCTGGCGTCGATGCTGGCCCTGCTGTCGTACCCGGTGCTGGTCGAGCCGGTGCTGCCGGTCGGCACGCAGGCGCGGCTGTGGTCGGCGGCCTACGTGGCCTTCGTCGCGACCTGCCTGGCAACCGCCTTCTACACGCGACGCCGGATGTCGACTGCGGTGGTCGACGCGCCGGTCGACGCCGTCGAGCCCGCCGCGCATCCGGGGTGGAAGGAGTGCGTGATCTGGGTCGGCCTCGCGGCCACCGCGTCGATGCTGCTGCTGGCGATGACGCGGCACCTGACGCAGGACGTGGCCCCGGTGCCTTTCCTGTGGATCGCGCCGCTGAGCATCTACCTGCTCAGCTTCATCCTGTGCTTCGACGCGCCGCGCTACTACGTGCGGCCGCTGTTCCTGGCCGCACTGCCGCTGGCGTTTTTCGCGCTCGACCGCGTGCTCGACAGCGGCATGGACGTGCCGATGCTGATCGCGCTGATCTGCGTGTCGTTGTTCGTCTTCTGCATGGTGTGCCACGGCGAGCTGGTGCGTCGCAAGCCGCCGCTGCGCTTCCTGACGTTGTTCTATCTGATGCTGTCGATCGGCGGTGCGCTCGGCGGCCTGCTGGTGGGGCTGGTGGCGCCAGCGGTCTTCACCGCGTACTTCGAGCTGCCGATCGGTTTGTTCCTGTGCGCGGCGCTGGTGGTGACCGTGCTGTGGCGCGACCTGCGTACCGCATGGCGCGTCGTGCTGCTGATCGCGCTGCTGGGGTACGGCTGGCGCTTGGCCGACATTTCGTGGGAATACGTGCACGGCTACCGCAAGGTCGTGCGTAATTTCTACAGTCAGCTGCGCATCGACGACTCCACCGATGACGTGCTCGGACCGAAGCGCAAGATGCTGCACGGCCGCATCAACCACGGCGAGCAATACCTCGACGAAGCGCACCGCCGGCAGCCGACCGCCTACTACTGCGAGAAGTCGGGCATCGGGCGTGCCATTCGAAGCCTGCAGGCTTCGCCCTCGCTCAAGATCGGTGTGGTCGGCCTCGGCGCCGGCACGCTGTCGGCCTACGGGCGGGCGGGCGACGAGATGCGCATCTACGAGATCAACGAACAGGTCCTCGACCTGGCGCGCACCGAATTCACCTACCTGACCGACAGCCCGGCGCACATCGTGCCGGTGCTCGGCGACGGACGCCTGATGCTCGAACGCGACCCGCCGCAGCATTTCGACCTGCTGGCGATGGACGCCTTTTCAGGCGACTCGATCCCCGCGCACCTGTTGACGCTGGAAGCGATGAAGACCTACTTCGGGCAGATGAAGCCCGATGGCCTGTTCGCGGTGCACATCACCAACCACTACCTGGATCTGCGTCCGGTCATGGCGTCGGCGGCGCAGCAGTACGGCAAGACGGCGCTGGTCTATGACCTGACACCGGAGGACAGCGACGTCTACTGCCGCAGCTCGGTGTGGGTGCTGATGATGAGCCCCGAGCGCGCTGCGGCGTTGCCGGAAGGGCTTCGAGGCGGCGAGCCGCTGGCCGTGCGGCCTGGCTTCAAGCCCTGGACGGACAGTTTCTCGAATCTGTTCAGCATCCTGAAGTAGCCGACACGCGGGTCAGCACGCGGCGGTGCGAGGCGCCGGACTCAAAGCCCGAGATCGCTCAGGCTCGCGTGCTCGTCGGGGCGCCGTCCCGGCGGCCAGTGGAACAGCCGTTCGTCGGCGCGGATCGGCAGGTCGTTGATGCTGGCGTAGCGCCGCGTCATCAGGCCGCGAACGTTGAACTCCCAGTTCTCGTTGCCGTAGCTGCGAAACCACTGACCGGAGCCGTCGTGGAATTCGTACGCGAAGCGCACCGCGATGCGGGCGCCGTCGAAGGCCCACAGCTCCTTGATCAGCCGGTAGTCGAGTTCGCGCGCCCACTTGCGCTGCAGGAACTCCTTCACCTGCGCGCGGCCCACCGGGAACTCGGCGCGGTTGCGCCAGCGGGTGTCCTCGGTGTAGACGCCGACCACCCGATCGGGGTCGCGCGTGTTCCACGCGTCCTCGGCCATGCGCACCTTCTGGCGCGCGGTCTCGGCGGTGAACGGTGGCAGCGGCGGACGCGTATCGCTCATGGTGCTTCTCAGTAAGTCTTGTACGACAGGAATTTCCCCGACATCACGATGCTGACCCGGTCGCCGGCCGCATTCGGCTCGCGGGTCAGGTCCATCTTGAAGTCGATCGCGCTCATGATGCCGTCGCCGAACTCCTCGTGGATCAGCTCCTTGAAGGTGCTGCCGTAGACGTTCACGAGCTCATAGAAGCGATAGATCAGCGGGTCGGTCGGCACGGCGGTCGGCAGCGAGCCCTTGTACGGCACGACCTGCAACCATTTCTCGGCCTCGGCGGGCAGCCCGAAGGTCTTCGCGATGATCTTGGCCTGCTTCGCGTCGAAGGTCATCTGGCCCAGGCAGCCGGCGGTGACCCACTCCTTGCTGAGGCCGACCTTCTTGGCCACGTCCTCCCATTTCAGGCCCTTCTTGACCTTGGCCTCGATGATCATTTCGGTGACGTCGTTGCGGTTCATGCTTGCTCCTTCGATGTGGTGTGTGAGTCGGTCCGGACGGTCAGGCGGCGACCGTGCCCGGCTCGACCTGCGGTGCGTCGCTCTTCGGGTCATTCCATCCTGCCGATGCCCGGACATGCTAGGTGTTCGAGCCACTGAGCGCGATCGTGTCGAGCGGCGATGTCTTGTAGGGCTGCCACTACGGTTCCGGCGCGCGGCCCGACGTCGTGGGGTAGGGCGCCGCGGGTCGAGCGCCTGGCTTCTCGGCGAACCGCTACGGGTGCCGCTGGTCTTCGCAAGGGCCGCAATGCGGTACCTGGGGCCGCTCGACCAGGCGGGTGTGTTCGATCGGCGAGCCGCACGCGTCGCACAGGCCGTAGCGCCCCGACGCGAACCTTTCCCGGGCGGCCCGCACTTCCGCCAGCGCGCCGGTCTGTGGCAGGGATCGAGTCGCCGCGGTCGACGATTCGGTGGCCGCTGCGGTCGGTTGCTCACCGCCTCCGTGCAGCAACTGATCCATCGTCTGCGACATGTCGGTCAACCGCCGTTCGAGGTCGTCCAGGCGGCGCCCGAGCAGGCTGCTCATCGGCTCGTCGATCACGCTGGTGTGGCTGCGATCCGGCTCAGCGTGCGGTTGGGTCCAGAGCGAGGGCGTCGTCTGCATGGAAGGCCTCCGGGATCCAGCCCGTGCACGATGCAGCGGGCTCGAAGCAATGTAGTCAGCAGCGCGGCCGTGAAACTTGCGCCGAATCAACATCGACGAGGCCACGGATCCGCGAATACCCTGAGGGCGGAGGAAGCGTGTGCCGCCGTCGTCTGCGGGCCGGGTCACATGCCGGTGGTCAGGCCCACGGCCCAGGCGACAGTCAGGCCGGCCATCAGCGCCGCGCCGACTCGCAGCGCGTAGGCCCGACCGCCCGCGACGGCTGCCACGGCGCAGCGGGTCAGCGAGTTGGCCGTGATGGCGATCAAGACGCCCAGGACAACGCGGTTGGTGGGCATGCCGCCGGCCGCATGCAGCGACGCCAGCGACGCGACCGGCGCGTGTGCATCGACCAGCGCGGCGATCCCGATGCTGACCATGAGCCCGGCGTCGCCGAACCGGTGTTGAGCGTTGCCGACCAGCAGCGCGACCAGCCCCAGCAGCAGCGCGACCAGCAGCGCCTCCCGCGGCCGCAGCGCACTGCCTTTCTGGGGCGGCAGGTCGGCGGGACCCGCTGCGTCGCGCGAAGGCAGTCCCAGCAGGCCGATGGCCGTCGCCCCGATGGCGCCCGCCAGCGCCATCGGCAGGATCGCGAGGGCGGCACCGGGCGACAGCGCCGCACTCATCAGCAACGCCTGCAACCAGGTCGCTGCCGACGAGAGTGCTCCGCCACCGGCCAGCATGGCCGCTTGTGCCGGCTGGGCGCGCGCCCGGCTTCCGAAGGATGCGATGGTCGCCGTGCTCGAGACGAACCCCGAGACGAAACCGGACAGCAGCAGGCCGCCGCGCGGGCCGAGCCAGCGCAAGGCAATGTGGCCCGCCGCCTGTATCGCCAGGATCAACAGCACCAGCGCGGCAAGTGGACGTGCAGCGATGCCCCCGAGCCACTCGAGCGGCCCGGCCGGAATCAGCGGCAGCACGATCAGTCCCAGCGCCGCCAGCAGCAGGCCGTCGTGCAGTTCCTGCTCGCTCAGCAGCTGTGTGGCAAATCGGTGCAGCCGTTCGCGTGCTGCCAGCAGTGCCGCCAGACCGACGCCGCAGGCCCCGCCGAAGGCCGGCGACAGCACCGACTGCACGCCGATCAGGTAGGTGGTGAACAGCGCCAGCTCGGTCGTCAGGCCGGGGTCGCTCGAACGACTCTTCCAGTGCGAAAGGACCCCGAGCGCGGCGATGAAGCCGGCTCCGCAGACCACCAGACCCGGCACCGGCAGCCACTGCGCCAGCGCGCCGGTCATTGCCGCCACCGCGAAGCTGCGCACGCCGGCCGCCTTGCGGTCGTCGCCCAGGCCCTTGCGCCGCTCACGATCGATGCCGATCAGCAGGCCCGCACCGAGTGCGACGGCCAGACCGACGATGCTGCCCCGCGTGGCGTCCACGCTCAGACCTCGACCGTCGCTCCATGCTGCGGTACCGACACCGTCCAGCCCAGTTCGTCCTTGATGCGCAGTCGCAGCGTGTCCGCGGCCTCGGCCTCGCCGTGCACGACGAACGTGCGCTCGGGCGGCGCCTCGAAGGCGCGCAACCAGTCCATCAGCCCGTCGGCATCAGCGTGGCCCGAGAAGCCTTCGAGGTGGCTGACCTCGGCCTTGACCGCCACGTACTCGCCGTGGATCTTGACCTCGCGCGCGCCGGCCACCAGCTTCGCGCCACGCGTGCCACCGACCTGGAAGCCGGGGAACACGATGTGGTTGCGCGGGTTGGGGGCCAGCGACTTCAGGTGGTACAGAACGCGCCCGCCGGTGGCCATCCCGCTGGCGGAAATGATGACCTTCGGCCAGCGCAGGCGGGTCAGTTTTTCCGACTCCTTCGGCCCGGCGATCAGCGTCACGTCGTCGGTCAGCGTGCCTGCCTCGCGTGTCGAGATGCGCAGCAGCTTGCGGTGGCGCTGGTACAGCGAGGTGGCCGAGGTGGCCATCGGGCTGTCGAGAAAGATCGGCAGGTCGGCGGGGATCTCGCCCGCCGCCTTCAGGCGCTGCAGCACCAGCAGCAGCGCCTGCGCCCGGCCCACCGCGAACGAAGGCAGCAGCACACTGCCGCCCCGGCGGACCGTGGCCCGGATGATCTCGCCGAGGCGCGCCTGCACGTCCTCCTTCGGATGCAGGCGGTTGCCGTAGGTCGATTCGATCAGCAGCACATCGGCCTGCGCGATGTGGCGCGGTGGCGGCATCAGCAGGTCGTCGTTGCGCCCCAGGTCGCCGGAGAAGACCAGCGTGCGGTCCTGTGCACGAACACTGACCGACATGGCGCCGAGCAGGTGCCCGGCCGGCGTGAAGTCGATCCGGGCGTCCCCGACGCGCACGCTGCGGCCGGTGGGCACCGCCTCGATGCGCGCGATGGCGCGTTTCGCATCGGCGACGGTGTACAGCGGCAACGCCGGAGCGTGGCGTGTCCAGCCGCCTCGGTTGGAGCGCCGGGCGTCTTCTTCCTGCAGGTGCGCGCTGTCGAGCAGCAGCACCTCGGCGAGGTCGCGCGTCGCGGCCGACGCATGCATCGGTCCCTTGAACCCCTGCTTGACGAAGGCCGGCAGCCAGCCGCAGTGGTCGAGGTGGGCGTGGCTCAGCACCACAGCGTCGATCTCGGACGGCGCGACCGCCAGCGGCGCCCAGTTCCGCTCGCGCAAGGCCTTGTAGCCCTGGAACATGCCGCAGTCGAGGAGCACGCGGGCGCCGGCGGCCTCGACGAGGTGCTTGGAGCCGGTGACGCTGTCGGCGGCGCCGAGAAAGGTGATCTTCATGGAAGGGCGGGGGTGACCGGGCAGTGGCGGTCACCGACTCTCGCACAGTCGGCCTTGCCGCTGCGACCACGCTTTCCATCAGCCGGCGCGCCGCGATGCGGGGGCGTGCCGGCTCAGACCTGCAGCAGATCCTGCCTGACCGCGTACAGCGCCAGCTCGACGTCGTTGCGCGCACCGGTCTTTTCGAGGATGCGCGCGCGGTAGGTGCTCACCGTGTTGGACGACAGCACCAGCTGCTCGGCGATCTCGCCGACGCTGCGACCGGTGGCGATCAGGCGAAAGACCTGGTACTCGCGGTGCGACAGCCGCTCGTGCGGGGGCTCATGGGCTGAGCGACTGGCACCGACCCCGGCACCGAGCGCGGTCGCCATGTGCTCGGCCACCGTCGGCGTGATGAACAGCCCGCCCGCCGCGACCTTGCGGATGGCGGTCGACATCTGTTCGGAGTCGGCACTCTTGTTCAGGTAGCCGGCCGCGCCGAGCTTCAGGCTGCGCACCGCGTACTGCTTGTCGGGGTAGGTGCTGAGCATCAGCACCGGCAGCTTCGGGAATTCGCTTTTCAGCTGGCGCAGCACGTCGAGGCCGTCGCGGTGCGGCATCGCGATGTCCATCAGCACCACCTCGATGCCGACGGCCTGCGGGCTGCTCGCCTCGCGGACCTTGCGGATCGCCTCCGGTCCGTTGTCGGCCTCGCCAGCCACCACGATGTCGGCGGTGTCCGCGAGGATCTGCTTGATGCCCTGGCGAACGATCACATGGTCGTCGCAGATCAGCACGCGGATCATCGGGGGCTCTCGCTCGACGGTGATGCCGGCATCGGCATCGTCAGGCGCACGCAGGTGCCATGGTTTGGCACGCTGTCGATCGCGAGGGTGCCGCCGAAATGGCCGGCGCGCTCGCGCATGCCCATCACACCGTAGCTGCGCGGGTGGTTCAGCGCTGACGGCTCGACGCCGATGCCGTCGTCGCGCACCTCGATGTGCAGCACGGGATCGGGCGGGCCGTCGACGTACAGCCGGATGCGCACCGAGCGGGCCTGCGCATGGCGCGCGACGTTGCTCAGCATCTCCTGGAAGATGCGGAACACCGCGATCGCCCAGCGGTCGCCTTCGGGGCCGCGTGGCGGCTCGGTCTGCGCGGCGACGTGCATCTGCAGATCGGACGCGAGTGCGGTGGTCTCGATGAACTCCTGAGCCTGCCATTCGAGCGCGGCCCACAGTCCCTGGTGGTCGAGGATGCTCGGGCGCAGGTCGGTGATGATGCGGCCGAGGTTGTCGACGGCGGTGTCGATCAGGCCGCCCATGCCGTGGCACTTGCCGCTCAGTTCGGGCCGATCCTGCACCCGCTTCTCGAGCCAGCCGACATCCATCTTCAGCGCCACCAGCAGCGAGCCGAGTTCGTCGTGGATCTCGCGGGCGATGCGGGTGCGCTCTTCCTCGCGCACCGATTCCGAGTACGCCGACAGCTCGCGCAAGGCGCCGAGCGCCTGCGTCAGCTCGGCGGTGCGTTCGTTGGTCAACGCAACCACACGGCGTTCGAGCTGCTCGTGCGACTGCTGCAGCAGTGCCTCGCCGCGCTTGCGTTCGGTGATGTCGACGAGGGTGACGACCGCGCCCTGCACCACGCCGCTGTCGAGGATCGGGTGCGACGAATACTCGGCCGAGAACGCGCTGCCGTCGGCGCGCCACAGCACCTCGTTGTCGATGCGGCAGGCCAGCCCCATGCGGAACGCGTTGAAGATCGAGCAATCAGCCTCGGGGTAGGGCCGTCCGTCGGCATGCGTGTGGTGGATCAGCTCGTGCATGTTGCGCCCGAGCACCGCGTCGCTCGGGTAACCCAGCATCTCGGCGGCGGCCCGGTTGATGAAGGTGCAGCGGCCCAGCATGTCGACGCCGAAGATGCCCTCGCCGGTGGATTCGAGCAGCCGCTGGAGCTGGTCCGTCCAGGCGCCGCCCGGCGCGGCCGTGGCGAGGTTCGACGGAGGGGGCGTCAGCGGTGGGTTCGAGAGTGAGGGCATGCACAGGTCCGGTGCGATTTCCCTCAATTTGCAAAGGACGTGCCACGCCAGGGGGACGTCCCCGCCATGCCCCGACGCCCGCCGGCAAGCGCTGCTGCGACAACGGCGTCGCGCTGACGTTCAAGCCGTTGGCTTGACGCCTATCGCGCGCAACGTCCGACATCCGACAATCGGGCACATCCACCGGAAACCCGCATGTCCAAACCACCGACCCCTCCTGCCAAGCACATCAGCCGCGATCTGACCGACGCCGAGTTTTCCGAACTCGACGACCTGCTGGCCGCCACGCCCGAACCGCTCGAGCCCGTCGACGTGGTGATGCTCGACGGCTTCCTGTGCGGCGTGCTGGTGCAGCCGGTGCTGCTGGACAGCGCGACCTGGTTGCCGCACGTCTTCGACTTCGACGGCACACCGCTTCCCGACGATGTCGATGCCGCGTGGGCCGAGCGCACCACCTCGCTGATCCTGCGTCGCCACGCGGCCTTGACCCGGGCCATCGCCGAAGACGGCTGGTTCGACCCGCTGGTGCTCGA
>JARXKP010000367.1 GCA_030271615.1 Pseudomonadota bacterium
CACGGCCGCCGCGTGATGGGCGTGCTGCTGTTCCAGGATCTGGCCGTGGTGCCGCTGCTGGTGCTGATCCCCGCGCTCGACTCGGGCGGCAGGGACATGGTGGTGACGCTCGGCTGGGCGGCGCTGAAAGCCTCGGTGCTGCTCGGCGTGCTGCTGGTCGGCGGGCAGAAGCTGATGCGCTGGTGGCTCACGCTGGTGGCTCGCCGCAAGAGCGAGGAGCTGTTCATCCTGAACCTGCTGCTGGTCACGCTCGGGCTCGCGTGGCTGACCGAGCATGCGGGGCTGTCGCTGGCGCTGGGTGCCTTCGTCGCCGGCATGCTGATCGCCGAGACCGAATACAAGCATCAGGTCGAGACCGACATCCGGCCCTTCCACGACGTGCTGCTGGGGCTGTTCTTCATCACCATCGGCATGAAGCTCGACTGGCGACCGGTGCTCGAGCAGTGGCAGCTGGTGCTGCTGCTGTCGCTGCTGCCGGTGGGGGTGAAGTTCGTGCTGGTGACGGTGCTGGCGCGCCTGTTCGGCACCCCGTCCGGCGTCGCGCTGCGCACCGGCCTGTACCTGGCGCAGGCCGGCGAGTTCGGCTTCGTGCTGCTGACGCTGGGTGCGCAGCAGCAGCTGATCGAGCCGCAGTGGATCAGCCCGGTGCTGGCGAGCATGGTGCTCAGCATGCTGGCATCGCCGTTCCTCATTGCCAACAGCGACCGCATCGTGATGCGGCTGAGCGCCAGCGACTGGCTGATGCAGTCGGTCGCAATGACCACGATCGCCAAACGCGCCATCAACACCGAGGCCCACGTGATCATCGCCGGCTACGGCCGCAGCGGGCAGAACCTGGCCCGCATCCTGGAAGCCGAGCACATCCCGTACATGGCGCTGGACCTCGACCCCGACCGCGTGCGGCAGGCGGCCGCCGCCGGCCAGAGCGTCGTGTTCGGCGACGCGGCGCGGCTGCAGAGCCTGATGGCCGCCGGCCTGGCGCGCGCCAATGCGGTGGTCGTCAGCTACCACGACACGCCCTCGGCGCTGAAGATCCTGCGGCTGGTGCAGGAGCATGCCCCGCAGGTGCCTGTGATCGTGCGCACCATCGACGACAGCGATCTCGAACGCCTGCAGGCGGCCGGCGCGACCGAGGTGGTGCCCGAGGCGATCGAAGGTTCGCTGATGCTCGCCAGCCATGCGCTGGCACTGGTCGGCGTGCCGATGCGCCGCGTGATCCGCGTCGTGCAGGACCAGCGCGATGCCCGCTACGGCCTGCTGCGCGGCTACTTCCACGGCGCCGACGACGACACCTTCGACGAGCTGGGCAACATGCGTCTGCACAGCGTCACCTTGCCGATCGCCAGCGGTTGCCTCGGTCAGACGCTGGGCGACCAGACCCTGCACGCGGTCGGTGTGTCGGTCGCCTCGGTGCGACGCGCCTCGGGCGCAGTGACGCGACCGGACGATCAACTCGTGCTCGCCGCCGGCGACACCCTGGTGCTGTCCGGCCTGCCGGAGCCGCTGGCACGCGCCGAGGCCAAGCTGCTGTCGCGCGGTTGAGCTCCAGCGCCGCAGACCGCCCGGTGTTGGCGCAGGCGAGGTGCATGGCGGAAGCGACGGAACCGACAATGCGGGAAAGAATCGATCCCTTCCCATGCTGCGAATCAACGAACTGCGTCTGCCGCTGGATCACCCCCCCGAGGCGCTGCGCCGCGCTGTCGTCGCACGCCTCGGCGTGCCCGATGCGGCGCTGACATCTCTCACCGTCTTCAAGCGCGGCGTCGACGCGCGCAAGAAGACGGCGGTGGTGCTGACCTACACGATCGACTGCGAGGTCGAACACGAATCCGAGGTGCTGGCCCGCCACGCCGGCGATGCGCAGGTGCGCGTGGCGCCCGACACGCGCTATCGTTTCGCCGGTCATGCGTCCGCCGATTTCCATGCCACCGGGCAGCCGCGACCGCTGGTCATCGGCTTCGGGCCCTGCGGCATCTTCGCCGCGCTGGTGCTGGCGCAGATGGGGCTGCGACCCATCGTGCTGGAGCGCGGCCGCCCGGTGCGCGAACGCACGCAGGACACCTGGGGCCTGTGGCGCAAGGGTGTGCTGAACCCCGAGTCGAACGTGCAGTTCGGCGAGGGCGGTGCCGGCACCTTCAGCGACGGCAAGCTGTGGAGCCAGATCAGCGACCCACGCCACCTGACGCGCAAGGTGCTGACCGAGTTCGTGAAGGCCGGCGCGCCGGAGGAAATCCTCTGGGTCAGCAAGCCGCACATCGGCACCTTCCGGCTGGTCGGCGTGGTCGAGAAGATGCGCGCCGAAATCGAGGCGCTGGGCGGTGAAGTGCGCTTCGGCGCGCGCGTAACCGATGTGCAGATCGAAGGCTCGGGCGAGTCGCGCTCGATACGCGGCGTGACGCTGTCGAACGGCGAGCAGATCGACGCCGACCACGTGGTGCTGGCCCTCGGCCACAGCGCGCGCGACACCTTCACGATGCTGCACGAACGCGGGGTGTACATGGAGGCCAAGCCGTTCTCGATCGGCTTTCGCATCGAGCATCCGCAGGGCCTGATCGACCGCGCACGCTACGGACCCAACGCCGGAAACCCGATCCTCGGCGCGGCCGATTACAAGCTGGTGCACCACGCGAGCAACGGCCGCTCGGTCTACAGCTTCTGCATGTGTCCGGGCGGCACCGTCGTCGCGGCCACGTCGGAGGTGGACCGCGTGGTCACCAACGGCATGAGCCAGTACTCGCGCAACGAGCGCAACGCCAAC
>JARXKP010000058.1 GCA_030271615.1 Pseudomonadota bacterium
TTCTACACCGCCACGGTCTACGAAAAAGGCGCCGAGGTCGTGCGCATGATGCAGACGCTGGTCGGCCGCGACGGCTTCGCGCGCGGCATGACGCTGTACTTCGAGCGCCACGATGGCCAGGCCGTGACCTGCGATGACTTCGCGCAGGCGATCGCCGACGCCAATCCGGCCAGCGAGCTGGCGCTGCAACTGACCCAATTCAAACGCTGGTACGCGCAGTCGGGCACGCCGAAACTGACCACCGAGGGCCGATTCGACGCAACCGCTGGCACCTACACGTTGACGGTCGAGCAGGTGCTGTCCGGCAACGAGCCGGTCGTCGTGCCGCTGGCGATGGGCCTGCTCTCGCGCGACGGGCGCGCGCTGCCGCTGCAACTGGCCGGTGAGTCCGGCCTCGCCGGCAACCACCGCGTGCTGGTACTGAATGCCGCGCGCAGCAGCTTCACTTTCGTCGGGCTCGACAGCGAACCGGTTCCGTCGCTGCTGCGCGGCTTCTCGGCTCCGGTCATCCTGAACGACGACCTCGATGACGCCGACCTGCTGGTGCTCTTGAAGCACGACAGCGACGCCTTCAGCCGCTGGGAAGCCGGCCAGCGCCTCGCGCTGAATCGCCTGCTGGCCGCCACGCAGGCCGGTGGCATGCTGACGCTGGACAGCGCGTTCATTGAAGCGATGCGCGACATCCTGCGCCACCCTGCGCTCGACGCCGCCTTCAAGGAGATGGTGCTGACACCGCCGAGCGAAGGCAACGTGTCCGAGAAGCTCACGGTGGTCAACCCCCAGCACATCCACGCCGCCCGGGAATCGATGCGTTCGCAGCTCGCCGCCGCGCTGCGCGCCGACTGGGCTTGGGCCTGCGAGCAGCACCAGGTCAGCGGCGCCTATTCTCCCGATCCGGTGTCGTCGGGCCGTCGCGCGCTCGCCAATCTGGCGCTGTCGATGCTTTGCCTGGATGCGGTGGCCCAGGGCGATGCCATCTGGCCCGGACGCGCGTACCAGCGCTTCAAGGACGCGGCGAACATGACCGACCGCATCGGCGCACTGGCCGCGCTGGTCAATTCACATGCCGAGTTGGCCGTGCCGGCGCTCGACCGCTTCCACGCGTTGTTTAAGGGCGAAGCGCTGGTCATCGACAAGTGGTTTGCCTTGCAGTCCATGGCGCCCGAGGTTGACGGCCGGGTGTTCGCGCGTGCGCAGCAATTGCTGAAGCACCCGGACTTCTCGATCCGCAACCCGAACCGCGCGCGCAGCCTGATCGCGTCGCTGTGCATGATGAACCCGGCGGCTTTCCACCGCGCCGACGCGGCGGGCTATGTGTTCTGGGCCGATCGGGTGCTCGAACTCGACGCCGTGAACCCCCAACTGGCGTCACGCATGGCCCGTATCATGGATCGCTGGAGCCGCCTCGCCGAGCCCTACCGCAGCGCGGCACACGAGGCCCTCAGCCGCGTCGCCGCAAAACCCGACCTGTCCAGCGACGTCCGCGAAATCGTGTCGCGCGCACTGCAGGCTTGAAGGAACAATGATGAGCAAACGAGTCAGCCTGACGCAGTACCTGGTCGAACAGCAGCGAGAGCACGGGCACATCCCCGGCCAGTTGCGCCTGCTGATCGAGGTGGTGGCGCGTGCCTGCAAGCGCATCAGCATCAGCGTCAACAAGGGCGCGCTCGGCGACGTGCTCGGCAGCGCCGAGACCGAGAACGTGCAGGGCGAGATGCAGAAGAAGCTCGACATCATCGCCAACGAGGTGCTGATCGAAGCCAACGAATGGGGCGGCCATCTCGCGGCGATGGCCAGCGAGGAGATGGAAGGCATCTACGTCGTGCCCAACCGCTTCCCGCAGGGCGAATACATGCTGCTGTTCGACCCGCTCGACGGCTCGAGCAACATCGATGTCAACGTCAGCATCGGCACCATCTTCTCGGTGCTCAAGCGTGACGACTCCAGTCGCCCGGTGAGCGAGGCCGATTTCCTGCAGCCGGGCCGGCAGCAGGCCGCTGCCGGCTACTGCGTCTATGGTCCGCAGACCACGCTGGTGCTGACGGTCGGCGACGGTGTCGCGATGTTCACGCTCGACCGCG
Source organism: Pseudomonadota bacterium (assembly GCA_030271615.1). Taxonomy (GTDB): domain Bacteria; phylum Pseudomonadota; class Gammaproteobacteria; order Burkholderiales; family Burkholderiaceae_C; genus PBB1. The sequence continues at coordinate 2,082 of JARXKP010000058.1, forward strand.
AACAGGGCTCATGGGTGCTGACACAGGACGGCATCCAGATCCCCGAGGACACCCAGGAGTTCGCGGCCAACATGAGCAACCTGCGCCACTGGGCGCCTCCCATGCGCCGCTACATCGACGAATGCCTGGCCGGTACCGAGGGCGCGCGCGGCAAGGACTTCAACATGCGCTGGATCGCCAGCATGGTGGCCGACGTGCACCGCATCCTGACCCGAGGCGGCGTGTTCATCTACCCCTGGGACAAGCGCGAGCCCCAGAAGGCCGGCAAGCTGCGACTGATGTACGAGGCCAACCCGATGGGCTTTCTCGTCGAACAGGCAGGTGGCGCCGCCACCAACGGCCAGCAACGCATCCTCGACATCCAGCCCGACACCCTGCACCAGCGCGTCAGCGTGATGATCGGGTCGAAGAACGAAGTCGACCGCCTGACCCGCTACCACCACGAAGCGGCGCAATCGTCCCAGCTATAATTCGAGGCTTCGCCGGTGTAGCTCAGTTGGTAGAGCAGCTCATTCGTAATGAGAAGGTCGAGGGTTCGACTCCTTTCTCCGGCACCAAAATCGACGGGCGTTAGCAGGTAAGCACCTGCTAACGCCCTTGTCGTTTATGGGATCCAGCAGCCACCATGTAGCCGCATTGGGCTGCTGCCGGTTCGGCGGACACCGAGCCACGGCTCTTGAGCTGTCTCGAACTCTTTCAGAGTCGGCATACCCCGGTCACCGATCGTGATCGCCCGTCGGCGACAGGCTGGCCAGCACCTTGTCGACGCGTTTGCCGTCGAGGTCGACCACCTCGAAGCGCCAGCCTTCCCACTCGACGGTGTCGGTGGTGACGGGCAGGCGACCCAGCAGCAGCATGATCATGCCGGCCAGCGTGTTGTAGCGGCCACGGCCCTCTTCGGGCAGGTCTTTCAGCTCGAGCCGGTCTTTCAGCTCAGGCACCGGGATCAACCCGTCGAAGAGCCAACTGCCGTCTTCGCGCCGAACCGCCCACGAGTCTTCGTCGCTCGGGGTGGTGAACTCGCCGGTGATGGCTTCGAGCACGTCGCGCACGGTGATCATGCCCTGCACTTCGCCGTACTCGTCGACGACGAAAACGAGTTGCGCGCTGGAAGCGCGGAACTGGTCCAGCAGTCCCATGCCCGACAAGGTTTCGGGCACGAACACCACCGGTTGCAGACGCTCGTTGACGACCAGGGGCGACCCGCCCATCACCTGCTGCAACAGGCTTTGCGCCGACACCACGCCGACCACGTCGTCGAGCCCGCCGCGACACACCGGGTAGCGCGAATGCTCGTCGACGGCGATGACTTTCAGCACCTCGTCGGCAGGTGCCGCCGCATCGAGCCAGACGATCTCGGCGCGCGGGATCATCATCGAGCCGACCTGGCGGTCGTCGAGGCGGAACACGTTGCGCACCATCTGGTGCTCCTGGGCCTCGATCACGCCGGCATCCAGGCCTTCTTCGAGGCTGGCGGCAATCTCTTCTTCGGTGACGCTGCGATTGGGCCCGCCGCGTATGCCCATCAACCGCAGGGTGCTTTCGGTGCAGAACGACAGCAGCATGACGAACGGGCGCGCTGCCATCGACAACCAGTTCATCGGCTGTGCCACCAGCCTTGCCACCGACTCGGGGTACATCTGCCCGAGCCGCTTGGGCACGAGTTCACCGAAGATGATGGTCAGGAACGTGATGGTCACGACCACCATCGCGGTGGAGGTGATCGTCGCCGCCCGGTCATGCATGCTGAACGTGTGCTGCAACCACACCGAGAACGGGGCCGAGAACGCCGCATCGCCGACGATGCCGTTGAGCACACCGATCGACGTGATGCCGATCTGGACGGTGGAGAGGAACTTCGTCGGATCGTCGTGCAGTTCCATCGCCGCCATCGCGCCGACATCGCCGGTTTCCACCATCACCTGAAGCCGCGCCTTGCGGCTGGCCGTGAGCGCCATTTCGGACATGGCGAACAAGGCGTTGAGCACAATCAGAAAGACCAGTAAGGCGACGTCCATGCGGGGCGTGAGTGGGGAAGTTCAAGTCAGCGTAGCAGAATCGTTCGATGGTTTATCTGATTGGTGATGTGCAGGGCTGCTGTGGCGCGCTTCAACGCTTGCTCGACACGCTGGATTTTTCGCCGTCGCGCGACCGGGTGGTGGTACTGGGCGATCTGGTCAACCGCGGGCCCGACAGCCTGGGCACGCTGCGCCTGCTGCGCGACCTGGGCAACGCGGCCACCTGCCTGCTCGGCAACCACGACCTGCACCTGCTGGCCGTCGCCCACGGCGTGCGCAAGGCGCATCGCAGCGACACGCTGGGCGGCATCCTCGACGCACCCGACCGCGACGGCTGGATCGACTGGCTGCGGCATCGCCGCATGGCACTGCACGAACACGGCTGGTTGATGGTGCATGCCGGCGTGGCGCCACCCTGGACGCTGGCGACCACGCTGCAGCTGGCCGCAGAGGTCGAGCAGCAGCTGCAAGGGCCCGATCTGCATGCGTTTCTCAACGGGATGTACGGCAACCAGCCGGACTGCTGGAACGACACGCTGGTCGGCGCCGACCGGTTGCGCTTCGCGGTCAATGCGCTGACACGTGCCCGCTTCGTCGCGGCCGACGGCACGCTCGATTTCGAGACCAAGGAAGGCGCCGGAAACGCCCCGCCCGGCCTCGTTCCGTGGTTCGATCATCCCGACCGCCAGACGACGGGCGTGCCCATGGCCTTCGGGCACTGGTCGACCCTCGGCTTGATCCAGCGACCCGACCTGCTGGCGCTGGACACCGGTTGCGTCTGGGGCGGACGCCTGAGCGCCGCACGCCTCGACCCGAGAGGCCACACCGAGATCATCCAGGTCGACTGCGAACAGGCACAACGCCCCGCGGAGTGATTCACTTTCGAGGTGCCGACCCCTGTCGTGCGCGGAACCCCGTCGTGAGTTCGAACACGCAGCCTCATCATTCCCGTAGAGTATTTAAAAGACATGGAATCTCGTCATCGAAAGCCCAGACGCGCAGCCCTCTGGGGTGATTCAGACTTTTCCAGGCCTGCAGACTGACGCGACAGATGACTTCCAAGACAACCCCACTCAAGAATATTCTTGTATTCCCATGCGGATCGGAAATCGGTCTGGAAATTCATCGCTCGTTGAAAAACAACACACACTACAGATTGATCGGGGGATCGTCGATTGACGATCATGGGAAGTTTGTATACGAAAACTATATCGGCAACATTCCTTTTCACGACGCATCGACCTTTCTTGATGAAATCAGGAAGATCGTCAAAAAATTTCGAATAGATGCGATATATCCCTCTATGGATAGCGTTGCAGTGACGCTCAAGAATCTTGAGTCGGAGATTGGAGTCACGGTCATTGGCTCATCGGAAAAGACCACGCTGATATGCGCCTCCAAGAGCACCACGTACACAGCGCTCAAGGATGTCGTTCCGATTCCCAGGTGGAGCACTGAACGACCCGCAGACATGCCTCATCCAATTTTCATTAAACCGGACGTTGGGTATGGAAGCCGAAATGTGTGTCTCGCAACCGATGCCGCAGTCATGGCATCGTTCATAAGGCTTCAGAAAACCCTGGTTGATTTTATTTATTGTGACTACTTGCCCGGCAAGGAATACACGATTGACTGCTTTTCAAACAGACATGAACAACTGATATTCACCGGACCACGAGAGCGAACGAGAGTATCAAATGGCATCAGTACCAACACACGAACGACGAGCAGGCATCGCGATTTCTTCAAGGAGTGCGCCGAGAACATCAATCGTGCGCTGAAACCACGGGGCGCGTGGTTCTTTCAAATGAAAGAAGATCATGCGGCACAACCGAAATTGCTTGAAGTTGCCACGCGACTGGGTGGCTCATCCTCCCTATTTCGATCCCAGGGCATCAATTTCGCATTGCTTTCGATTTACGACGCATTCGATTTGGATGTTCGGTTGATCCCAAACAATTATGAAGTCGAGCTGGACCGCGCACTGAACAACAGATACAGAATTGATATCGATTACGACGTCATATACATCGACTACGACGACTGCTTGCTCGTGGACGGACAACCGAATCCAGAACTGATTTCTTTTTTATTCCGGGCCATCAATCAAAAGAAAAAAGTCATCCTTATTACCAAACATGCCGGGAACATTAAAGAATCTCTGCGGAGACACCGGATTTCCGACCTGTTTGATGAGGTTATTCATTTGGAAAGTAGTGAAAGCAAATGCGACTTCATCAATCCGGAGCGCGCAATTTTCATCGACGACTCTTTTGCAGAAAGACTTGCAGTGAAGAACCAACATGGAATTCCGGTGTTTTCTTTGGACATGATAGAAGCGTTGACGTGAATTTTTAGAATGAAAATATTGCACGCCTACTGCCTGAATAACAATATTGGCGATTATTTTCTTGGCATGGGAACAAAAAACCTGCTTAGGCAGCACCTCGATGTCGACCTGATCGCCGAGGAAAATCTGCAAGGACGAGTTTTTGACGAGTATTACATCAACAATGTGGTCAACAAGAAATATGATTTACTTGTAATTGGTGGTGGCGGCATCATCCATGGCGCACATTGGCCTAATGGCTGGTTTTGGTTGATTGATGAAAAGCTTGTCGATCAGATTGAAATACCCTTCGTCGTGTACGGGGCCGGGTACAACTACTTCAAGAATGAAACTGGAATTCCCGAAATAGGCAAGAGCCACTTGCGAAAAACGATTGAGCGAGCCACTTTTTTTTCAGTCAGAAATGACGGAAGCTCCGAGAGATTTCAGGAGGATATGGGGTTGGATGTCCCCGTCGTTCCTGATCCTGGGTTTCACATCAACCTGAACAGATCCTTCCATTGCCCAGAGGTTGATCCATTTGTAATGATTCAACTGGCAAATGACAAGCCGGAACATCGCTTTGGATCAAGCTCGGCCCGAAGTCGATTCGTCAAGGACATGAGAGAGGTGACCGATTACTTGAGAAAGAAATACAAGGTCATTTTCTCTCCTCATGTATTCGAGGATGTATCTCTCAGCAGAGAAATATCTGAATCCATACCGAATACATCAGTATGGGATTTTTCGAAATACGCATTCGACAGATGCTCGGAATGCGTTGGGTTCTACGAAAAAGCGGAATTTGTATTGGCCATGCGAGGACACGGCCAGATCGTCCCCATGGCGTTTGGAACTCCTGTCATTTCGCTTGAAAATCACCCGAAACACTCAGGCCTGATGCGGGAATTGGGACTGGAAAACTACAACCTCCCCATCGCTAGCCAAACTCTGCCGGCGCAACTTATTGAAAAGATTGAATTGCTCGAGGCCACCAAGGCGGAATATTCAAATACGCTCAAAAGCATCAATACAGACTTGCTGCAACTGAGCGATTGCGCCTTTCGCAGGATCGGGCTGCGTTGAGTCGCCCCGCCAGAAGCGGCCTGCAAGTGAGCGCGGCGCCTCGGCTGACACGCATAGGTGATTGGCGCCAAGTCGCGCCGATACAATTGCGCGATTGGAAGCGTGGCCGAGCGGTTTAAGGCTGCAGTCTTGAAAACTGCCGTGGGGGTAACCCCACCGTGAGTTCGAATCTCACCGCTTCCGCCACTTGCAACTACCGCAAGAAGATCGGCGGCCAGACACGACCCCGGGGATGATCGATGGCGATGACCCGGTGGTCTTCAACGTCAAGCTCAGCAGATGGTCGGACCTGAACCTCCGTCAGCGCAAAGGTCGGCAAACAGGTCATCGGGGCCCAGCTCCTCACGCTTTACAACACGTCTGCACCTCAATTGCTTGCCGCACGCACGATCGGTCTCACGCAGCCACTCGTCTGGCTGTCTCTCGCCTTTCGCGACCTGAGACGCGTCGGCTGGCTGAGCCTGGCGCATGGCCTGGTGCTGAGTTGTTTCGGTGCCGTCATCGTCGCGGTGTGGCACGACCGCTTCTGGCTTCTCGCGGGTGCGATTTCAGGCTTCCTCGTGGTGGCGCCCGTGCTGGCCACCAGCCTCTATGCCTTGAGTCGGGCCCTGGAACGAGGGGAGTCACCGTGCATCGGCATCGTGACCAAGACGTGGCTGAACTGGCAGAAGAGTCACTTCAACAAGTGGGGCAACGACTATTGGTGCATGGTGCAATTCGGCTGCCTGCTGGCTGTTGCAGCCACTGGCTGGGTGTTGACATCCGCAGCCCTGATCACGTTGCTGGCCCCGGTTCCGATCCTCACCCCGGTGGATTTTTTCCGCCATGTGGTGCTGGCCAGGGAGGGTTGGTTGTTCGAGTTGTGGCTGGCGCTGGGAGCCGTCATGGCGGCTCCCATATTCGCGTCCAGCGTGGTGACCATGCCGCTGCTTCTGGACCGTCGCGTGACCTTGCTGGAGGCCGTGCTCACGAGCTGGCGAACGGTGCTCGCCAATCCGATCCCGATGGGAGTCTGGGCCACGATCATTGCCGGGATCACGCTGCTGGGGCTTTGCTCTCTGCTGCTGGGACTGATCCCGTTGCTTCCCCTGCTGGGCCACGCCAGCTGGCATGCCTACCGTGATCTGGTGGACACATCGAGTTTCCCGCCACGCGAGTCGCAGCTCGATTCGGGGAGCGGTCGGGTGGAACGCTGATGTTCGGATTCACGGAAGAGCAGATTTCAGGCTTCGGTCTCACCTTCGGGGTCGGCGCCTTCATGCTCTACATGCTGTTCATCATCGGGCAGCTGGCCTGGGAGTCCAAGGCAGGCAAGTTCGGCACGTTCGTCCTGTTCCTGGGCCTCGGGTTCGGCATGGTGGGATTCGCGGCGAAATTCATCATCCAGTGGGTCATCGCGAAGTAGAGCGATGCGCCAACGGGCGCCGGGCGCGTTTTCCGGACCGGCGATGCCGCTACTCCGGGGTCGAGGGGTCGTTGTCAGCACCGCCGTCGGCGAGCGCCTGACGCGCCAGTTCTTCGTCGCTCAGTTCGGGCGCGGCGTCAAGCGCGGCCAGTTCTTCCAGCATCTCGGGCGAGGCCTTGGCGTTGCCGAGCAGCACGTCCTCGAACGTTGCGTGCGCGGCCTTGCGCTCCTCATGGTCCACGGGAGAGGGGTGCACCCCCGTCGGCACCAGCGCCGGGAGCTTGGCGGCCGCGAGTTCGAGCTGCTCGTCGATCAGCTTGGTGAAGGGGCCTTCGTGCGGCGTGTCGTTGACGGTCATGGAAATCTCCTTGTAAAGCCTATGTTCCACCCTTCGACACCTTTGCGCCAGCTCTGCCGGTCGAATGGCGTCACAGACAGGCACCCGCATCCATGAGATCCGGTTCCGTTGTGATTTCCCCGTACCTCCCGGAGAAATCGCCGACAACAGCCAGTCTGTCCCGATCCGGCGTGCGGCGATCACTTCGGCGTCGCGAAATTCAGCCTGAACGGCTCACAGGCAGACGCTGGCCTGGCCGATGCCATCGAACGCCACCTCGACCTCGTCGCCAGCCTGCGCCGGCAACAGACCGCACCAAGTGCCTGTGGCCACGACACTGCCGGCCGCCAGCACCGCCCCGTTGCGGGTGGCGTGGCGCAACCAGGCTGGCAGCACAAAGGTCGGATCCACCATCGAGTGGGTGCCACGAAACACGTGTGCCGCCTGCGTGCCGATGCGCACACGGCAGACCTGGGTCGACCAGTCGCGTCCCGCATCGAACGCCACCCAATGGCCAAGCACCAATGCGCCATGCGAAAGCACATCAGCCAGTTGCGCAAGCGCGGGCGCCTGCAGCCCTTCGGCCCAGCGCGAAGCGACGACCTCGATCGACACACACATCGCATCGATCAAGGCCCGCGCGCCGGACAGGTCAAGTGCTGCTGCTCGCGCCGCATCCACCGGCTCGCGCAGGCGCAGCGCCACTTCGGCCTCAATGCCGCGCGACGTGAAGGGCCAGTTCACCGCTTGTGCCGGGCTGAACCACACGCCGGCTGGCGGCGGGGGTGCGTGTGAGATGACCGCATCGCGCGACGGACCGCCCGACTTCCAGTACCGGGGTGTGGTGTCGCCAAACCAGCCGAGCGCGCGGGCCACGCGCTCCTGCGCCGCGTAGGCAGCTGCCGCATCGACCAGCGGCGGCGCCGGTTGCGGGCGATGGTCCTGTCGGGCCTGCATCAGGCGTGAGACGGCGATGTCGATTTCTGTCATGACATGAAAGTTCAGTAGTCGCGATAGCGCCCGGGCTGAGGCTGTTGGCGGATCCGCCGTCCGCGTGAGCCGGGGACAGCGTCGGCTCTCTGCGACAACACACAGGGGATGGCCGCGTGCATCATCGCAGCGTGTGCACAACGGCGCGGACTCATTTGAGACACGCCACGAAAGGAGCCCGGATGCGACGCCACGTTCTATTTCTTGCGCTGGCCGTCAACGCCGCAGCGCAGGCCGAGCCCATCGGCTCGGTCGACACGGTCTTCAAGTTCATCGGACCCGACCACAAGATCGTGGTCGAGGCGTACGACGACCCGAAAGTCAACGGCGTGACGTGCTACCTGTCGCGCGCCAAGACGGGCGGCATCAAGGGCGCACTCGGCGTGGCCGAGGACCGATCCGAGGCCTCAATTGCGTGCCGGCAGGTCGGTCCGATTTCCATCCCGAAGGCGCTACCGGAACAGGAAGAGATGTTCAACGAACGGATCAGCCTGGTCTTCAAGAAGCTGCGCATCGTCCGCATGGTCGACAAGAAGCGCAACACGCTCGTCTATCTGACCTACTCAGACCGCCTGATCGAGGGATCACCGCAGAACGCCGTCACGGTCGTGCCCGTGGACCGAACCAAGGCCATCCCCGTCAAGTGAAAGTGCGCTGGGGATGACGCCGACCTGTACTCGCGCCGAGCGGTGGCAGGGTCGATGCCGCATGATCCGCAGGAACAACGTCAGCCCACTTGCCCTCCCGCAGCATCCGTCCGGCGAGATGAAAAATTGAGAGTTCTGTCGCGGCAAGGTCTCGGTGTTAGTCTGACAAATGACGAGAGAGCCGACGAAACCGATGATCGACGCGCTGCGCAAGGTCATCCAGCGAATCGTTCGGCCCATGCCCGGCTTCGAGACGTTTCGCTGCGCGCGCGCCGGTCCTCAGCCGCACGCCCTTGATGCGACAGCACCCTGAATTGAGCCAGATGCCGACGCAGCGTCGCGCGACGCCGAATCATCCCCTCGACCTGGACCCGGTGGCGCGCGCCTGCGCGCAGGCCGTGCTGCTCGTCGGCCTGCTGGTCCTCGCCGGTTGGGCGCTGAAGATCGAAGCGCTCAAGAGCGTGTTGCCGGGCTTGGCGACGATGAAGGTCAACACCGCGCTCGGCTTCGTGCTCGCGGGTATCGCGCTCGCGCTGCGCCAGCGTGACGGCCTGCGGCTGGGCTGCGCGGCGGCGACGATCGTGCTCGGCGGCCTGTCGCTCGCGCAGGATGTCACCGGGGCCGACTACGGCATCGACCAGCTGCTGTTCCGCGAAGCGCCCGGCGCGGCCCAGGTCGTGGCGCCCGGGCGGATGTCCGTGATCACGGCCCTCAACTTTGTCCTGCTCGGCGGCGCACTGCTGCTGCTCGGCACACGACGGGCGGCGCTGCGCCGGACCCTGGAAGCGCTGGCGCTGATCGCGCTGATCGGCTACGTTTACGGCGTCGAGGCGCTCTATCGCCTGCCCGGCTTCGGCAGCGTCGCCGTGCACACGGCGCTGGCGTTCGCGCTGCTCGCGATGGGCGTGCTCTGCGCGCGCGCAGACGGGATTGCCGGCGTCTTCGCCAGCGCCGGTCTGGGCGGGCAGGTCGCGCGTCGCTTCCTGCCGCTGGCCATCGTCGCGCCGGTGGTGCTCGGCTGGGTGGTGCAGACTGGCAAAGACGCCGGGCTCTTCAGCGTCGCGCAAGATACAGCCGTGCTTGTCGCGGCCATGGTGCTGGTGCTGGGGCGTTCTCCTGGCGCAACGCCCTGATGCTGGAGACCGTCGACGCCGAGCGCCGTAACGCCGAGGAAGCGCACGCACGGCTGGCGATGATTGTCGACACCTCCGACGACGCGATCATCTCCACGTCCATCGACGGCGCCATCCTGACCTGGAACGCCGGTGCCGAGCGCCTGTTCGGCTTCCCTGTTGAAGAAGTCGTCGGCCAGCCGATCGCGCGGTTGATACCCCTTGATCGGATGCCCGAGGAGGCGCAGATCGTGCAACGGCTGCAACGCGGCGAGGTCATCGAACACTACGAGACGGTGCGGCTGGCCAAGGACGGGCGCCGTCTTGACGTTTCGCTGACGATCTCGCCGCTGAAGGATGCCGGTGGCAATGTCATCGGCACATCGAAGATCCTGCGCGACATCAGCGTGCGCAAGCGGGCCGAGATCGCGCTGCGCGAGAGCGAGCAGGAGTTTCGCTCTCTGGCGGAGGCCGTGCCGCAGATCGTTTGGGCCACGCGGCCCGATGGCTGGAACATCTATTTCAATCAAAGATGGGTGGACTACACCGGGCTGACGCTGGAGGAAAGTCACGGCGATGGCTGGAACACGCCATTCCACCCGGATGACCGGCAGCGCGCCTGGGACGCCTGGCAAGGCGCGACACAGCGCAACGAAACCTACTCGCTGGAATGCCGTCTGCGGCGCGCCGATGGCGTCTATCGCTGGTGGCTTGTCCGCGGCGTGCCGATGCGCAGTGCGAACGGCGAGATTCAGAAATGGTTCGGCACTTGCACCGATATCGAAAACCTCAAGCAGGCCGGGGAGGCGCTGCGCGCGAGCGAGCAGCGCTTCCGCGCGTTCGTGACGGCCAGTTCGGATGCGGTGTATCGCGTGAGCCCGGATTGGAGCGTGATGCGCCAGCTCCATGACCAGGACTCCATCGCAGATGCGACGGCGCCCAATGGCAACTGGCTTCAGGAATACCTACACCCGGATGATCAACCGCTGGTGATGGCGGTCATCCGTGAAGCCATCCGGATCCGGAGCATTTTCGAGTTGGAGCATCGGGTCCGGCGCGTGGATGGCACCTTCGGCTGGACGTTGTCGCGTGCGGTTCCGCTGCTGGATGGGAGTGGTGAGATCGTCGAATGGATCGGCACCGCGAGCGACGTGACCGACCGCAAGGTCGCGCAGGACGCGCTGGACATGCTCAACGCCACGCTGGAGCAGCGCGTGCTGGAGCGCACGGCGGAGCTGTCCCTGGTCAACGCCGACTTGCAGGCGGAGATCGCCGCGAACGAGCGGCTGCGGGAGAGCGAGGCGCGGCTCCTGACGGTGGTCGAAGATCTCACCGAAGGACTGGTCATCAGGAGCATGGAAGGTGAGTTCATCCACTGGAACCGCGCCAGCCTGAACATGCACGGCTTTGCCAGCATGGCGGAATGTCTGGGGCGGTTGGCCGATTTCACCCAACTCTTTGAGATCAAAACGCTGGCTGGCGCGACCCTGCCCCTTGATCAGTGGCCGATGGCGCGCGCCCTGCGCGGCGAACTGGTTCGCAACTGCGAGTTGCGCATCCGGCGGACCGACACCGGCGTGGAGCGCATCCTCAGCTATGGCGGCGCGTCGGTCCGGGGCAGCGTCGGCAAGCAGTCCGCGTTCCTGATCGTCACCGACATCGCCGAGCGCCATGAGGCACAGCAAGAGCTTCTGGCCGGCAAGTCGAAACTGGAAGCAGCGCTGTCCAGCATGAACGACGCGGTGTTCATTTCCGACACGCAGGGCCGATTCATCGAATTCAACGAGGCCTTTGCAACCTTTCATCGATTCAAGGACAAGGCCTCGTGCAGCCAAACGCTGGCCGAATACCTGCTGCTGTTTGATATGTGGCAGATGAACGGCGACTTCGTTCCGCTTGAACATCGGCCGCTGCAGAGGGCGCTGCGTGGCGAGTCGAGCACCAACGTCGAGCTCAAGCTGCACCGCAGTGACACCGGGGAAGCCTGGATCGGTAGCTACAGCTTCGCGCCCATGCGTTCGCAAGACGGAACGATCGCGGGGGCGGTTGTCACGGCCCGCGACATCACGGCCCTCAAGCATGCGCACGCCGATCTGGAGTCCTCGCACGCCGCGCTGCAGCGCCTCATTGCCGCTCACGACAGAGTTCAGGAAGACGAACGCGGTCGAATCGCGCGCGAACTGCACGACGATCTGCAGCAGACCTTGGCGGCCATCCGCATCGATCTGGGCGAACTGGGTGATCGCCTGGCCGGCGACGCGCCGCACCTGAAACCACTCGCGGCCGAAGTCGACAGTCTCGCCGCGCAGGCGATCTCGTCAACGCGACGCATCGTCAGTGATCTTCGCCCGCAGATGCTCGAAGACCTCGGCCTCGGAGCCGCGCTCGAGATGCTTGCCGATCAGGTCGGTCAGTTCGCCGGCCTCGTGTGCGAGGTGGACGCGGCTGAGGACGCGGTCGCTGCGTTGAACGAGTCACCGTTTCTCGTCACGAGCCTCTTTCGGGTCACGCAGGAGGCGCTCAACAATGTGGCCAAGCACGCACGGGCCAGCAAGGTGGATATCCGTCTTGCACTGCTGCCTACCGGTCAGATTTCATTGCGCGTCATCGACAACGGACTGGGCATCCGCGCCCAGGACAGCCGCAAGCCCGAGTCCTTCGGGATCCTGGGCATGCGTGAGCGTGTGCGCGCACATGGCGGACACCTGAGCATCGAAAGCCTGCCCGGGGGCGGAACTGCGCTGGAGGTACTCGTTCCGCTGCCCGGGGCTCGGCCCCTGATCGGTGACGGAGCCGATTCGATGCACTCGGCCGCGGCAGCGCCGGGACAAGATTCAGGGTTCGACTTGCTGAACCCGGAATCAATGCGCGGCCAGGGCGGCGATACCGATGCGCTGTCCAGGCTTCTGAACCGCCCCGGAATTCGTGGAGGCTGTTTGGTTTAAGTCAGGCCGCCACCGT
>JARXKP010000059.1 GCA_030271615.1 Pseudomonadota bacterium
ATGAGCGCGCTCGTCTCGACGGTGATGATGGCGACGCTGGTGGTCGGGCCGTTCTATCTCGCGCGCGCGCTCGGGCTCGAGGCGGCCACGGTGGGGCTCGTCTTGTCGGTCGGGCCACTTGTCGCCGCGCTGACGGGTGTGCCAGCCGGTCGTCTTGCGGACCGTTTCGGCGCACAACGCATGGCGATCGTCGGGCTCATTGGCATAGCGGTCGGGTCATTCATTCTGTCCACGATGCCGGCGACGCTCGGAATCCCCGGCTACATCGCCCCCTTGGTCGTCATCACCGCCGGCTATGCGATGTTCCAGACGGCCAACAACACCGCCGTCATGGGCGACATCCGACCGGACCAGCGCGGCGTCATTTCCGGCCTGCTGAACCTGTCTCGCAATCTCGGGCTCATCACCGGTGCGTCCGTCATGGGCGCTGTGTTCTCGCTCGCATCGGCCACGATCGACATCACGATGGCGCATCCCGATGCCGTGGCTACCGGCATGCGAATCACCTTCGCGGTTGCGGCGATCCTGATCGTCATCGCGCTCGCCATCGCGCTTGGAACTTACCGCTGCACATTGCGCAGTCGGGCACCTGCTTCGGAAGTAGCGTTGAGGGCGGACAAGAAAAATTCGGGATGACCTCACGGCGCTCCGGGTTGCGTCGGGCCCAGTCTTCAAGGCGCCCCCTCGGGGCCCAAATCATGCCGGTCGTCCCGGTCACCGAACGCTCTGCAGGCCGGGGACAGGGTCACGAATCCCGTACGGTTTTCAAAAGAATCCGTGCGGTATGAGCCGGTGTTCGTATGCGCTGCGCTCGAGCTCCTCGCGGAAGTCAGGATGCGAGATGGAGATCAATGCTTTCGCGCGCTCAGCCACCGATTTGCCCTTCAGATTCGTCATGCCGAACTCGGTGGCCACGTACATCATGTCCGCGCGTGTGGTCGTGACGATGTTGCCGTTCGTCAGCGACAACACGATGCGGCTGCGCCTCTCACCGCGCTTGTCGTAGGTCGAAGCGAGACAAATGAAGGACTTGCCCCCCTTCGATGCGTAGGCGCCTCGCACGAACTGCGACTGCCCGCCCGTGCCGCTGATGTGGCGGTGGCCGTCGGATTCGGACGCCGCCTGGCCCTGCAGGTCGATCTGCGTGGTGTTGTTGATCGCCACCACGCGGTCGTTCAGCATGATGTTGTGCGGCAGGTTGGTGTAGTCGACCGGGAAGAAGTGAATGTCGGGATTGCGGTCGATCCCTCCGTACAGGTGGCGCGAACCCAGCGCGAAGGTGCAGACGATCTTGCCGGGGTTCAGCTGCTTGCGGGTGCCGGTGATGCGGCCGGCCTGGTAGAGATCCATGATGCCGTCGGTCAGCATCTCGGTGTGTATGCCCAGGTTCTGCACCCCGCTTTCCCGCAGCAGGCTGCACACCGCGTTCGGCATGCCGCCGATGCCGATCTGCAGGCAGTCACCGTCCTCGACTTCTCCTGCGATCAGGCGGGCCACGGCGTGGTCCACGTCCGTGGGCGGTGGATTGGGCAGTTCGGTGGCGGGCGCGTGGTCGCCCTCGATGATGTAGTCGACCTCGCTCACGTGCACGCCGGTCTGCTCGCCCATCACGTAAGGCAGGCCGCTCGACTCCTCGACGATCACCATCCGCGCCCGCTCGATCACGGCCCGGTGCCAAACCGTCGCAGCACTGAAGTTGAAGTACCCGTTGCCGTCCATCGGGCAGGTCTTGAGGATCACGATGTCCACGGGATCGATGAAGCGCCGGTAGTAGTCCGGAATCTCGCCAAGATTGACCGGCAGGTAGTTGGCGATGCCCGCATCGTGTTTCCGGCGGTCGTAGCCGGAGAAATGCAGGTTGATCCAGAAGAAATGCTCGCCATTCGGATCGGCCTCGAGCACCGCGCGGGGGCGCACCGTCAGGCAGGCGCGAATCTTGACGCTGCGCAACTCGTTCGTTCGCTGTGCGAGCGCAGCGTCGAAGACATCTGGCTGGCAAAGCGATGCCCCGTAGTCGATCCACATGCCCGATGTGACGAAGCCCGCTGCCTCTTGCGGAGAAATCCTGCGTGCCTGCGCGGCCGCGGTCCTTTGTGTCATGTGCTTGTCCACCCCTGGTGATTGAAACGACCGCATTGCAGGAACTCTACGGGAGCGGTGTGGCACACCCGGGTGAGCCCTGGCACATGAGGCTCCACACCTTCCGGCGGATTGACGCCCAGCACCGCCTCAAGACGCCGGTGGCTTGCCGCAGGGCCTCGCCTCATCTGAAGGGTTACCCATCGCCGGAAGGACCTGCACCTGCTGCGAAGCTTCGCCGATGGACGCAAGGAACGCGCGCATGTGCGGTGTTGACCCAGACGAGAAGAAGCTCGTGGTGGCCGCACGGTGATGCGGTTCTTGTGTTGCCGGAAGCACGCGCGAGAGTTGACGGGCGATGGCATCGGAGGGTTCAAGAACGATGACAGAGGGGCCGGCAACGGCAGCAATTTCGTCGGCGAGAAATGCATAGTGAGTGCAGCCCAAGACAATGGTGTCTGCGCCCGCGACGAGACCCGGGCGGATGTACGTCTCCAGGAGAAGTCGAGTCTCGATATGCTGGAATTCGCCGCGCTCCACCCGATCAGCGAGGCCGGGGCACGGCTGCAGGATGATGCGCGTGTCAGTGCCGTACGTGCGGCAAAGCCGGGCCACAGATTCGCTGCGGATCGTGTTGGTGGTCGCCAACACGAGGACCACCCTCGACTTGGTGAGCAGCGTGGCGGGTTTGATGGCGGGTTCCATCGCGATGATGGGCACATCGTGAAGCGTGCGCAGCCGCTGGGCGGCCACCACGCTGGCCGTGTTGCACGCGAGAACCACAGCCTTCGCGTGGCGCTGGACGAGGAAGCGGGTGACTTCCTTTGCGCGGCATTCAACGAACTCCGGCGTTCGATCGCCATACGGCGCGTTGGCGCTGTCCGCCACATAGATGAAGGACTCGCCAGGCAACCTTTTTCTCAGGGCGCGAAGCACCGCCAGGCCGCCGACCCCGGAGTCGTAGACGCCAATCGGTGCCGGATGCGCGACGGGGTTCTGCATGGGGTGAGAGGATGCCTTGATGGCGGAAACAGTGTCACACAGCCGCGGTCGGAACCGGCTGCTCGACAACGACTTGCGCCGGCCAGAACGGGTCGCTCGCCTGACCTGCGGGTACGAGTGCCCCGACTGTTTCCGGCTGGGACATCGAGCGCTCGGACGGCGGCGTCTCCAGGTTCGACACACAAGAAATGGCGGTCGATACTCCAGGCTCGCGGATCACCCGGCAGAGCCTGGTTTTGTCGGAGCCCGCGGTCCTGGCGCTGCCGAAGTCACCGACCCCAACCTGAGGAACAGCGAATGCGATTGGCAGGCCCCTTTGCGGCGAGGCGGTGGCGTTCATGAAGCGCGCCGTGTGGCGGTGGGTGGACCACCGCGCATCCCGGGTTCTCCAGCATCCCGGTGCGTTCATCCTCCAGGTCCTGAAGGGATTCCGCGCCAATCAAGGACTGCTGCTCGCGGGCGCGGTCGCGTACTACGCGCTGCTGTCGATCGTGCCACTGCTGATCCTCACGGTGATCGCGCTGTCGCACCTCGTCGATCAGTCCGAACTGCTGTGGACGATCGGCCGTTACCTCGAATGGCTCGTCCCGGGGCAGTCCGGGGCGATCGTGGCCGAGCTGGCCAGCTTCCTCGCGCACCGTGACGTGATGGGCTGGGTCCTGCTTGCCAGCATGCTGTTCTTCAGTTCGCTGGCGTTCACCGTGCTGGAGAACGCCATGTCGGTGATCTTCCATCACCGCGTGGTGGTGCGGCGGCGGCACTTCCTGATTTCGGCTGTCATTCCGTACGCCTACATCCTGAGCCTCGGACTGGGCCTGTTGCTCGTGACCCTGGTGGCCGGCAGCCTGCAGTCGATGGGTGAGCGCGAGGTGGATCTGTTCTGGCGCAAGTGGTCGCTTGAAGGCGTGTCCGGCCTTCTGCTCTACCTGCTTGGACTGGCCGGCGAGATCTTCGTGCTCACCTCGGTCTATCTGGTGATGCCGGTGGGTCGCCCCTCGGCCTGGCATGCGTTGCTCGGTGCTGTCGCGGCGGCCCTGTTGTGGGAAGTCTCCCGCCACGCGCTCGTCTGGTACTTCTCCACGCTGTCGCAGATCGGTACCGTCTACGGTTCGCTGACCACGGCCATTGCGGTGCTGTTGAGTCTGGAACTCGCAGCGACGTTGCTGCTGCTCGGTGCCCAGGTGATTTCCGAGTACGAACGCCTCGGTGAAAGCGCGCTGGAACCGGCTGCACAGCCATTCACGACAGGAAAGATCTGACCTTGCGCGGGACCACGCGTCGGTATGCGTCCCCATGCGCCGTGACGGTGCCGCGCGCAGGTTCGCTGTCGAACAGACCTTTGGGCTGCTGCCGGTTCGACGGACGCAGAGCCGGCAACAGCCCCACTCACGGCGACTACCAGACAGCGCGCACGTAGTTGATGGGCGAGTGATCTGCCAAGTCCCGGACGAGGACTGCCCCTGACTTCCATGCGTGCTGTGCCAGGTATGCTTCTCGCGCATGGACGCAGTCATCGGATACGTATTCCTCATCCGGGCTTTTCACCATGCCGCCCGCTCGGTTGATGTAGTGCTCGGTTCCCACGTGCGTGTACCAGGGCGTCTCTGGCGGTATCCGTGTCACCGCATCGCAGCAATCAACCATGCGGACGATCTTCACGTTGTCGAGCGATTGGGCGAAAGCAGCATTGCCCACGCGAGGAGAGCCCAGCGTGACCAGGACATCGGGCCGCCACAGCGTCGCCGCCAGAGTGGCCAGCGCCGCACCCAGGCTGTGCCCGCAGATGACCAGTTCCCTGCGACCGGCGCAATCGACATCCAGCCATGACTGAATCTCGGGAATCACGCTGCGCATCGCTGTCGCGAATCCCGAGTGCACTCGACCGGAAGATTCAGTCCACGCGACCGTGTTGATTTCCAGGTTGGTCACGATGTCGCCGATGTCCTCCGGCTGCGTGCCTCGGAATGAGAGAAGCGCCATGCCGTCGGATGCTCGGCGGCACCCGAATCCGAAGGTGCCGGTCTCCTCATCGCTGAAGAGTCGAGGAGCGCTCATCCCCACGCAAGCCAAAGCTGAAACCAGGGCCTGATGATCTTCCGCAGAGTTCTCCGCCTGCGCGGCATTCAGGTAGGCCAGCCGTGCCGCTTCCACTGCGATCTGGAGGCTCGAGTAATCGGCCCCTGGCTCGAAGACGGTGGGTCTTCGGGCTGGTGTGTAAAGCGCCGAGCGACTGGGGTCGTATTCAATGACTGGCATGCGGTACCTACACGGGTTTCGGTCGCCGCGCTGAGACGGGTTTGATGTCGACTTCGCCCATCGCCAGCAGGACCAGCTCCTTCCTCGCGAAGGGTTTTTTTTCGTCGGGTCCACGCGGATCTGCGGGTCCGAGAAGGTCGTCACGATCATCATCCGCAGCGAATTCGAGCGTGAGAGCCGCTGCGTTCGGGTGGCCGCCGTGCGTGCGGAAAAGTTCGAACTGGCCCTCAGCCCCGAATGGATGTCGCTGCTGCTTCAACCGTTGCGGGATCGCAGCAACGGTGGCATTCCGCTTCACTTGGGTCTCCGGGAGGACTGACTGTCGGCCACGGGCCTTCTCTGCGCGGCGGCCGAACTACTTCAGGGCCTTGACCAGCGCTTCGAACCGCGCCTGCATCGACTTGTCGTGCGGCGTTACCGGTGGAATCGGCTTCGTGATGCCCAGCAGTTGGTACACCGCCATCTGCGCCGCCCGCACCGAGAACTCGACCGTGAAGACGGTGTCCTGCGGGATCTCGACGAACTGGCTGACGAAGGCGAAGTCCCGGGTGTCCGGGGGCACGGGCAGGGGACGGTCGCCCGGCGCGCGAGGCATGAACATGCTCGTGATGTAGGGCATGCGGCAGGGGATGCAGTTGGCAGTCGCCATGGTCTGCAGGTCGAAGCGCAGGTGCCCGCAGAGTTCTTCCAGGATTTCCGCGCCAGTGCAATCGGCCATCGGTTTGGCGACGAAGTTACCCACGCGATCCGGGAACAGCCCGTAGCCCCAGAACACCTGCACGCCGGCCGGCTGGTTGGCGAAATGAGGCTGGTGCGCCAGCACGATCGACATCAGCCAGCTCGAGTCCTTGAAGGTCACCAACCCGCCGGTGCCGGCCTCGTTGCCGCTGAAGCGCTGCATCTGGTCGAAGAATGCCGTGTCCTTCAGCGTGACGGTGAACGAGGCCCAGTCGGACTGGGCGACGCAGCTGTTGAAGACCGCCGGCCTGCCGAACGAGGGCCGGCCTTCGGCGAGCTTTTCCCACAAGGTCCAGCTGCCGTTGTGGGCCTTGGACAACCTGGCCGGTGCCGCGCTCATCGAGCCCAGGCTGGAGGCGTCGGTCATCGAGCCGTTCTGGACGACGACGAGATCGCCGTCTTCCAGGATCAGCGTTTCGCTCTGTCCCTTCAGGGTGCAATGCAGGCCGATCACGGTGAACTTTCCATCGACGGTCTTGTGGTCGAGGTCGGTCACCGTGCAGTCGGGGACCAGGCGAACGCCCTGGGCCTGGAGCCAGTGCTGCAACGGCACGACCAGCGAGTCGTACTGGTTCAGCACGGTGCGCTTGACACCGGCCAGCGTCTCGATGCGCGAGAACTCGAGCATGAATCGGTGCAGGTAGCGTCTGAATTCGACCGCGCTGTGCCAAGGCTGGAAGGCGAAGGTCGTGGCCCACATGAACCAGAACTCGGTCTTGAAGAACGCGGGCGACAGGTGGTCGGTGATGCAGCTCGTTCCGAGCGTGGATTCTTCGGCGTTGGCGAGCTGGAGCAACTCCAGCCGGTCGTGCATCGAAAAACCCATCGACGCCACGGGCACTTTGGCGCGGCGGCGGTCGACCAGGCGGGCCATCGCGTTCGACACGTGCTTCTCGTTGAATTCGACGGTCTCGTCGAAGACGCTGCGGCCCGGTCGTGTGAGCGAGGGGATCGACTTGAAGAGGTCCCAGGTGCACTCGTAGTTGTCGGTGGTCAGCATGCGACCGCCGCGCATGGAGTAGCCACGATCGGCGTCACCGGCGCCGTCCAGGCTGCCGCCCATGAGCGATCCGGCTTCCAGGATGGAAATCTGGCTGCCGGGCATGGCTCCATCGCGAATCAGGAACGCGGCCGCGGCCAGCGAGCCGATGCCGCCGCCCACGAGGTAGGCCTTTGATGTCGATTTCATGGCGTTGTGTTCCTGAATGAAGGTCAACCCCGAAGCTAGGGCCACCGGACGCCTGTGTCGGTGCGATGGGCAACACAGCAACGAAAGCGTCAGTGAGGGGCGTTCGGCCTCGGCTGGTGGGTGATGACGTCGCTTGCACCGAGAAAAATTGACCCCAATCAATGAGAAAGCAGCGGTCTGAGGCAATCTGTGTGTTCGCTGACGAACAAAGGGTTTGTGCGCAGCCTTCACGGTCTTCACGAGATCCCGGCCGCAACGTTGGCGCGCCGATCAACAACCCATTTCGGAATGCCCCCATGGATGCAGCGCACGATCCCAGAGCGAATCACCTGCTGGCGGCATTGCCGATCGCCGAGTGGCAGCGCTGGCGACCTCTGCTGGAAGCGGTCGACCTGTCGCTCGGACGTGTGCTGTATGAGTCAGGACGGGCGCTGACGCACGTCTACTTTCCAACGACGGCGATCGTTTCCCTGCTCTTCGTGCTGGAGGACGGCGCGTCGTCAGAAATATCGGTGGTCGGCAGCGAAGGAGCGGTCGGCATCTCCTCGTTCATGGGCGGTGAGAGCACACCCAGTCGGGCCGTCGTGGTCAGCGCCGGGGGTGGGTTTCGACTCAGTTCCAGCGCCATCAAGGAAGAGTTCAACCGCAACGGTCCGGTCACGCATCTGATGCTGCGATACACGCAGGCCTTGATCACCCAGATGGGACAGACGGCGGTGTGCAATCGCCACCACGCACTCGACCAGCAACTCTGCCGCTGGCTGCTGCTCAGCCTGGACCGATTGCAGGGCAGTGAACTGGTGATGACGCAGGAACTGATCGCCAACATGCTTGGCGTGCGCCGGGAAGGCGTGACCGAGGCGGCGTTGAAGCTGCAGGCGGCGGGGCTGATCCGATACACCCGAGGCCGCATCACGGTGATCGACCGACCCGGCCTGGAGCGGCGCACCTGCGAGTGCTATGCGGTGGTGAAGAAGGAATACGACCGGCTGCTGCCCGATCTGATGGCGGTGTAGCCCGACGGCTGCGCCGGTGACCGGCTCCTGCCGTCATTGCACGCATTGCCACCCCTCTTCGCACCGCAGTTCGGTGCTGCAGCGCACAGACGGTCGACAACGTGTCACACACAGTGGTCGCTATTGCACCGCCGGACGAACCGGGGGTTGCGTCACTTTGGGAGTCGCCCTTGAATCACTGTCCCGTCATGACCACCGCAGCCGGCACTCCGGTCGCGGACAACCAGAACTCCGTGACAGCCGGCCCTCGCGGTCCGGTGCTGATGCAGGACTATCAGCTGATGGAGAAGATGGCCCACTTCAATCGCGAGCGGGTGCCCGAGCGCGTGGTGCATGCCAAGGGCGCCGGCGCCTATGGCCTGCTGACCGTCACGCACGACCTGGCGCGCTACACGCGGGCGAAGCTGTTTGCCAAGGTCGGCAACACCTGCGAGATGTTCGCGCGCTTCTCCACCGTGGCCGGCGAGTCTGGCTCGGCCGACACCGCGCGCGACCCGCGGGGCTTTGCGCTCAAGTTCTATACGGAGGAAGGCAACTGGGACCTGGTGGGCAACAACACGCCGGTGTTCTTCGTGCGCGACGCGCTCAAGTTAAGCGACTTCATCCATTCGCAAAAGCGCGACCCGGCCACCGGCCTGCGCGACAACACGATGCAGTGGGACTTCTGGAGCCTGTCGCCCGAATCGCTGCACCAGGTGACCACGCTGTTCTCCGACCGCGGCATCCCGGCCACGCTGCGCCACATGAACGGCTACTCGAGCCACACCTACAGCCTGTGGAACGACGCGGACGAGCGCCATTGGGTCAAGTGGCACTTCAAGACGATGCAGGGCAACCAGACGCTGACGAATGAAGAAGCGGCACGGATCGCCGGCAGCGACCTGGACCACCATCGGCGCGATCTGCACGATGCGATTGCACGCGGTGACTTTCCGAAGTGGAAGGTGCAGGTGCAACTGATGCCCGAGGCCGACGCCGACACCTACCGCATCCACCCCTTCGACCTGACGAAGGTGTGGCCGCACCGGGACTATCCGCTGATCGACGTCGGCGTCTTCGAGCTCAACCGCAATCCGCAGAACTACTTCGCCGAAGTCGAGCAGGCCGCGTTCGAGCCCGGCAACATGCCGCCCGGCATGGGCGCTTCGCCGGACAAGATGCTGCAGGCGCGACTGCTGTCGTACCCGGATGCGCACCGCTATCGCATCGGCATCAACTACGCCGCGCTGCCGATCAACAAGCCTCATTGCCCGGTTCACAGCTATCACCGTGACGGGCAGTCGCGCTTCGACGGCAACGGCGGCGGCGCGGTCAACTACGAGCCCAACAGCTTCGACGGCCCGGTGCAGGACCCCGGCGTGCGGGAGCCTTCGCTGAAGCTGCTCGGCGATGCGGCCCGCTACGCCGCCCGTGACGAAGCGGGCGGCAGCGATGACTTCAGCCAGGCCGGTGACCTGTACCGCCTGATGAGCGCGGACCAGAAATCGCAGCTCATCGGCAATCTGGTCGGCCCGTTGAAGACCGTGCCGCGTTTCATCCAGTTGCGCCAGCTCGCACACTTCTACAAGGCCGACCCGGACTACGGTGCGCGCGTCGCCTCCGGGCTGGGCATCCCTGTGGGCGAGATCCCCGGTCGCAACCCGACCTGATGGCGCGCTGCGTGAACGCCAGCAAGCGCTCGTTGCCGTTGTCCCGGGTCTACGGCCTCCTGGAGCCGGGGCCTGTGGTGCTGCTCACCACATCGCACCGGGACGCTGCCAACGTGATGACGATGTCGTGGCACACGATGATGGAGTTCGAGCCGCCGCTGGTGGGCTGCGTCGTCAGCGAAAACGACTTCAGCTTCACCGCGCTCAACGCGACACGGCAATGCGCGCTCAACATCCCGACGGTGGAGCTGGCGCCCCAGGTCGTGGGCTGCGGCAACACCTCGGGCCGGCGGGAGGACAAGTTCGTTGCATTCGGCCTGACGCCGCTGCCCGCGTCGTTGATCGACGCACCGCTGATCTCCGAGTGCTACGCCAACCTCGAATGCCGCGTGGTCGATACGCGGCTGAAGAATCGCTACAACTTCTTCGTTCTCGAAGTGGTGAAGGCCTGGATCGATCCGGCCTGCAAGGATCCCCGCACACTCCACCATCGAGGGCGTGGCGTCTTCAGCGTGGCCGGCGAGACGATCAAGCTGCCTTCGAAGATGAAGTAGCTCGACGCGCCTGCGAACGCATGCGCGAACCCCGACTCGTCTTGCGTCGGGGCGGCGACGGGGTGTCAGACGGCGTGCTGCTTGACCCAGGCCACGTACCGGTCCATCCAGGCCTGCAGGAACTTCCTGCTGTCCGCACCGATGTCGCCTGCCGGGTCGAACAAGCCATCCGTGGCCTGCACGAAGGCTTCGGGTTGACCGAGCGTCGGTACGTCGAGGCAGGCCAGCACATTGCGCAAGTGCTGCTGCGCCAGGGCGGTTCCGATCGCACCGACCGACACCCCGATGACGCCGGCCGGCTTGCCCGCCCAGGCACTCTGGCCGTACGGGCGTGAAGCGTGGTCGATCGCATTCTTCAGCACGCCGGGAATCGAACGGTTGTATTCGGCCGTCACGAAAAGCAGGCCCTGACACGACACGAGATCGGCCTTCAACCGCCGGACCGGCGCCGCCTGGTCTGCGTCGTCATCCTGGTTGTAGAGCGGCAGGTCGCCGATCGACACCTGCTTGAACGACAACTCCGCCGGCGCCAGCTTGACGAGTGCCTCGGCCAGCTTTCGGTTGAACGAATCCCGTCGGAGGCTGCCGACGATGACTGCGATCTGGTACTGATTCATGGACTACTCCTTGGGTTGGACGGGGTCGGTGATCTGCGTCATGCAGCGGATTTCCGGGACTCCCCTCATCTGCAGCAGACGATGACGCAGACCGGGTTTGCGTTCCGTACGGTCACGCACACAAACGATGGAAAACAGCCCGCTTTCTGCCCGGGTTGCCGCAGACCCTCCCGGACGTCGGCTGCCTTCGCACTGCGGTGCCACGCTGGGTGCGTCAGCGAACAGACCCTTCGTGAAGATGCGCGCATCGTCGATTCATCGGACCGCGTCGGGCATCCCCTCGACGTGGTCGAGAGGGCGGCTTCTGCGCCGCCCCCAACCACCCGGAAATCGACATGGCCTACCAAAGCATCAACCCCAACGACGGCAACGTCCTCAAGAGCTTCGAGCACCTGAGCAACGCGCAGCTCGACGCCTCGCTCGCCAGCGCCGAAGCCTGCTTCCAGCGCTGGAAGCACACCCGCTACGCCGAGCGCGCGGTCATCCTGAACAAGGCCGCGGCGCTGATGCGTGCGAACGTCGACGACTTCGCCCGGCTGGCGACGCTCGAGATGGGCAAGCGCATCGACGAGGCGCGCGGCGAGGTCCGCTTCAGCGGCGACATCCTGGCCTACTACGCCGAGCATGCCGAAGCGTTCCTGGCGCCGAAGACTCTGCACCCCCGGGTCGGTGAAGCGCACATGGAAAGCAGCCCGCTCGGCGTGCTGTTCTGCGTCGAGCCCTGGAACTTTCCGTACTACCAGCTCGCCCGCGTCGCCGGGCCGCAGCTGATGGCCGGCAACGTGCTGGTCGTCAAGCACGCCGGCTGTGTGCCGCAGTGCGCGATCGCGTTCGAGAAGCTGTTGCTGGATGCGGGTGCCCCGGCAGGCGCCTACACCAACCTGCTGATCTCGCATCAGCAATCCGATCGCGTCATCGACGACCCGCGCGTCAAGGGCGTGGCGCTCACCGGCAGCGTCGCGGCAGGCCGCGTCATTGCCGCCCGAGCCGGGCAGAACCTGAAGAAGTCATCGATGGAGCTCGGCGGCAGCGACGCCTTCATCGTGCTCGACGATGCCGACCTCGACAAGACGATCCCGTGGGCCGTCTGGGGCCGCATGTACAACGGCGGGCAGACCTGCTGCGCGGCCAAGCGCTTCATCGTGCTCGAGTCGATCGCCGACAAGTTCCTGGCGCGGTTCAAGACGGCGCTCGAAGCCCTGAAGCCGGGTGACCCGATGGACGAGACCACCACGCACGGACCGCTGTCCACCGAAGCCGTGCTGGTTCAACTGCTGGCGCAGGTCGATGCCGCCGTGAAGGGCGGCGCCACGCTGTTGATGGGCGGCCAGCGCATCGACCGGCCCGGATCGTTCATGCAGACCACGATCCTCACCGACATCGCACCGGGCAACCCGGCCTTCCGCGACGAGTTCTTCGGCCCGGTCGTGTCGTTCTACCGCGTCAAGACCGAAGACGAGGCCATCGCGCTGGCCAACGATTCCGACTTCGGCCTGGGCGGTTCGGTCTGGACGAAGGACGAAGCGCGCGGCAAGCGCGTCGCCAGCCGCGTCGACACCGGGATGATGTTCATCAACAACCTCGACTGGAGCGATGCCGAGCTGCCCTTCGGCGGCATCAAGGCGTCCGGTTACGGACGCGAGCTGGGCAACCTGGGCATCCAGGAATTCGTCAACAAGAAGCTGGTGCGCACCGTACACATCGACGCGCCGGTCTGACCTCGAAAGGACACCCGATGAACACCCATATCAGCAATTCACTCGTCTCCGAACCCCCCGTCTGGTTCATCACCGGTTGTTCGACCGGCTTCGGCCGCGAGCTGGCCAGGCAGGCCATCGAGCACGGGTACCGCACGGTCGTGACGGCACGCGATCCGGCCGTGCTGGAGGGCTATGCCGCTGCGGAGAACGCCTTGCTGCTCCCTCTGGACGTCACGAAGCCGGACCAGATCGCAGCGGCCGTCGCGGCAACCGAGGCCCGCTTCGGGCGGATCGACGTGCTGGTGAACAACGCAGGCATCGGCTATTTCGCTGCCGTCGAGGAGAGTGAAGAGGTGGAGGTTCGCAAGATGTTCGAAGTCAACGTCTTCGGCACCAGCCGGATGATCCATGCCGTGCTGCCCGGCATGCGCAAGCGGCGCAGCGGATGCATCGTCAACGTCTCGTCCGTCGGTGGCCTGCGCTCGTTCCCTGCGGTCGGCTACTACAACGCGACGAAGTTCGCCGTCGAGGGCTTGTCCGAAGCGCTCTGGCAGGAGGTGGAGCCGCTCGGCATCCAGGTGATGCTGGTCGAGCCGAGCGGTTTCCGAACCGACTGGGCCGGCCGTTCTGCCCACGAAAGCGCGCAGCAGATCGACGACTACGTCGCGACGGCTGGCGCATGGCGCGCGCAGGTGCGCGCGATTTCGGGCCGGCAGCCGGGCGATCCGGTGCGCGCGGCGCAGGCCATCCTGAAGGCGGTGGCCTCGGGGCACCCGCCGCACCATCTTCTTCTGGGCAACGATGCCTTCGACGGCGCCATGGCGAAGATCGCAGAATTGCACAAGGAGTTCAGCGCGGGCGAAGCGGTGGCTCGCGCTGCTGACTTCCCGAAGTCGGCGCCGGTCCGGGTCGTCTGAGCTTCTGCGCGATCTCTCGAACCGTTCGACCCCTGGAGACCCGTGTCGTGCCCGAGATGCTGAATCCGCAAACCGCGCTGCTCACCGCGGCCCAGATGGCCGAGGCCGATCGCCTGACGGTGGCCTCGGGCATCCGCAGCACCCAATTGATGGAAAACGCCGGTCGCTCGGTAGCGCGCGAGATCATGCGGCGCTGGACGCCGCGCCCGGTGGTCGTGCTGTGCGGACCGGGCAGCAATGGCGGCGACGGTTTCGTGGCCGCGCGCTGGCTGGCCGAGGCGGATTGGCCGGTGCGTGTGGCGTCGCTGGTGCCTCGCGAGCAGCTTCACGGCGACGCGGCTCATCACGCCGCGCTCTGGCGCGGTCCGATCGAGCCGCTCGCGCCCGCCGCGCTCGACGGTGCCGAACTGGTCGTCGATGCCGTCTTCGGCGCCGGCCTGAGCCGTGCGCTGGAGGGCGCCGCGGCTGAAACGCTGGCGGAGGCCGCAGCGCGCCGCCTGACGATCATCGCGGTCGATGTGCCCAGCGGCCTGATGGGCGATACCGGTGCCAATGTCGGCGCCGTTCCGGCGGTGCTCACCGTCACCTGCTTTCGCAAGAAGCCGGGCCACCTGCTGCAGCCGGGGCGAACCCTGTGCGGCGACGTCGTGGTGGCCGACATCGGTACGCCGGTGTCGGTGTTCGATCAGGTCATGCCCGACACCTTCGAGAACGATCCGGCGCTCTGGGCCGATGCGCTGCCGGCGTTGCACCCGGATGGCAACAAGTACACGCGCGGCCACGCGCTGGTCTGCGGGGGCTACCCGATGACCGGCGCCGCGCGCATGGCCGCACGCGCCGCGGCGCGTGCCGGGGCCGGGCTGACGACGATCGCGGTTCCGGCGGCGGCGCTGGCGGTCTATGCGGCGGCGTTGACCAGCGTCATGGTCAGCCCGATGGAAGCCGATGACGATTTCGACCGGTTGCTCGCCGACAGTCGCTATTCGGG
>JARXKP010000368.1 GCA_030271615.1 Pseudomonadota bacterium
CCCCGCGCGGGTGGCGAAATTGGTAGACGCACCAGGTTTAGGTCCTGACGCCAGCAATGGTGTGCGGGTTCGAGTCCCGCCCCGCGCACCAGCCACAACAACCAGCAACGTCTACAGAAAGTCTCCTTGATCATGGCAGTGACTGTCGAAACCCTTGAAAAGCTCGAACGGCGTATCACGCTGACCCTGTCTACCGACACGATTCAGAGCGAGATTTCCAACCGCCTGAAGAAGCTGTCGCGCACGGTCAAAGCGGACGGCTTCCGTCCCGGCAAGGTGCCTATCAGCGTGGTGACTCAACGCTACGGTTATTCAGTTCAAAACGAGGTGATGAACGACCAGATCGGGCAGGCCTTCGCAGAAGCGGCCACCGAGGCGAAGCTGCGTGTCGCTGGAGCCCCCCGCATCACTGAAAAGGAAGCTGCGGAAGCCGGACAAATGTCGTTCGACGCCATTTTCGAAGTCTTTCCCGAAGTGAAGATCGGCAGCCTCGACGATGCCGAGGTCGAGCGCTACCACACCGAAATCACTGAGGCCGCCATCGATCGCACGATCGACATCCTTCGCAAGCAGCGCCGAACATTCGCGCAGCGCCCGGCGTCCGAGCCGGCGGTCGAGAGCGATCGAGTGACCATCGACTTCGAAGGCAAGTTCGACGGCGTTCCCTTCGAGGGCGGACAGGCCAGCGACTTCCAGTTCTTGATCGGCGAGGGCCAGATGCTCGAAACCTTCGACATGGCCGTTCGCGGCATGAAGGTCGGCGAATCCAAGACCTTTCCGCTCAAGTTCCCCGACGATTACCAAAACAAGGACGCTGCCGGCAAGGAGGCGGACTTCCTGGTCACGGTCAAGAACATCGAAGCCCAGCAGTTGCCCGAAGTCAGCGACCTTTTCGCTCGATCCCTGGGCATCCTCGACGGTTCCGTGGAAAGTCTGCGCAAGGACGTGCGCAGCAACCTGGAACGCGAGGTGAAGGCCCGCGTCATGACCCGCAACAAAGGGTCGGTGATGGAGGTCTTGTTGAAGCACAGCGAACTCGATGTCCCTGCCTCATTGGTGGAGGACGAAGCCAAGCGTCTGGTCGAATCGGCTCTCGCGGACATGAGGCAACGCGGCGCCAAGGACGTGGACAAGGCGCAGATTCCGACCAAGATTTTTCAGCCGCAGGCTGAGCGCCGCGTGCGACTCGGTCTGGTGGTAAGCGAGTTGGTGCGCGCTAACAACCTGCAGGCCAAGCCTGACCAGTTGCAAGCCTACATCGAAGAGATGGCTCAGAGCTACGAGAAGCCTTCCGAAGTGGTGAGCTGGTACCTCGGTGACAAGCAGCGCATGGCCGACGTCGAAGTGGTCGTGGTCGAGAACAATGTTGCAGAGTTCGTTCTTGCTCGCGGCAAGGTGGTCGACAAGGAAATTCCTTTCGACGAATTGATGGCGTCCTGATCAGCGGCGTCGTGTACGCAGGGGGCACCGCGCCGCAAGGCCGGTGCCCCTTTGCATTTCCACGCGGCTGTTGGAACTTCCTTGTGACGACATAATTCAGTCTTGCTTGCCTGGCACGGGCAAGAGACCGACAACTAGGACATCACGCATGAGCGCAATTCACACGCAAGGCCTGGGCATGGTCCCGATGGTCATTGAGCAATCCGGCCGCGGCGAGCGCGCCTATGACATCTATTCGCGCTTGCTGCGCGAGCGGGTGATCTTTCTGGTCGGGCCGGTCAACGATCAAACCGCCAACGTCGTCGTCGCCCAGTTGCTGTTTCTCGAAAGCGAGAACCCGGACAAGGACATTTCCTTCTACATCAATTCCCCGGGCGGTTCGGTCAGTGCTGGCATGTCCATCTTCGACACCATGCAGTTCATCAAGCCCGATGTCTCCACCCTGTGCATGGGCATCGCCGCGAGCATGGGTGCCTTCTTGCTGGCCGCCGGCGCCAAGGGAAAACGGTTCGCGTTGCCCAATTCGCGCGTCATGATCCACCAGCCTTCAGGCGGCGCCCAAGGGCAGGCCACCGACATCGAAATTCAGGCACGCGAGATCCTCAAGCTCCGTGAGAGCCTGAACAAGATCCTTGCCGAACGCACCGGACAATCGCTGGAGAAGATTCGAGCCGATTCGGAGCGCGACTTCTTCATGTCTTCCGATGAGGCTCGTGATTACGGCCTGATCGATCAGGTGATTTCCAAGCGAGTCTGAACGGCACGAAACGCCTGATCAGCGCAGCCAACGGGGCCTTTCTTCACGGCAGGGCCCCGTATTCTTTTGTTCTATTATTCAAACAGCGCTTTCGCTGATGGGTGGCACCTTTTCATGGCCGACAAAAAAGGCTCTTCGAGCGAAAAAGTCTTGTACTGCTCCTTCTGCGGCAAAAGCCAGCATGAAGTAAAAAAGCTCATCGCCGGGCCGTCTGTCTTCATCTGCGATGAATGCATCGAGCTGTGCAATGACATCATTCGTGATGAGGTTCCAGCCGAAGCCGCAGATGCCAAGTCGACCAAATCCGACCTGCCGATTCCGAGTGAAATCAAGGCCAGTCTGGATCAATATGTGATCGGGCAGGAGCCGGCAAAACGGACCTTGGCGGTCGCGGTTTACAACCACTACAAGCGGCTCAAGCACATGAGCCACCACAAGGACGAAGTCGAGCTGTCCAAGAGCAACATCCTGCTGATCGGCCCGACCGGTTCCGGCAAGACCTTGCTGGCGC
>JARXKP010000060.1 GCA_030271615.1 Pseudomonadota bacterium
CCCCAGGCGCCGAGCGTCGGGTTCTCCCAGTCGTCCTCGACGAAGCGCACGTCGTTGACCTTCAGGTCGAAACCCAGCGCTTCGAGCGAGCCGAGGTACAGCTCCAGGATGTTGCTGGGCGCGGGCTTCAGCACGACCTGGTACTGGTAGTAGTGCTGAAGGCGGTTCGGGTTGTTGCCGTAGCGGCCGTCCTTCGGGCGGCGGCTCGGCTGCACGTAGGCGGCCTTCCACGGCTCGGGGCCGAGCGCACGCAGGAAGGTCGCGGTGTGGCTGGTGCCGGCGCCGACTTCCATGTCGTAGGGTTGCAGCAAGGCACAGCCCTGGGCGTCCCAGTACTGTTGCAGACGCAGGATGATTTGCTGGAAGGTCAGCATGGGCGGTGTGTCAGGGTGGTGGACGCGGCGCCATCACTCTCGGGGTGACAGCGCAAGCAGCCCTTGATTTTACGGGCGGGGTGCCGAGCGCGGTCTGGCGCGACTTCCGGCACCCGCCGCCGCGACGACAACGGCGAGCGCCAGACCGACCAGGGGCCACAGCCCGCATGCCGCCAGCCAGCGTGCATACGGCGTCTGGCCGATGCGGCCTTCGACGGTCGTTTCGAGAATGCCCTCTGTGCCCGGCGGCAGACGCGCGGTGACCTGCCCGCGGTGATCGACGACCGCGGTGGCACCGGTGTTGGTCGAGCGCACGAAGGGCCGCTGGAACTCGATCGCACGCATCTGCGAGAACTGCAGATGCTGGTCCTGCACCAGCAGCCGACCGAACCACGCGAGGTTGCTGACGTTGACGAACACGGTGGCGGCCTGGGCGCCGACGACGCTCGAGACGATGTCTTCGCCGAACAAGTCTTCGTAGCAGACCAGCGGGCGCAGGCGCTGGCCACCAAAGGCAAATGCGTCGGTCGTGTGGCCGCGAGCCTGGTCGGCCAGAGGGATGTTCATCAGGTCGACGAACCAGCGGAAACCGGGCGGGATGATCTCCCCGAAGGGCAGCAGATGCCGCTTGCCGTAGCGGTATTCGCCGGCAGACGTCGCACCCGGCAGGGCCGCGGATCCAGGGGTTGCGAGCGGTGACAAGGCCACAACCGAATTGACATAACCCGACGCGTCGTCGCCGACGAAGATGCCGATCAGCGCGGCACGGGTGGATGCGCCGACCGCAGGTGCCGACGCAGATGTCGGCGCGGGCTGAAGCGTCGAGCGCAGCGCATCCCAGTAACCCTCGCTGAGCTGCGCGCGCGACACCGGCAGCACCGATTCCGGCGTCACGACCAGCGAACCTCGGGCTTCGGACAACTGTCGAACGAGGCCGTGCAATTGGGCCTCGAGCCGTTGCGGGTCGAACTTGATGTCTTGCGCCACATTCGGCTGCAGCAGGCTGACCCGCAGGGTTCCGGTGGACTGCGTGAACTGATCCGGCAGCAGGTGCGCCGCCAGCACCACCAAGGCAACGATCGCGCTGACCTGCGCCCTAACGCGCAACGGCGCTTCCCCCAGCCACAGCGCACCGGCGCCGGCCACCGCAGCCGCCAGCGTGCACAGCCCGTACACACCGATCCACGGCGCCCACGCCGCCAGCGGCCCGGCCGCGTGGGCGTAGCCGGAGGCGATCCACGGAAATCCCGTGAACACCAGACCCCGTGCCAATTCGGCCAGGACCCAGCACGATGCCCACAGCAGCAGGTCCCGGCCCGGACGGCCGGTGCGCAGCCGGGCCCACAGCGCCATCGCTGCGGCGTAGTACGCGCCCAGCAAGGCAGCCAGCACGACCACTGCGGCGGCGGCGAGGGCGGGATTCATGCCGCCGAAGTCGTGCATGCTGATGTACAGCCACCAGAAGCCCGACACCAGCCAGCCGACGGCGAAAAGCCAGCCCAGCCAGCCCGCGCGGCGCGGCGTGGCATGTGCCGTGGCGTGAGCCAGCACGCCGAGCGACACCAGTTGCAGCCACCACCACTCGAATGGCGAGAAAGACAGCGTCTGGGCGACGCCGGCCAGCAGCACCGCGGGTGCGCCGGCGAGCCAGCGAAATGCGGCTGCGCCGTGAACGGGGCGACGCATCAGGGGGTGAGTGGACGGCGTCGCGGTCGTGCGGAGGTGGCGTCGAGAAACGGAGTCCTGCCCGGGAGCGGTGAGCCCCGGATGAGCCAGAGCGGCCCGCGCAGCAGAACGCCTTTCATCCGCTCAAGCGCCGTCGGAGCCGAGCGCCTCTTCAGGCGCGCGGGTAACCTTGAACCAGCGCACGGCCCCGCCGCGCGTCAGCATCACGCTGAACACCAGCCCGCCCAGCGACATCGCCTCGCCGCGACGCGGAACCCGACCCATCTCGTGGGCGATCAGGCCGCCGATGGTGTCGAAGTCGTGATGCGGAAGCACGGCGCCGAAGGCTTCGTTGACCGCGGTGATCTCGGCATCGCCGGCCACCCGATGACTGCCGTCGGCCAGCGTGTAGACGCTGGATTCGCCGTCCTTGTCGTCGAACTCGTCCTCGATCTCGCCGACGATTTCCTCGAGCACGTCCTCGATCGTGATCAGCCCGGCGGTGTTGCCGAACTCGTCGATGACGATGGCCAGGTGATTGCGGTTCGAGCGGAAATCGCGCAGCAGCTCATTCAGCCCCTTCGATTCGGGCACGAAGACCGCCGGACGCAGCAGGGTGCGCAAATTGAGGTCGGGCGAACGCTGCAGCTTCAGCAGGTCCTTCGCCATCAGGATGCCGATGACGTTGTCGCGTTGGCCTTCGTAAACCGGGAAGCGCGAATGAGCGGTGCCGATGACGAGGTGCAGCAACTCGTCGTAAGGCGCGTCGATGTCGAGATGGTCCATGTGAGGCGCGGCGACCATCACATCACCGGCCGTCATGTCGGCCATGCGGATGACACCTTCGAGCATCATGCGCGACTCGGGGGCGATCAGCTCGCGGTGTTCGGCGTCAGCCAGCGCTTCGATCAACTCGTCGCGCGAGTCGACGCCGGGCGACATGAACTCGATCAGCCTCTGGAAGAGGTTGCGCTTGTCGGAATAGGCAGGACGCCGCGGAGAATTCCGGGTTCGGCCGAGGGGGGCAGTGCGCGCCGGGTGGGGGTCAGACATCGCGCCGGGGCGAAGAGTGAATCAGCGGCAAAGCTTACCCGAACGGAAATTCACAAGTGTGCTAGCTTGAAGAGCTGCATTGCGGCCCCACATCTCACCCACGTTTTTCCCAGGACATCAGCAGCATGGCTCTCATCCCCGCCACCATCCTCACCGGCTTTCTAGGCTCCGGCAAGACCACCCTGCTCAAGCGCGTCTTGACCGAAGCGCACGGCCAGAAGATCGCGGTGATCGAAAACGAGTTCGGTGACGAAAACATCGACAACGAGATCCTGGTGCGCGAAAGCGGCGAGCAAATCATCCAGCTCAACAACGGCTGCGTCTGCTGCTCGATCCGGGAGGATCTGCGCACCACGCTCAGCGATCTGGCCGAGAAAAAGCGCAAGGGCGAACTGCAGTTCGACCGGGTGGTGATCGAGACCACCGGCCTGGCCGACCCCGGCCCGGTCGCCCAGACCTTCTTCATGGACGACGAGATCGCCGAGAGCTACCTGCTCGATTCGATCCTGACGCTGGTCGACGCCAAGCATGCCGACCAGCAGCTCGACGACCGGCAGGAAGCGCGGCGCCAGATCGGGTTTGCCGATCAGATCTTCATCAGCAAGACCGACCTGGTCGACGAAGCGAGCGTCGACGCACTGGCGCACCGCATCAAGCACATGAACCCGCGCGCGCCGCAGAGCCGCGTGCATTTCGGCGAGGTGCCGATCTCCAGCGTCTTCGACCTGCGCGGATTCAATCTCAACGCCAAGCTCGACATCGACCCGGAGTTCCTGAACGCCGACGCGCATGCACATGACCACAAGGATCACGACCACAGCGGCCACGACCATGCGCATGGCGAACACTGCGACCACCCCAGTCACGCCACGCACCATGCGCATGACGACGATGTCAAGTCCTTCGTATTCCGCTCCGACAAGGCGTTCAACCCGGCGAAGCTCGAAGATTTTCTCGGCTCGATCGTGCAGGTCTACGGGCCGAAGATGCTGCGCTACAAGGGCGTGCTTCACATGAAGGGCTCGCCGAAGAAGGTCATCTTCCAGGGCGTGCATCAACTGATGGGCAGCGATCTCGGCCCTGCGTGGGCGCCCGGAGAGAAGAAAACGAGCAAGATGGTTTTCATCGGCATCGACCTGCCGCGCGACATTTTCTTGCAAGGGCTGGAGCAGTGCCTGGTGTGACGACACGACGGATCCTGCGGCGTGGCTACAATCCGCCGCGCTTAGCAATTCGGAACGATCGCATCGACCTGGTGCAAAAGTCGCGCTCATTTCGTGCCGAGGCGGTATAACCCCGCTGCGAGGAGATTCCAGTGACCCGATCCCCGGCCAAGTCTGCGCCCACCGCCGCTCGAGCCGAGCCCGTATCCAAGAAGGCAACGGCAACGTTGTCGGCGAAATCCTCGACCCCAAAACCCCCAGCGGCGGCGCCAAAAGCGTCGACCCTGCCCACCTCGCCGCAGGCGAAGACGCCTCCCAAGCGTGCGCCCGCCCCACCCGCCAAGAATGTCACTTCAGCCAAAGCGGCCCGATCCGCTTCGGCTGCCGAGAAATCTGCTTTGAACTCCATGCTGAAAACACCACCGAAGGCCGCTGTGCAAGCGCCTGAGACCGCTCCCGTTGCCGTTGCCCTGGTGGTTCCTGCGCCGGCCAAAGCGCCACGAGCCAAGTCTGCGGCCAAGTCTCGTTATGGCGCACCGATGCCGGCGGCACCGCTGCCACCGCCCACATCGCGCTTCGCCGATCGCTTCGCACCGCCGCGTCCGCCAACCCGCCAGATGAACAATCTGGGCGTCGACACGCCACGCGTGGCACTGAAGTCCGATCCGAAACTCGCGAACGCGTGGAAGACCAAGTCCGGCAAGGATTTGTCCGAAGCCGAGATCCTGGCCATGCCGGACAGCGAGTACATGAACGACAAGCAGCTCGACTTCTTCCGCGCCACGCTGAAGAAGTTGAAGGACGATCTGCTCAGCAATGCGGGTGAAACCACCGAGCACCTGCGCGAAGACACCTCGATCGTGCCCGACCCGGCCGATCGCGCGACGATCGAAGAGGAGCATGCGCTCGAGCTGCGCACCCGCGACCGTGAACGCAAGCTGCTGAAAAAGATCGCTCAATCGCTGAACCGCGTCGAAAGCGGTGAGTACGGCTTTTGCGACGAGACCGGCGAGCCGATCGGGCTCGGGCGACTGATCGCAAGGCCGACTGCAACGCTGTCGCTGGAAGCGCAACAGCGCCGCGAGTTGAAGCAGAAGATGTTCGGCGACTGAGCGCGCACGACTCACACGATCCCAAGACCCCATGGCGGACCCCAAAGACACGACCAGCTTTTTCCGCAAGGTCGTGAAGTTCGTGGCGAACCCGTCCACCGAATGGAACGAGCTCGGACAGGGCGCGGCGGGATCGATCGAGAACGATCTCGCCAAGTCCGAGTTGAAGGCGATGATCGAGCGCAAGCGGCGCAACGATTTCGTGCGCAAGCGCGAGTTCGACATGCTGCGCAAGGTTCGTCGGGAGGGCTTGACGCCCGATCAGCTCGCGGCGCTGGGTGGCTCGTCGGCGATGGGCGATTCGTTGCCCCGCCTGCCGGACAGCGGAGCCCGATCGGGCTCCGGCATGAAGGCGAAGATCGACGAGATCGAGCAGCAGATGGTGGGCAACAGCCGGTTGGGCGCACTGCGACGGCCCGATGATTTCTATTCGGCACCCACCCAGGCGGTAGCGCTGAGCGGTGCCGAGGTACCCATGCAACGTGCAGCGTCCGGATCGCCCGCCCCTGGACGCGCCGATGCGTTCGCCGCCGGCGGCGCTACTCCGGACCTCGAACCTCTGACGTTCAGCGTCCGCGAAGACGCCTCCGTTTTCGACGACCCCTTCGCGTCGGCCGCAGTGAACGAGGTCGCGCACGACCCCGAACTCGACGAAGCCGTGATCGCGTTCGCCAATGCGGACTTCGACCTGTGCGAACAGTCGCTGACGCAACTGACCCACGCTCAAGGTCCGCGTGCGCAGCATGCCGAGACCTGGCTGGCATTGTTCGACATGCACCGCGCCACCGGACAACTGCCCAAATTCGAAAGCCTGGCTGTCGAATACGCCCAGCAGTTCGGCTGGTCAGCACCGCAGTGGTTCTCGATGCCTCAGCGAGTGGCCGAAGCGGTCAACGAAGAACGCCAGCCGCGTGCGCGCATCGACGGTCAGGTCGGCTGGGCCAGCCCTGAATGGATCGACACCGACACGGTGGCCCAGCTCCGCTCGCAGACGCTGCAAATGCCGCTGCCATGGGTCTTCGACTGGGCTGCGCTGCGCGGCATCGACGCTGAGGCGAGTGCCCGGCTGAGCGAGCTGTTCCGCCTCTGGATGCCCCAGAAACTGGATATGCGCTGGCTTCACGGTGACCGATTGCTGCAATGCGCTCAAGAAGCGGCGCCGACCGGTGTTCGCGATGCCGACCCGGTCTATTGGCAGCTGCGTCTGGATGTGCTGCGCATGACGAACCGCCCTGATCAGTTCGACGAAGCCGCCATCGACTACTGCGTGACTTACGAGGTGTCGCCACCGTCGTGGGAGCGCGCCCACTGCCAGGTGCGGCTCAGCGGCTCGGGCACCAGCACCTTGTCGCCCTCGATGTCGGCGGTCAGCGAAGTCTCGACCAGTTTCGTCGAGTCACAGTTGCTGGACGACACCATCATGGTGCAGCTGTCCAGCGTCGAGTTGTCCGGGCAACTGGTCGGCGACATCGGCGAGCTGCTGCGCAAGCTGACAGACCAGCTGGGCAAGGCACCGATGATCAACGTGACGTGTTCGAAGCTGATCCGCGTCGATTTCATCGCAGCGGGTGACCTGCTCAACTGGGTACTCGCACGGCGTGCCGAGAACCGCTCGGTGACTTTCGTCGATGCACACCGTCTGGTGGCCCTGTTCTTCGGTGCAATGGGCATCAACGAGCACGCCACGGTGAAGGTCCGCACGGTCTGAGCCGCCGCCGGTCGACCCGGGCTGCGTCGGCTTGAACCGCGCAGCACCCACCGCACGCCTCCAAACCTTCGACACAGATTCGCCACGCATGGACAACACCAGCGGCCCTCCCAGTTTTCACGGCACCACCATCGTCAGCGTGCGACGCGGCCCCTTGGTCGCACTGGGTGGCGACGGACAGGTGACGCTGGGCCACATCGTCATCAAGTCGACCGCACGCAAGGTGCGCAAGCTCTACCGTGAACAGGTGCTGGCCGGGTTCGCCGGAGCGACCGCCGATGCCTTCACGCTGTTCGAGCGATTCGAGTCCAAGCTGGAAAAGCATCAGGGCCATCTGGTGCGCGCAGCCATCGAGCTGACCCGCGACTGGCGCACCGACCGCGTGCTGCGCCGCCTCGAAGCGATGCTGGCCGTGGCTGATTCGACCGCCTCGCTGATCATCACCGGCAACGGCGACGTGCTCGAACCCGAACACGGCATCGTGGCCATCGGCTCGGGCGGTGCCTACGCGCAGGCTGCGGCCCGCGCGCTGATCGAACACACCGAGCTGTCACCTCACGACGTGGTGAAGAAATCGCTCGAGATCGCCGGTGACATCTGCATCTACACCAACCAAAGCCACACCATCGAGACGCTATGAATCGTTCTGATCAAGCAACACCGAAGCCCGGGTCTCCCGGGCCGAAGGTGGCGCCCCCTGGGGGCAGGAGCGTAGCGACTGGGGGGCTCGCGTGAGCAACATGACGCCACAGGAGATCGTCTCCGAGCTCGACCGCCACATCGTCGGTCAGCACGACGCCAAGCGGGCGGTCGCGATCGCCTTGCGCAACCGCTGGCGGCGCCAGCAGGTCGATGAACCGCTGCGCAGCGAGATCACGCCGAAGAACATCCTGATGATCGGCCCGACCGGCGTCGGCAAGACCGAGATCGCGCGCCGTCTCGCGCGGCTGGCCGATGCGCCGTTCATCAAGGTCGAGGCGACCAAGTTCACCGAAGTCGGCTACGTCGGCAAGGACGTCGATTCGATCATCCGCGACCTGGTCGAGACCGCCGTCAAGCAGCAGCGCGAAACCGCAATGCGTCGCCAGCGGTCGCGCGCAGAGGACGCGGCCGAAGACCGGTTGCTCGACATCCTGGTGCCACCGCCTCGCAGCGACATCGCACCCACCGCAGCAACGCCCGCATTAACCGACAACACAGCGCGGCAGGTGATGCGCAAGCGCCTGCGCGAAGGTGCGCTCGACGACAAGGACATCGAGATCGACGTCGCCGAGGCGAAGCCGACACTCGAGATCATGGGCCCGGCGGGCATGGAAGACATGGCCGAACAGCTCAAGGGCCTGTTCGCCAACGCCAGTGCGCAAAGGCGCAAGACCCGCAAGCTGAAGATCGGCGAGGCGCGCAAGCTGCTGATCGAGGAAGAAGCGGCCAAGCTGGTCAACGAAGACGACATCAAGACCGCCGCGCTGCTGCAGACCGAGCAGAACGGCATCGTCTTCATCGACGAGATCGACAAGGTGGCCTCGCGGGGCGAAACCGGCAACGCCGACGTGTCGCGTCAGGGCGTGCAACGCGACCTGCTGCCGCTGGTCGAAGGCACGGCCGTCAGCACCAAGTACGGCATCGTCAAGACCGACCACATCCTGTTCATCGCCTCGGGCGCCTTCCATCTGTCGAAGCCCAGCGACTTGATTCCCGAGCTGCAGGGCCGCTTCCCGATCCGCGTCGAACTCGGCTCGCTCAGCGTCGACGATTTCGAAGCGATCCTGACGCAGACGCACGCCAGCCTCGTTCGGCAGTACCAGGCGCTGCTGGCGACCGAAGGCGTCACGCTTCAGATTGCAGCCGACGGCATCCGACGGCTCGCGCAGATCGCCTACGACGTGAACGAGCGGACCGAAAACATCGGCGCGCGGCGCCTGTCCACCGTGATGGAGCGGCTGCTCGACGAGGTCAGCTTCGACGCGCCGAACCGCAGCGGTCAGACGATCACGATCGGCGCCGCCGAAGTCGATGCCAAGCTGGCCGAGCTGGCGCGCAACGAAGACCTGTCGCGCTACATCCTGTAGCGGCCGAAACCGGATCAAGCCACGCCAAAGCCCGGGTCCCCCGGGCCGAAGGTGGCGCTCCTTGGGGGCCTCGCCAGGCACAAACAGTCCACTGGACTGTTTGTGCCTGGCGAGGAGCTGGGCCCGCTGGCCCGGCGCGGCCTGCAAGGCCGTAGCGCAGCGACTGGGAGCCCTATTTCCCCGCCTGCAAGGTCAGCAGCCCTTCGAAGATCAGCGTGTCGACCATCTCGAACGGCAGGTCGGTGATCGGCGCCAGCTTCACGGCAGCGCCGCCGGTCATCAACAGCAGCGGAGCGTGACCCGCCAGCGCCAGCAACCGGCGGTGCATGCGTTCGACTGCGCCAGCGATCGCGTGCGCACCGCCGCTCATCAGCGCGTCGCTGGTGTTGGTCGGGAAGTCGACCACGTCACCGGTCGGCGCCTTCAGGCCGGCCGTGCCCATTTCGAGCGCACGCAGCATCAGGCCGAAGCCGGGCAGGATCAGGCCGCCGATGAAGTGTCCCTCGGCATCCAGCGCGTCGACCGTGACGGCGGTGCCCACCATCACGACCAGCGCCGCCCGTGGCGCGCCCGCAGCCAGCACACGCTGGCGCGCGGCGATCAGCGCGACCCAGCGGTCGGTGCCGAGTCGATTCGGGTGGTCATAGCCATTGCTGACGCCCGCGGCCTTCGCTGTCGAGACAGCCCAGCGCGGCTCGAGATTCCAGAGGTCGTCGATCTGCTCCGACACCCGCCGCTTGACGCCCTCGCCAGCGACCACGCAGCCCAGCATGCTCGACGGCCGGGTCAGCGACTTCCAGTCGGCTTCGGCCAAGTGGTCGATGGTTTCCAGAAAGACCGCGCCGTGCTTCAGCAGCTCGGCGCCGGGCTTCGCCGCGGCGTACAGCGCCCACTTGAGTCGCGTGTTGCCGACATCGACCGCGAGAAAGCTCATCGCGTCATCCACCGCACGGCGCGGCCAGTCGGGGACGCCAGAGAAACATCGGTGAGGGGCAACCGTTTCATCGGCGGCGATTGTGACGGCAAACCCGGTGAGGCCGCGCACTACACTCGATTGCACCCAGCCGCTTTCGCCGGCCTCCGCGCCAGCCACCACCACCATGCCTGTGCACAGCGACGTTCCCGACATCGATCTCGATGCCTTTCGCCACAACAGTGCCGGCAAAGGCAAGCGCTTCAAACTGGAGGACATCGACCCGGCCGCGAAACCGTGTTCCAGCGGCGACAAGGCTGCCGACAAGGAAGCGGTTGCGGCGCTCGCGCTCGAGGTGGACGAGTTGCAGAACCTGCTCTACGCCAATCACAGCCACCGGCTGCTGGTGGTGTTGCAAGGGCTGGACACCAGTGGCAAGGACGGCACGGTGCGCGGCGTGTTCAGCGCCACCAGCCCGCTCGGCGTTCACGCGATCGGCTGGAAGGCGCCCAGCGAAGAAGAACAAGCGCACGACTACCTGTGGCGCATCCACCAACACATGCCGGCGGCCGGCGAGATCATCGTGTTCAACCGCAGCCACTATGAAGACGTGCTGGTTCCGGTTGTCAACGGATGGATCACGCCGGAGCAGACACTGCAGCGCTACGCCCATATCAACGACTTCGAGCGCATGCTGGTCGAGACTGGCACGACGGTGTTGAAGTTCATGCTGCACATCTCGAAGGATGAACAACGCGTGCGGCTTCAAGAGCGCATCGACGACCCGACGAAGCACTGGAAGTTCAACCTCGGCGACCTCGAGGTGCGCAAGCGCTGGAGCGACTACCAGAAGGCCTATGCCGACGCGATCTCGGCGACCGGCACCGCCTGGGCGCCGTGGACCGTGGTGCCTGCGGACTCGAAGACGCATCGCAACCTGATGATCGCCGCCCTGGTGATCCGCGCACTGCGGGACTTGAAGCTGCAGCCGACCCCGGCGGACCCGGCGTTCGCGAAGTTGAAGGTCGAGTGATCCTGATCGACGCGGTGGCTGCGGTGCGCCGGTACCGCGAGCAGGTGCACGCCCAGGCGCAGCTGGCGCGCGACATCCAGCATCTGCGCGAAGTCGCCCGCATGCTGTTCGAGGACAAGCCCGACAAGATCAAGGCCGTCGAAGCGGTCAACGACATCGCCGCGAAGCGCCTGGTGCAGATGGATGTCGAGGCCCGGGCGCTGCTCGACTCGGCCTCATCGATCGCAGGCCGCCGCGATTCCCGCGACCGCGGCGATCTGCTGAGCTGGCTGATGCTCGTCAACCAGCCGGGGCAATTCCCGTACACGCAGGGGATCGCCGACCCGTCCGCTTCGGGCAAGCGCACCGGGCCGTCCCGTTCACTCGTGTTGCGCGGTGCGACCACGGCTGGACCGGCAGACCACGACGCGGCCCGGCGTGTCGCTGCGGCCTTGGCCGAAGGCTGGACCTTGCTGGACAAAGCCGCCCGTGATGTCCTCGCAGATCAGGTCGCCGTCGACGCCCTGGCTGCGCGGATCGCCATCGAGTTCGACGAGCACCGTGATGCGGCCCACCGCGCGCTGGGCCGCGCGGCACGGCGCCTCTGGGCGGTGACCCTGCGTGAACACTTCGACGCCCGTGGCGACAGCTTGAAGCTCGTTGTGTTGCCGGTGGCTCAACAGGCCCCGGCCGACGACGCCATCGCGGGATCCTTCATCGGCAGCATCTTCGACGACACCGCCACCGATCGCGCGGAAGAAGCCGTGCTGGAAGCCTTGCGCGCACTCGCAACGCCTCCGGGGCCGTGAGGCGGGGGCGGGTCGTCGTGCTCAGTCGGTTGCGGCCGCGGCTCCCGGAGGTGCCACCGGCGACTCGACGGCGC
Source organism: Pseudomonadota bacterium (assembly GCA_030271615.1). Lineage (GTDB taxonomy): Bacteria > Pseudomonadota > Gammaproteobacteria > Burkholderiales > Burkholderiaceae_C > PBB1. Next base: position 11,953 of record JARXKP010000060.1, read on the forward strand.
GCGGTGCCTCGATCCGCAGGGCCGTCTCAGGCGTCGCCACGCAGGGCAGGATGCAGCCGGCGTGCTTTTCTTCGGAGCTCAGTCCCGGCCAGTCGATCAGGTGTCGCACCCGCCCGCTGAGCACGCGACACAGGCAGGCGCGACAGGTGCCATTGCGGCACGAGGTCGGCAACACCAGTCCCGCATTGCGCGCCGACTCGACGAGTGAGACGCCGCTGACGGCTTCGAAATGCCAGCCCTGCGGTTCGATGACGACCGTGTAGCGGTCGACCTCCACGCTCACTTCCCGGGTTCGTCCGGCAGGCCGAACACGACCACGCTGTCGCCGGTCTTGAACCCGAACAGCGAATTGCCGCCCGCCGCAACCGCGACGAACTGCTGGCCACCGACCGTGTAGGTGATCGGCGGTGCGTTGACCCCCGCATCGCAGGGCTGTGACCACAGCCGCTGCCCCGTGCTGCTGTCGAAGGCGGCGAACACACCCTGGCCGATACCGCTGAAGAGCAACCCGCCCGCCGTGGACAGCACACCACCGATCAGCGGTTCGTCGGTCTTCAGCTGCCACCGCAAGTGACCGGCATGGCCCAGGTCCAGCGCGGTCAGCGTGCCGCTCTTTTCGTCCCCGTTCTGCGTGCTGGCGTACTGCAACACGCTGCCGTCGGGCCGCGTCACCTCGTGCGCGATGTAGCGCGTGGGCAGGTGCGACGCGGGCACGAAGATCAGCCCGAGCGACGCGTCGTACGACGACGGCGACCAGTTCGCGCCGCCGGCGATGCCCGGCGCCACCAGCACGCCCTCGCCCGGCTGCGGCGGCGTGAACATGTTGCGTTGCGGCACGAAGGCGTCGGACTTGTACAGGAAGCGCCCGTCGCGCCGGTCGTGCACGTAGACCCAGCCCAGCTTGCTCGGCGACGCGAGCGCGGGCACCTTGCTCCCGTTCCAGGTCAGGTCGAACAGCACCGGCGGGCTCGCCACGTCATAGCCCCAGCGATCATGCGGAATCTGCTGGTGGTACCACTGCAACTTGCCGCTGCGCAGGTCGAGCGCGACCAGCGACGAGGTGTAGAGGTTGTCGCCGGGCCGCGAGGCGTCGGCCATGTTCGGCGACGGGTTGCCAGTACCGAAGATCAGCAGATGGCGCTCGGCATCGATGACCGGCGTGGCATAGATCGCACCCCCGCCGAACTTCCACGCGTCGGCGTGGGCGGCCGCGCGGGCCTTCTCGTCGGCGATGTTGCGATGGGTCGACAGGCCATCGGGGGTGGCATCGCGGTAGGGACCCTCCCAGCCCGGGCCGGTGATGTCGAAGCGCCACAGCGCCTTGCCGGTCTGCGCATCGAAAGCCGCCATCAGGCCCGGCCGGCCGTACTGGCCCGACACGCCGACCACCGCGAGTCCCTGATCAGGATGCAGGCCGTAGCCCACGCCAGTGATGCCGATGTACACCCGACCGTCGTGCACGAGCGGTGCCGCGCCGATGCCGACCCCGGTGGAACCCGAGGCGCCGACCTTCGACATCGAATCGTCGGCGCCCAGTTGCGCGGTCGCTTCAGTGCGACCGGCGTACTCGGCCACCGAAACGTCCCACAGCAGGGCTCCGGACTTCTGGTCGAGCGCGATCAACCGCCCGTCGACGCTGCCGAGGTAGACCTTGCCGCCGGCCACTGCAACGCCGCGGCTTGCCGGACCGCAGCACAGCTGCTTCGACCGCAGCACATGCTGGTAGCGCCACTGTTCGCGGCCGGTCGCCGCATCGAGAGCGACCACATGACTGAACGGCAGCGACACGAACATCACCCCATCGGCCACGATCGGCGTCGCCTGGAAGGTGGCCGACACGCCGCTGTGGAAGGTCCACTTCGGCACCAGCTTGTCGACATTGGCCGCGTTGATGCGCGCCAGCGGCGAATGCCGTTGCCCGCCGAGATCGTGGCCATGCAAGGCCCAGGGCTCGTCGACCGGCGCAGCGCCGTCAGCGGCCACGGCGGCGCCGCACGCGGCCAGAGCGACTGCCATCGCGCTGATCGATCGCACGAGGCGAACGCGGTTGAATGAGAGGTGATTCAGCTCACGCATACCGACTCCCCGAAGAACTCACTGGCGTGGCCGGGTCAGCGCGCTATCGAGGCGACCCAGATCAATGTCCCGATCAATGCCGCGGCCAGAACGACACCCGCGATCACCAAGGCCCGACCGCGCTGACGCAGCGCGTCGATGGCCTCGACCATGCGGGCGTTTTGCGAAGCCAGCGAGTCGAGCAGTTCGGTCGCCTGGGTAAGGCGCGCTTCCAACGAAGCGATCCGTCGTGTCGCCATGGCCAGGGCGTCGGCCTCGCTGGCGGCCGCCGACGGCACCGTTGCGTCATCGGCCGTCGCATCCACGGCATCCTGGGTGCGCTTGAAAAAGCCGCGAGCGCTCTTGGCAAGGCCCGGTGCCGCTTCGATCACGTTGCCCCAGGGAATGATCTTCAGCGCTTGGATCCAGCCTGCCGCCATCAGGGAGCTCCGGTGGCCGATCAGCGCTGCCAGACGACGCCGTCGTCGGTCAGCAGGGCGTCGAGCGGCAGGTCGTCGGCTCGCGCTCGCAACATCGGCAGGAAGCCGTTGGAGTAGCACAGGCCGACCGTGAACGGCCGTGGCTTCAACGCCGCCACGGTGCGGTCGTAGAAACCGCCGCCGTAGCCGAGTCGCACACCCTCAGGGCCGTAGCCGACACAGGGCAGCAGCACCAGGTCCGGATTGAA
>JARXKP010000369.1 GCA_030271615.1 Pseudomonadota bacterium
CCGTCAGCACCGCAGCAATGTAGATCAGCACCGTGCCACACAGGTGGGTGTCGATCAAGCCGAACAGCGTGCCGTCGTACAGAAGGAACGGGATCGCCACCATCTGCACCACCGTCTTCAGCTTGCCGAGCAGGTGCACCGCGACACTGCGCGAGGCGCCGATCTGGGCCATCCATTCGCGCAGCGCCGAGATGGCGATCTCGCGTCCGATGATGACAAGAGCCACCAGCGCATGGAGCCGGTTCAGGTGTACCAGCACCAGCAGTGCGGCACACACCAGGAACTTGTCGGCCACCGGATCGAGGAAGGCACCGAACGACGAGGTCTGGTTGAGCTTGCGCGCCAGGTAGCCATCGGCCCAGTCGGTGAGCGCGACAACGATGAACAGCGCAGTCGCCACCGTGTTGCGCGTCGCATCGTTCAGGTCGAGATAGAAAACGCCGACCACCAGCGGAATCGCGACGATGCGGGCCCAGGTCAAAAGCGTCGGAAGGTTGAAAAACATGCGATCGATTGTGCCGTGTCGCGGCACGCCGATCTCACCGACGCGACATCAACGTTCGTCCAGCGTGCGCGGCTTGAACCGGCGGTCGTCGTTGAACAAGAACGTTTCGGTGAATCGCCAGGGCCTTGGCAGCCGCGACACCTCGCCGAATGGCGCCGCGCGCCTGACGGCGTCGATGGCGATCTGCGTGGTGTCCTTGGCCTGCCGCGGATAGCGCATCACGTCGATGCCCTTGATCGTGCCGTCACCGTTCAAGTCGACCACCAGGACCGGAATCGCCAGCAGCGCATCCGGTGTCCGGTCGGCGTAGGTCAGGTGCGGATTGGCGGCGACGATGCGCCGCGCGGCTTGCAGGCGCAGTTCGCTGAGGCTGCGCACGGCGCCGGGAGCCGGCAGGCGCACGGGACCGGTCGCAACGACTGCGACTGCCGACCCGGCAGCCGGTTTCTCGTCTGCCGACCTGGGATCGACTGCAGCAGCCGGTGTGGGATGCGCCGGGGTGACCGGAACCGGAGTCGACGTCGGCTCGAACGCGCAGCCGGCCAGCATCGCCAGGCCCAGCGAGGCGAACCGCAGCGCCCAATTGCCGCTGCGCAGCAACTCACACGTCTCAATGCAAGACACGGTAGATCTCCTCGGCCAGATCCTTCGAAATGCCGTCGACGGTCAGCAGATCGTCGACGCTTGCGCTGGCCACACCGCGCACGCCGCCAAAGCGCTGCAGCAGCTTCGCCCGCTTCTTCGGCCCGACGCCGGGGATGTCTTCAAGTTTGCTGCCACCGGTGCGCACACTGGCGCGCTTGGCTCGCATGCCGGTGATGGCGAAGCGGTGCGCTTCGTCCCGAATCTGCGCGACCAGCATCAGCGCGGCCGAGTCGCGACCCAGATAGACCTTGTCGCGCCCATCGGCGAACACCAGCTCTTCCAGCCCGACCTTGCGCCCCTCGCCCTTCTCCACGCCGACGATCAGGCCGAGGTCGAGGCCCAGTTCCTCGAACACCTCGCGTGCCATGCTGACCTGGCCCCGACCGCCGTCGACCAGCACCAGGTCGGGCAGACGCAGCTCGGGCTTCGCGATCACCGTCTCGTCGTCGGCCTCGCGAGACGGCTCATCGGGCCGGTCCTCGGCCATTTCCGCGCGCCTGGCCACCTGCTCGGCCAGCTTGCCGTAACGCCGCATCAGCACCTGGCGCATTGCCGCGTAATCGTCTCCGCCGGTGATGCCCTCGATGTTGTAGCGGCGGTACTGGGCACTCTGCATTCTGTGATTCTCGAAAACCACGCACGATGCCTGAGTCGCTTCACCAGCGGTATGACTGATGTCGAAACACTCGATGCGAAACGTGTCCAACCGTTCGACGTCCAGGGCCAGCGCGTCGACCAACGCCCGGGTGCGCGCCTGCTGCGATCCTTCTTCGGCCAGCAGTTGGGCCAGTCGAAGCTCTGCGCCCTTGATGCACATGTCGAGCCACGCCCGGCGCGCATCGCGTGGCTGGTGCTGGGCCGTCACCTTGACGCCGGCCTGCATTGACAGTGCGTCGATCAGCGCCTTGTCGACCGGGTGGCTCAGCACCAGCAGTGGCGGCACGCCACCATCGAGGTAGTGCTGCGCGATGAAGGCTTCGAGCACCAGGGCTTCGGGCGATGCGGCCGCAGAACGCTTGTCGGATGATTCTTCCGCTGAGTCTTCGGCTCCCTGATCGGCTTCCACCGCCGTGAGCGCGGCCGCGTCCTCGACATGCACCGGGAAGAACGGCCGGTCTCCGAGGTGCCTGCCGCCGCGCACCATCGCCAGGTTGACGCAGGCGCGGCCGCCCTGCACCTTGACCGCGAGGATGTCGGCGTCACGGGTTGCCACGCCGGTGTTGTCCTCGACCGATTGCTGGTGCAGCACCCGCGACAGTGCACCGAGCTGATTGCGGATCTCGGCCGCCTGCTCGAACTGCAGCGCCTCGGCGTGTTCCATCATCTGCGCCTGCAGTCGGTCCATCACCTGCTGCTGTTCGCCTTGCAGAAAGCGTTCTGCGTTCGCCACGTCGCGCGCGTAATCCTCCGCAGAGATCAGCTGCACGCAGGGACCGGAACAACGCTTGATCTGGTGCAGCAGACACGGCCGGCTGCGGTTGTTGAAGACGGTGTCCTCGCAGGTGCGCAGGCGAAACACCTTCTGCAGCAACTGGATCGACTCCT
>JARXKP010000370.1 GCA_030271615.1 Pseudomonadota bacterium
CGATCACTTCCTCTTCGGTGGCCACGTCGGCCACGCCTTCGGGCATGCCGATGCCGAGGTTCACCACCGCGTTGCGCTTGAGTTCGATCGCGGCGCGGCGCGCGATCAGCTTGCGCTCGCTCATCGGCATCGGTGCCAGCGTGTTCACCGGCACCCGTATCTCGCCGGCGAACGCTGCGCTGTACGCCGTGACGAAGGTCTGCATGTGGTGCTCGGGCTTCTCGGCGACGACGACGCAGTCGACCAGCACGCCGGGGATCTTGACCTGTCGCGGGTTCAGCGAGCCGCGCTCGGCGATGCGCTCGACCTGCGCGATGACGAGGCCGCCACTGTTGTGCGCGGCCATTGCGATGGCCAGCGCCTCCAGCGTCAGCGCTTCGCGCTCCATCGTCAGGTTGCCGTCGGGGTCGGCGGTGGTCGCGCGGATGATGCCGACCTGGATCGGGAAGGCCTTGTAGAACAGCACTTCCTCGCCGTCGATCTCCATCAGGCGCACCAGGTCCTGCTGCGTGGCCGCGTTGATCTTGCCGCCGCCGTGGCGCGGGTCGACGAAGGTGCCCAGACCGATGTGGCTCAGCGTGCCCGGTTTGCCCGCGGCGATGTCTCGAAACAGGTGCGAGATCACGCCCTGCGGCAGGTTGTAGGCCTCGATCTCGCCGGCCAGCGCCAGCGCCTGCAGTTTCGGCACCAGTCCCCAGTGACCACCGATCACGCGCTTGACCAGACCCGAGTGGCCGAAGTGGTTCAGTCCGCGATCCTTGCCGTCGCCCTGGCCGGCGGCATAGACGAGTGTGAGCTGGCGCGGCGAACCGCTGCCGGTTTCGGTCTGGGTGGCCAGAAAGCGCTCTTCCAGCGCGATCGCGATGCCCTCGGCAAAACCGATCCCGACGAAGCCACCCGTGGCCACGGTGTCGCCGTCGTGGATCAATCGCACGGCCTCGGCGGCGCTGACGATCTTGTTCGGCCGTACCGGGGTGTTTGCGCCGGTCTTGGCGGTGTTCAGGTGCACGGAAATCTCTCCTCTATGGCGTTTTCAGTCTACGAGTGGCCAGGGCACTGATCGGTCGCGGTTATCCCTTGATCGCCGTACCTCGGCCTCGCGAGGCCGGACGGATGTGCTCGCGCAGAACGGGTTGCCCCAGCGGGTCGAGCGGTCGACCTTGATCGTGGCAGCCGGCATGCGCCAGCCCTTGGTGCGGCGCAGTTGAACGCGTTCAGTCATCTTCGCGGCGAGCGTTCCCGGCGCGTCAGCCGGGCGATTCGGGAGGGCGGGGCGCCGCGCGTTTGACATCGCGCAGCATGAACAGGTAAAGCCCCTCCACCTTCTCGCGCGCCCACGGCGTCTTGCGCAGGAACTTCAGGCTCGACGCGAGGCTCGGCTCGCTGGTGAAGCAGCGCACCGGGACGCGCTCGCCCAGGCCGGCCCAGCCGTAGTGCGCAACAAGAGCGGTGACGATGGCCTCCAGCGTCAGGCCGTGCAGCGGGTTTCGGGCTTGCTGCATCTTCAGCGTGCCGGTGTGGCCGGAATGTGCTGCTCGACGTCGTCCAGCAGCGCTTCGGGTTCGGCCGTGTCGGCGTCGACTTGGTTGTCGAGCTGCCGACGCATGCGGTCCTTGTCCAGGTCGCCGGTCCAGCTGGCGACCACGACGGTGGCGACGCCGTTGCCGATCAGGTTGGTCAATGCGCGCGCCTCCGACATGAATCGATCGATGCCCAGGATCAGTGCGAGCCCGGCCACCGGCACGTGGCCGACCGCCGACAGCGTGGCGGCCAGCACGATGAAGCCGCTGCCGGTGACGCCGGCCGCGCCCTTGGACGTGAGCAGCAGCACCAGCAGCAACGTGAGCTGCTGCATCAGCGTCATCGGCGTGTTGGTCGCCTGCGCGATGAACACCGCCGCCATCGTCAGGTAGATCGAGGTGCCGTCGAGGTTGAACGAATAGCCCGTGGGGATCACCAACCCGACCACCGACTTCTTGGCGCCCAGGTTCTCCATCTTCGCCATCATCCGCGGCAGCACCGATTCGCTCGACGAGGTGCCCAGCACGATCAGCAGTTCTTCCTTGATGTAGCGGATGAACTTGAAGATCGAGAAGCCATGAAAGCGCGCGATCAGACCGAGCACCACGATGATGAAGAACAGGCAGGTCGCGTAGAACGTGCCCATCAGCTTGCCCAGCGACCACAGCGAGCCGACACCGTACTTGCCGATCGTGAAGGCCATCGCGCCAAAGGCACCGATCGGCGCCACCTTCATGATGATGCCGACGATGCTGAACAGCACGTGCGAGGTCTTCTCGATCAGGTCGAACACCAGCGTGCCGCGTCCGCCGAACTTGTGCAGCGCGAAGCCGAACATCACCGCGAACAGCAGCACCTGCAGGATCTCGCCCTTGGCAAACGCATCGATCACCGTGCTCGGGATGATGTTGAGCAGGAAGTCGGTGGTGGTCGCCAGCTTGCCGGGTTCGGTGTAGGCCGCGATGCCCTTGGTGTCGAGTGCGCTCACGTCGACGTTCATGCCGGCACCCGGCTGCACCGCGTTGATGATCACCAGCCCGACGACAAGTGCGATCGAGCTGACGATCTCGAAGTACAGCAGCGCCAGGCCGCCGGTCTTGCCGACCTTCTTCATGTCTTCCATGCCGGCGATGCCGACCACCACGGTGCAGAAGATGAT